>RXJO01000525.1:0-5618 GCA_003987795.1 Curvibacter sp.
AATGGCCTTGCAGGTAAGCTCGGCAGAATTTACCGAAGACCGGTAAACCAATAGAATTCCCGGACGATCCAATCGTTCAAGTGTCAGAAGACGGAGCTTCTGTTCAAGAGCAGAAGGACAAAGCACTCCGCGGCCTTCCAGGCGGTGGCTGAGCGCAAGCTGCAAATGCTGGACAGCGCATCGACCCTGGACTTTCTGAAATCACCACCTGGCAATCGCCTTGAGGCGCTGACAGGTGACCGCGTCGGACAGCACAGTATCCGCATCAATGCGCAATGGCGAATCTGCTTCGTATGGACAGAACTGGGCCCCTTGAACGTCGAAATTGTGGACTACCACTGAAGCCGAGAATCATCATGATCAAAAATGGCATGCGCCCCATCCACCCGGGCGAGATCCTGAGGGCGGAATACCTGGAACCTCTGGGCATCAGTGCACACGCCTTGGCCAAGGCATTGAAGGTTCCACCCTCGCGCATCGGGGACATCGTGCTCGAGCGCCGAGGAATCACACCCGACAGTGCCTTGCGCCTGGCTCGCTATTTCGGAGGCGATGCCCAGTCGTGGCTGAACCTGCAGCTCGCTTATGACCTCAAGATGGCGGAAAAGGCCTTGCAGGAGGTGTTTGAGCGAGACATCACCCCCTATGCCGAAGCCGCAGGCGACGTCAGATTCGCCCTGGCCTCCTGAACCCTCAACAGACACTGTGCACCTCTGTAGCGGTATGCGCAGGCCTGGCAGAGTTCAACCCGCTGGCTGAGGCGGGCGGCTGCGCTGCCCATCCACCGACACCGGCACGTCGCCGGCCACCGTGACGCGGCGCACCACGCGGTGCTGGTCACCGTAATCGTTGATGGCGTAGTGCTGGGTTGCCCGGTTGTCCCAGATGGCCACGTCGCCTTCGCTCCAGCGCCAGCGCACGGTGTTCTCCAGCCGGGTTATGTGGTTCTGGAACAGCTCCAGCAGGCTGCGGCTGTCCTGGCCGTTGTAGCCCACGAAACGCTTGATGAAGTGGCCTGCCACCAGGGTGCGCTCGCCCGTCTCGGGGTGCACGCGCACCAGCGGGTGCTCGGTCTCGATCAGCCGAGAGGTGAAGACCTGGCGGTACTTCTGGGCGCCGTGGGCATCGGGTTTGGCCCGTGTCGCGGCATAGTCGTAGTCGTTGCCATGCAGGGCCCAGAGCTGATCGGCCAGGGTCTTGAGCGGCACGGGCAATTCGGCGTAGGCAGCTGCAGTGTTGGCCCACACGGTGTCGCCACCGGTGGGCGGGATGACCACCGAGCGCAGCACTGCGACCTGGGGGTAGTCGAGCTCGAAGGTGACGTCGGTGTGCCAGGAGTCGGCCCGGCCGCCGTGGGCCGAATCGAGCTCCAGGATCTGGGTGCCATCGCGCGAGGGCACCGTGGGATGCTCCACCAGCGGCCCGAACAGGCGGGCAAAGGCCTGGTGCGTAGCGTCATCCAGGTGCTGTTGGCCCTTGAAGAACAGCACCTTGTAGCGCAGCAAGGCTTGCTTGAGGGCGGCAAAAGTGGCTGGGGCCAAGTCGCCCGACAGGCGCAGGCCACGCACCTCGGCACCGAGCTTGCCGGCCAGGGGCTGAAGTTCAAAGAGTGCCGAGCTTGAGGCGGCGGGGGTGGATTCCAGAACGGTGCTGCTCATCGTGGGTTCTCCTGATCAATGGAAGTGGAAGGAAGACGTGACAACAGGGTCTGCTTGGCTCAGGCCACTTTGGCTTGCTGGGCGTAGCGGCTGGCGGGGTGCTCCAGGCCGAGGTTCTCGCGCAGGGTGCGCCCTTCGTAGGCGGTGCGGAACAGGCCGCGGCGCTGCAACTCAGGCACGACCAGATCGACGAATTCGTTGAGCGATTGCGGCAGCACCGGGGGCATCACGTTGAAGCCGTCGGCGGCGCCGTTCTCGAACCACTCCTGGATGCGGTCGGCAATCGTGGTGGGCGTGCCCACCACCACCCAGTGGCCCCGGGCACCGGCCAGGTACTCGTAGAGCTGGCGCACGGTGAAGCGTTCGCGCCGCGCCAGCTCGATCACCACATGGGCGCGGCTGTTGATGCCCTTGGGTGGTTCGGGGTAGTAAGGGGGCACGGCGTCCAGATCCCAACGGCGCAGGTCCTCGCCGGGCCAGAAGGGCTCGAGCGTGGCCAGGCCCACCGAGGGGTGGATCAGGCCTTGCAGCTCGGCCCACTTGGCCTGGGCCTCTTCCTCGGTGCGGCCGATTACGGGCGAGATGCCGGGCAGCACCAGCAATTGCTCGGGGCGACGGCCGTAGCGGGCCAGCCGGCCTTTCACGTCGCGGTAGAAGGCCTGGGCTTCGGCCAGGCTGGTCCAGGCGGTGAAGATGGCTTCGGCGCTGGCAGCGGCCAGTTCCTTGCCGTCCTCCGACGAGCCGGCCTGCACGATCACCGGATAGCCCTGGGGCGGGCGTTCGATGTTCAGCGGACCCTTGACCTTGAAGTACTTGCCCACATGGTTGAGTTCATGGATCTTGTTCGGGTCGACATAGATGCCGCTGGCCCGGTCGCGCACCAGGGCATCGTCGTCAAAGCTGTCCCACAGCCCTTTGACGACGTCGACAAACTCATGTGCACGTTCGTAGCGCACAGCAGGATCGGGGTGAACATCGATGCCGAAGTTGCCGTGCACGTTGTCGGCGCTGGTGGTCACCACGTTCCAGGCCGCGCGGCCTTTGCTGATGTGGTCCAGCGAGGCGAACTTGCGCGCCAGCAGATAGGGGTCTTCGTAGGTGGTCGAGGCGGTGGCGACAAAGCCGATGTGCTTCGTGACCGCCGACAGGGCGGCCCACAGGGTGACCGGCTCGAAGTACGAGACCCGGCCCTGACGGCTCAGGGATTCGTCACCGCCGCGGTGCCACAGGCCCGGGCTGTCGGCCACGAAGACCTGATCGAACAGGCCGCGCTCGGCTGTCTTGGCCACCTCGATGTAATGGTCGATGTTGACGCCCGAATCGATCTGCGAGCCGGGGTGGCGCCAGGCCGCCACGTGGTGGCCGGTGGCCATGACGAAGGCGCCGAGGCGCAGTTTTCTTTGACTCATGGGGACTCCGTTCTTGTTGGGTTTGGGGTTTTGGATTTGGGCTTTGGGGTTCAGCGCTTGACGCCCTGGCTGCCCACCAGGTTGCCGTCGGCGGCGTACTCGGGCCAGTAGCCTTCGAGCTTCTGCTCCTTGAGGGCGGCGTTCAAAAAGCGGCGGTCGAACCAGCTGTCGATCTCAGGCTGCTTGCGGATCAGCTTGAGCCTGAACGATTCGTCGGCTGCGTCCTTGTAGCGGGCCACCAGGAAGGGATCGAGCAGGGGCGACAGGCGCACGCGCAGGGGCTGGCCGACAAAGTCTTCGCGCCAGGATTTCTCGGGCAACTCGGCCTTGCCCCACTGGGCAAACAGATCCCCCCGGCGCGATTCCTCGGAGTACTCCCGCGCCGTGCGCACCACCACGTTCACCACGCGCTGCACCAGTTCGGGGTGTTCGGTGGCAAAGGCATCGGTGGCCAGCAGCACGGTCTGCCGCGTGAACCGGTACGAATCGGCTGCGGCCGACCACACCACCTTGACCAGGCCGCTGTCGCGCAGACGGAACAGGTCGACATAGCTGAAGGCCGCGTCAATGTCTTTGGTGGTGAGCGCCGCCTGGGTGCCGGCCGGATCCAGGTTGATGAGCTTCACATCGCTTTCGCGCAGGCCATGCGCCGCCAGGGCCCGCACCGCCGCCAGGTGCAGGTTGGTGCCCTTGAACACCGCCACGCGTTTGCCCTTGAGGTCTTCGATGCGGCTGATGGTGGAGTCGGGCGGCACGCCCAGGTACAGACCGGTGCGCACGCCGGTGCCCAGCACGATGCGGGTCTTCACGCCGTTGGCGCGGTGCACGATGGAGGGCAGATCGCCCTGCCAGGCCAGGTCGAGCTGCTGGTTGACCAGCGCCTCGTTGACCGCAGGGCCTGCGCCTTTGAAGAAGATCCATTCGACCTTGATCCCGTCCTTCTCGAACTCTTTCTCGATCAGGCCCTGGGCATTGACGATGCCAACCGTGGAGCCGCCTGTGCGCGGCGGGCTGCCCACGCCACCCGTGGCCACGCCGATGCGGATGGAGGCTGGGGCTGCCGCCTGGGCGGGGCCGACGGCCGCCAGCAGCGACACCGACAGCGCCAGCGCCAGCGCCAGCAGCGCATTCAGCCACCGCCGGGGGCTGCGTGCTGGCATGTTGTGGGGCTTGGGTTCTGACGTCATGTGGGAGATCCTTTGTTCGAGGCGAATGTGGGTGTTTCGCCATCAAAGGTAGGCCGCCCGACACGTTCCGTGAACTCAGGTTTTCAGATTTGGATATGACGAAATGCGGGCCGTCTGCCCGCGATCGCCCACGGCAAAAGCCCCGCGACCGAGGTCGGCGGGGCATCGATGCGGCGCGGATGAGACGAGGCGGAATCCGACTCAGCGGCAGGTGCGGCAGGCCCAGTTGCTGACGTCGGGCCGGGCATCACTGACAAAGCCCGCCTGGTTCGGCATCTTGAGTGCGCTCAGGCGCGGGGCGTCCAGCACCGCATCGGCGGGCAGCACCCCGTTGGCGTTGAGGATCCAGGCTGTCAGGGCATACACCTCGTCGGGCTTCAGGCTTTGCGGCGCGTTGTAAGGCATGGCGCGGCGGATGAAGTCGAACAAGGTGGTGGCATAGGGCCAGAAGTTGCCCACCGTCTTGAGCGGCGTGGTTTTCTGATCGCTGAGCGGCACGTTGCCACCCACCAGGGCGTCGGCTGGCTTGCCCTGGCCTCGGTCGCCATGGCAGGCAGCGCATTTCTCGGCGTACAGACGGGCCCCTTCGGCCACGCTGCCCTGGCCGCGAGGCAGGCCCCTGCCCTTGGCGTCGATGTCGATGTCCCAGGCTGCAATGGCCGCCGGGCTGGCAACCTTGCCGAAGCCGTAGGGCGCGCCAACCGGCGTGCCCTGGGCCTGGACAGACGAGACGCCGCCCAGCCCCCAAGACAGGAGCAACGCACAAGAAAGTGCCAGCCGCCGCAAGGCCGGGCTGCAGGTCAGGGGGAAGGCGCGCTCAGGCATGGACATTCTTCAGACTCCCGTCGGCGGCCAGTTGCCAGCTCTGGATGGCGTTGTAGTGGTAGAGCGAGTTCAGGCCACGTGCGGCAATCAGTTGCTCGCGCGTGGGCTGCACATAGCCGGTCTCATCGATCACCCGGCTTTGCAGGATGGCCGGCGAGCCGTCCCAATGCCAGCCCAGGCTGAATCGGGTCAGGGCACGGTTGAGCACCGGCTCCTGCAGTTGGGCCTCGCGCCATTGGCGTCCGCCGTCGACCGACACCTCGACCCGCTTGACCCGGCCCAGGCCGCTCCAGGCCAGGCCGCTGATCTCGTGGAAGCCGCGCTGGCGCAGCACCTGCCCAGGCGAAGGCCGGGTGATGACGGACTTCGCCTCCATCAGGAAGGTGAACTGGCGCGCCGTGCCATCGGGCAGTGAATCGGTGTACTTCGAGGTCTCTTCTCGGGTCTGGAACGGCTCGGTGCCGATCTTCAGGCGGCGCAGCCACTTGATGCTCATGTTGCCCTCGAAGCCGGGCAGGAACAGGCGCAGCGGGTAGCCG
>RXJO01000525.1:5673-6210 GCA_003987795.1 Curvibacter sp.
AGGCCTTGTGCACCGGGATGCTGCGCGACATGGCCGCGCCATCGGCGCCTTCGGCCAGGATCCAACGCGCCTCGGGGGCGATGCCCACCTCGTCGAGCAGCACCGACAAGGGCACGCCTGTCCACTCGCAGCACGACAGCAGGCCATGCGACAACTGCACATTGGCCGAGGTCGGGGTGCGCCACTCGGTGCCGGTGTTGCCCGAGCACTCCAGAAAGTGGATGCGCGACACCGAGGGGAAGCGCAGCAGGTCGTCCATCGTGAACACCCGGGGCCGTTTGGCCAGACCATGGATCACCAGGCGGTGCTGGTCCGGGTCGATCTGCGGGATGCCGGCGTGGTGGCGCTCGAACACCAGCCCGGTGGGGGTGATGATGCCGAACAGATCGGCCAGCGGCGTCATCGACGAAGCCGCCCCCGGGAAAGGCGCGTTGCCGCGGCTGCGCCGCACCACGTGGCGCTCGTGCTCGGAGGGCTGGCCATAGGGGTGCCACAGCACGGGCTCGCCGGGCTGGCGGCTCCAGTCGGGCACGGTCA
>RXJO01000110.1 GCA_003987795.1 Curvibacter sp.
CCGATCTGATCGGCGGGCAGGTGCCCGTGGCCTTCGACAACCTGCCCGCATCGCTGCCCCACATCCAGGCCGGCAAGCTGAAGGCCCTGGCAGTGGCGGGTGCCCAGCGCTCGCCGGCCTTGCCCGATGTGCCCACGCTGGCCGAGTCGGGTCTCCATGATTACGCGGTCGAGCCCTGGTTCGGGGTCTATGGGCCGGCCGGTCTGCCGGCCGCGGTGACCCAGCGCCTGGAGCAGGCTTTGGCCCAGGCGCTGGCCGACCCTGCCGTGAAAGACAAGTTGGTGGCTGCTGGGTTCACCCCACGCAGCGCTGGGGCGGCCGAGTTGCAGGCCTTGACCCTGCGTGAGTACGAACGCCTGGGCAAGGTGGCTCGGCAGGCCCAGATGGGGGCGGACTGAAGAGGCCGCTGGGGCTTTCAGAAGCTTGTGGTGCGGCAGCGCCGGGATGCGATCCTGAGCGCAGGTCACCTGCGAAGCGTCGGTTTTTTGCCATCGACCGGGCCGTGTGGGGGCATGAGGCTTGGCTGGGCGAAGTGTTCAAAATCAGCTAACCTACCCAGGTACAAGTACCTACAAAGAGGCCGGTTGTCACGACAGGCCCACCCCAGGGATCCATGGACCGAATTGCCGACTTGCTGCTGGACGCCATTTGCGTGGTGGACGCCCAGGGCATCTTCCAGTACATCAGCCCCGCCGGAGAGGGCATCTTCGGCTATGCCCCCGCCGAGATGCTGGGCCGGCGCATGACGGACTTCATTGCGCCGTTTGATCAGGAGCGCACCCTGAACGCGGCCCGGCAGGTGATGTCGGGTCAGCCCCATCTCCACTTCGAGAACTGCTACGTGCGCAAGGACGGCTCGCTGGTGCACCTGATGTGGTCGGCCCGCTGGTCCGAGATCGATCAGCGACGTTATGCCGTGGCGCGCGATGTCAGCGCCCTCAAACAGGCCGAAGCCACCCAGGCGGCCCTGATGGCGATCGCCGAGACCGCGCATGCCCAGGCTGATGTGCAGGAGATGCTGGCCGAGGTGCACCGCATCGTGGCCGCGCTGATGCCCACCCCTTGTTTCAAGGTGTTGTTGCAAGACCTGCCGCTGGGAGGTTGGCAACAGCCTTGTTTCGTCAGCGGGCCAGAGGGTGTGCCCGACGATGCCGGGCCGCAGGCGCCGGCCGACCGACTCGTCTGCGAGGCCATGCTGGCAGAGGGGGCGCCCATGCTGCTCATGCCAGACGCGATGCAGCACCGGCCCGAGGCCTGGCGCGCCGTGTTCAACCCCGGCTGGGTGGCTTGGCTGGGTCTGCCCCTGAGCACCGCTGCCGGTCATGTGGGGGCCCTGATCCTGAAGCGGGGGCCCGGCGATGAGGTCTGGTCTGACAGGGAGCGGGCTGTTTTGCAGTATGCCTCGACCCAGATCGCCACCGCGATCGAACGCCAGCAGTTGCTGGCCCGGTTGCAGCACATGGCCCAATTCGATGCGCTGACCGGCCTGCCCAACCGCTACCTGCTGCACGACCGAATGGTGGGTGCGCTGGCCCGGGCCGAGCGGGCCGGGGGCCACCTGTCGGTGCTGTTCCTGGATCTGGACCATTTCAAGCAGGTCAACGACACGCTGGGCCACAAGGCCGGCGATCGCTTGCTGCAGGAAGTGGCGCGCCGCCTGCGCGATTGCGTGCGCGAGACCGACACCGTGGCCCGCATCGGCGGCGATGAGTTCGTGGTGCTGCTCGAATCGATCCATGAGCGGGCCCATGCCGTGCAGGTGGCCGACAAGATCCGGGCCGCGCTGCAGCAGCCGATCACCATCGGTCAGCACACCCTGCAGATCACGCCGAGCATCGGAGCCGCCCATTTCCCGGACCATGGGATCACCACCGACCAGTTGATGGCCCAGGCGGACGACGCCATGTACCACGCCAAGCGGGCGGGGCGGCAGCAGGTGGTGGCGCACTGAGGGCCAGCCACAACTGTCACTGTCAACGCTGCTCGTAAGGCAGCGGCTGCGGCGACGAGGGTTGGGGCGGGCTGGTCTGGGGCACCACCTGGGGTGCCGGGCTTTCCTCGCGCGGCTCGGTGATGATGTCGTCGATCTTCTTCTGCAGTGGGTCTGGCTGGGGATCGGGGGCTGGCGGTGGCGCAGGCGGGCTGGCCGGAGCCACAGGGGCCGGCGGCCTGGCGGGTGCCTTGGCTGGCTGCGGCCAGAGCCCGCGCGGTAGGTGCTGCAACAGTTGTTGCATCAGGCCCTGGGCCTGGTCTTGCAGTTGCTGCCACAGGCTTTCGCGGGCGCGCCGCCACAGGCGTTGCAGCCACGAGCTGTCGTCTGGCGGCTCGAAGCGGGCCTTGCCATCGATCCAACGGGCCCGCAGGGCCTTGGACACCACGTCGCCCACGATGGGCAGGGCACTGTGGGCACCCTGGCCCCAGTAGTCGCTGCGCAGCGTGATGCGGCTGTCGTTGAAGCCCACCCAGGCTCCGGCCACCAGTTGGGGGTGCATCAGGATGAACCAGCCGTCGGTGTTGTCCTGGGTGGTGCCGGTCTTGCCGGCCACGTCGGCCCGGATGCCCCAACGGTTGCGGATGTCGGTACCGGTGCCGCGGTCGACCACGCCGCGCAAGGTGTCGATCAGGGTGTAGGCCACCCGCTCGGGCAGGGCGGCCTCGGGCCGGGCCGGCGCTATGTCTTCGATCACATGGCCTTCGCGGTCTTCGATGCGGGTGACCAACACCGGCTCCAGATAACGCCCTTGATGGGCGATGCTGGCATAGGCGTTCACCATCTCCTTGAGGCTGACCAGGCTGGTGCCCAGCGCGATCGAAGGCACTTCTTCGAGTTTGCTCTGGCGCACACCCAGGGCGCGTGCCAGCCGGGCCACCTTGGGTGGGCCCACCTTTTGCACCAGTTGGGCGGTGATGGTGTTCTTGGAATACGCCAGGCCATCGCGCAGGCTCATGGGGCGCCCGCTGGGCGGACTTTCATCGCTGGGGCGCCAGACCTCGTTGCGGCCCACCGCAATCTCGATGCTCTGGTCGAGCAAGGTGTCATCAGGGCTCATGCCCTGGCGGAAGGCCTCGCCGTACACAAAGGGCTTGAAGGTGGAGCCGGGCTGGCGGCGCGCCTGCTGCACGTGGTCGTAGGCGTCTTGCTCGAAATCGCGGCTGCCCACCCAGGCACGCACCTGGGCATTGCGCGGATCGATCGCCAGGAAGCCGGCCTGCAACAAGGTTTTCTGCTGCAGCAGGCCCCGCATGAAGGGGGTGTCGGCCTGCAGCTTTTTCAGTGCCTGGGCATCGCTGAGACCACTGGCCTGGGCGTTGCGGTAGGCCGGGGTGTCGCGCATGAAGCCCTGCACCAGCGGGTTCTTCGGGCTCCATGGGCCGGCCCAGGCGGCATTGGCCACCCGCTGCAGCTGGCCGGCCTGGCGTTGCACGGCCTGGTTGGCCAGGGCCTGCAGGCGCGAGTCGAGCGTGGTGCGCACCACCAGGCCGTCGCTGTAGATGTTGTAGTCGTTGCGGTCGGCCCAGGCCACCAGCCATTTGCGCACCTGCTGGGCGAAGTGGGCGGCAGGGCCCGGCGGCTCGGTCTGGCGCTCGAAGTCGATGCGCAGGGGGCGGCCCTTGAGGGCCTCGAAGGCGGTGGGGGAGAGCTTGTCGCGCTTGACCATCTGGGCCAGCACGATGTTGCGTCGCTGCTGGGCCCGCTCTGGGTTGAGCACCGGGTTGTAATAGCTGTTGCCCTTGAGCATGCCCACCAGGGTGGCGCTCTGCAGCACATCCAGGGCATCGGCCGAGCTGTCGAAATAGGTGCGTGCCGCCATCTCGATGCCGAAGGCGTTGTACAGAAAGGGCACCGTGTTGAGGTAGGTCTCGAGGATCTCGGGCTTGCTGTAGACGATCTCGAGCTTGACCGCGGTGATGGCCTCCTTGAGCTTGCGCGTCAGCGTGGGGGCCCGGCCCACCTCGTCGGGGTACAGGTTGCGGGCCAGTTGCTGTGTCAGGGTCGAGCCGCCCTGGCGGCTGCCGCCGAAAGTGCTGAGTGCCGCCGAGCCCAGGCGTCGCCAGTCCAGGCCGTGGTGCTGGTAGAAGCGGTGGTCTTCGGTGGCGATCAGGGCGTCCACCACATGGGGCGAGATGCGCTTGAGGGGCACCCATTCGCGGTTGGCGCGCTTGAACTCGGTGATCAGCTTGCCGTCGGCCGACAGGATCTGCGCCGGGCGCTCCTGGTTGGCTTTGCGGATGTCCTGGATGCTGGGCGTGAACGGGATCAGCAGCAGGGTGTAGAGCAGCAGCGCCGCCGGCACTGCGGCCAAGGCCAGGGCGACGCGGCGTCGGTTCAGACGGGCCGTCAAGGCCCTGGCCAAGGCCCGGGCCTGTGTCGGGCTGCGGCGAAGCGCTGCGCCCAGGCGCGCCAGGGCAGGGCGCGGCCGCGGAGAGGCCGAGTTCGGGGGCTCGGGTGGGGAGGGGCTTTCGGAAGTCATGGTGGGCGCTGCGCGTCGTGCCGCACCATGGGTTGGGCGCGCGACGAAGGGGGGAGTGTAGGGCTTGTGGCGGGCAGTCCCTCGCGCATTTTGATTTGTACAAATACAATTGACGGCAAGCAGACGCGTCCCCGTCGCATCGTCGATCCATTCAGCCCAGCCCCGATGAAACAACACCCCCAGGTCATGCAGGCCATCCGCCGCGAGCTTTCCGACTGGCGTCTTTGGCAGGTGCGGGCGATCGTGATGGGCTTTGCGGTGCTGGCGGGCTTCACGGTGGTGCTGTTCACCTGGTTGACCGAGCAGGCTCTGCAGGCCTTTCACGGCCTGCAGCACCTGGCCTGGTGGTCGCCGCTGTTGTGGACGCCGCTGGGCACGGCCACGGTGGTGTGGCTCACGCGCCGCTATGCGGCCGGTGCGGCGGGCTCGGGCATTCCGCAGGTGATGGCCGCCTTGACACCGGGCCTGCCGCCGGCGGCCAGCGGCTGGTTCGTGTCTTTGCGGCTGACCCTGGCCAAGATGTTGCTCACCGCCAGTGGGCTGCTTTGCGGGCTGTCGCTGGGGCGCGAGGGGCCGTCGGTGCAGATCGCCGCTGGCGTGATGCACTCGGCACGCCGCTTCCTGAAGCCCGGCGGGCCGGTCTCTGAGCAGGGCCTGCTGATCGCGGGCGGGGCGGCCGGCATTGCGGCGGCCTTCAACACGCCGCTGGGCGGCATCATGTTCGCCATCGAGGAGTTGTCTCGCAAGCCTGAGCAGCGCAGCAATGGCCTGATCATGGCCGCCATCGTGCTGTCGGGGCTGATGGCGGTGTCGGTGTACGGCAATGCCACGTATTTCGGGGTGATCCGGCCGGGTGCGGTCGATCTGGGGCTGTTGGGGCCAGCGCTCTGCGTGGCCGTGGTGGCGGGTTTGGCCGGCGGGCTTTTCTCGCGCCTGATGGCGGCCTCGCTGGGCATGGCCTCGACCGACCTGTTCACCCGCTGGCGCCGGGCCTACCCGGTGCGCTTTGCCGCTGGCTGCGGCCTGGCCGTGGCCCTGATGGGCCTGGCCAGCGACGGCGCCACCTTCGGCAGTGGCTACCAGCACACCCGTGGCCTGCTGGAAGGGCCGCAAGAGGCCAACCCGCTGTATGTGTTGCTGAAGTTCATGGCCACCTGGGTCACCAGTTGGTCGGGCGTGCCCGGCGGCATCTTCGCGCCTTCGCTGGCCATCGGGGCCGGCATCGGCAACGACCTGGCGCAATGGCTCAACCCGGCCCAGGCCAGCACCCTGATCGCCCTGGGCATGGCGGGCTTTCTGGCGGCGGCCACCCAGGCCCCGCTGACGGCCTTCATCATCGTGATGGAGATGGTCGACGGCCATGGCCTGGTCCTCAGCCTGATGGCCAGCGCCCTGGTGGCCAGCGGTGTCTCGCGCCTGATCAGCCTGCCGCTGTATGCCTCGCTGGCGCATCTTCAGTGGCTGCGCCTGCCTGAAGGCTTGCGGGGGCGGAGCGAGCCCGGGCACTGAAGCCCGGGGGCGACCTGATGGAGCGACGGTAGCCTGGGTTGGGCGAAGGGATACCGTCTTCTGGGGTTGTCAAGTCACCATTTGATATCTTTATTTGGGGGTGCGGACGAAAACTTGGACTACTAGAAGGTAGTTCATGTATTCCTACGAAGACCGAATCCGAGCCGTTGAGCTGTACAT
>RXJO01000406.1 GCA_003987795.1 Curvibacter sp.
CCAGGAAAACCTAGGCACCGACATGCTCGACCAGCAGTTCTCGGTTCAGATGTCGGGCAAGCCCGGCGGCCTGTCCGATCTGATTGCCAAGCAGCTGTCGCGCCAGATGGGCGTGCCCGAGACACCGGCCTTCGAAACCCCCAGCACCCTGTCGCTGGGCAACCGCCTGAGCGGCGTGCTGCCCGGCAAGTCGCAGGCCACCCCAGCGCCCATCGGGTCTGGCACCCCCGTCAAGACCACCGCCAGCCAGGCCGCCTTCGTGCAACGCCTGCAGGGCGCGGCTGCCAAGGTCGAGCAGCAAAGTGGCATTCCGGCCAGCTACATGCTGGGCCAGGCCGGCCATGAGACCGGCTGGGGCAAACACGAGATCAAGAACGCCAACGGCACGCCCTCGTACAACCTGTTCGGCATCAAGGCCGGGCCGGGCTGGACCGGCAAGGTCGCCACCGTGACCACCACCGAATACGTCAACGGCGAGGCCCGCAAGACCACGGCCAAGTTCCGCGCCTACGACAACTACGAGCAGTCGTTCCAGGACTACGCGAAGCTGATCAACCAGAGCCCGCGCTACGCCAATGCGCGCCAGCAGACCGGTTCGGTGGTCGCCTTCGCCAACGAGCTGCAGCGCGCAGGCTATGCCACCGATCCGGCCTACGCCAGCAAGCTCAGCAAGGCCATCAGCACCACGCAGCAACTGCAGCGCAACCAACCCTGGCGAGGTGTCGCATGAGTGGTGGCCTACTCAACCTGGGCGCACGCGCCCTGATGTCCAACCAGGTGGCCCTGCAAGTCACCGGCAACAACATCTCCAACGTCAACACGGCCGGCTACTCGCGCCAGACCGCGGTGATGAGTGCGGTGCAAGGCGACTTCACCGGCAGCGGCTACATCGGCAAAGGCGTCGAAGTCTCGACCGTGCAGCGGGTCTACGACGAGTTCCTGACCAAGCAGGCCACTGCGACGGCCTCCATCAAATCGCTCGATGCCGCCCGCGCCGACAAGGTGGCGCAGATGGAGAACATCTTTCTGGGTGGCACCAATGGACTGGGCCAGGCCATCAACAACACCATCAACGCGTTCTCGGACGTGGCCAATGCGCCCACCGACCTGACTGCCCGCACCGTGGCCATCACGCAGGCCCAGGAGATGGCCTCGCGCTTCCAGAGCGCCAGCACCCAGCTCAGCGACCTGCAGCAGAACGCCCAATTGCAACTCAAGGACGACCAGACCGTGATCAATTCGCTGGCCCAGCAATTGGCCAGCCTGAACACACAGATCTCTTTCGCCCAGAGCTCGGGCCAGCCGCCCAACGATCTGCTGGACAAACGCGACAACCTGCTCAGCCAGCTCAACCAGAAGGTGCAGACCACCACGGTCAAGGTGAACGACGGCACCATCAGCGTCTTCCTGGCCAACCAGCCCCTGGTGCTTGGGGGACAGGCCGCAAGCGTCAGCTTCTCCCAACCCACCGAATACCCGGGCGACGGCAACACGCTCAAGCTCAAGATCACCCAGGCTGGTGGCCAGACCACCGAGATCGACGAGAACACCCTGGGCGGCGGTGAGGCCGTGGGCCTGCTGCGCTTTCACAACACCGATCTGGCTGAAGCACGCAACCTGCTGGGCCGCATGGCGGTGGCCGTGACCACCGACATGAACGAGCAGCACTTCGCTGGGGTCGATCTCAACGGCAACACCGGCAAGGCCCTGTTCGCCCCGATCACCATGACCGCGATCCCGGGCGCCAGCAACAGTGCACCTGCCGCCTTGCTCGGAGCCTATGTGGCCAACGACCAGGCGCTGGACGTGGCCACCTACTCCATCACCCTGGGCGCCCCCTCCGGCGGCAGCCCGACCATTGCCAAGGTGATTGCCAACACGGCCAACGGACCGATCGATGTCACCAGCAGCATGGTCACCACGGCGGGCCCTCCCCCCTCCTACACCGTGGGTGGCCTGTCCATCAACGCCCTGCCCAGCAGCGCTGGTGGCGCCGCCGGCGATACCTTCCTGCTGCGCCCCTACGACACGGCGGCCAGCACCATGAGTGTGGCCCTGTCCTCGCCCGCATCGCTGGCCGTCTCCAACCCGGTGGTGGCCACGCCGGCGGCCGCCAACCAGGGCACGCTGTCGGTCAAGACCATCGCTGCAGCCCCTGCATCGCCCGCCAGTTGGGCCCTGCAGACAGGGGTCCCACCGACCTACTACGCCAACAACGCCAACCTGAACGACACGGTGCAGATCACCTTCACCGGTCCCAATCAGTACAACGTGGTGGACACCACCACCAGCACCACGCTGGCCACTGGCGCCACCTACACGCCAGGCCAAGCCATCAGCTGGAACGGCTGGAACCTCACACTCACCGGCACGCCACAGACCGGCGACAGCGTGACGGTGAAGCAGCCCACCTCAGGCATCCAGAAGAACGACGGCGGCAATGCCAAGTCCATGCTGGCCCTGGCCTCGCGCAGCGTCACCGCGGACAAGACACCCATGTCCGATCTGTACGCCGGCCTGATGGCCCAGATCGGCGTGCGCGCGCAAAGCGCCCAATACGCCGCCGACGTCTCGGGCTCGATCGCCGCCAACGCCGAGGCGGCACGCACCTCGGTCTCGGGGGTCAACCTGGACGAAGAAGCCGCGCACCTGCTTCAGTACCAGCAGGCCTACCAGGCCTCGGCCAAGATCGTCTCGACCGCCCAGAGCATTTTTGACACCTTGTTGCAGGTCATGCGCTGACCCAACCCGCTGAGTGGCTGAAAGGCAGACACCATGTCCAACTTCTTCGCCCGCGTCGGATCGGCCGACGCCTACGCTTCCGCCATCAACAACATCGGCGGCCGCCAGTCTCGCCTGACGCAATTGCAAGCCAACCTGACCGCGGGCAAGCGCGTGCTCAAGCCCAGCGACGACCCCACGGCCGCCGCCCAGGCCGAGCGCGCCATCACCCGCTCGGCCCAGGTCACGATCCAGCAACGCGCGCTGTCGCTGCAAAAAGACAACATGTCGCACGCCGAGACCGTGCTCGGCCAGGCCAGCGATGCGATCCAGTCCTTCCGCGAACTGCTGGTGCAGGCCGGCAACGGTGCCAACACCGCCAGCGACTTGGGCACCATCACCTCGCAACTGACCACACTGCGCAACCAGTTGCTCACCTACGCCAACACCACCGACGCCAACGGTCAGGCGCTGTTCGGCGGCCTGGGCAGCACCAACACACCCTTCATCGAACCCAATGCCACCGCGGGCGTGGTGTTCGCCGGCCTCGGGGGTCAGGTCAACGGCACCGACCTGACCATCCCCAACACCATCGACGGGCAGGCCGCCTTCGCCAACGTCGCCCCCACCACCGGCGCCTTTGCCATCAGCGCCCAGTCGACCAACACAGGCACCGCCACGGCCAGCGCCGGCACCATCCTGATTCCCACCTCTCCCAATGTGCTGGCCGGCAACAGCTACCAGATCAACTTCACCTCGGCCACCAACTACACGGTCACCAACCTGTCCACCACCCCTCCCACCACCTCGGGCAGCCTGACCATGTCGGGCAGCACCGTGACCTTCGGCGGAGCGGGCAACGCTGATCAGCAGATGACCCTGACCGGGACGCCGGCGGCCGGCGACAGCTTCACCGTCAAGCCCAAGGCCTCGATCTTCGACGTCATGGACAGCGCCATCGCCGGCATCAAGAACGCCAGCAGCGGCACCAGCGCCCAGGCCTCGGTCAGCGGCTCGCTGGCGGCGCTCGACAACGCCTACGTGGCCGTGCAGGCCGCGCGTGGCCTGGCCGGCGATTACCTGAACCAGGCCGACGTGATCGACTCGAACCAGCAGACCAAGGCCGTCCAGCTCGAAGGAGATCGCTCAAGGGCCGAAGATCTGGATATGCTTCAGGGGATCTCGGATTTCCAGAACCAGACCACGGGCTACCAGGCGGCTCTGAAGTCCTATGCGCAGATCCAGAGCATGTCGCTGTTTGATTTTCTGAAGTAGCACACCGAATGGTCCAATCCGTCCTGGGCAGCATCACCCTTGGCTACCGGCCCCTGTGGGGGCGAACCCGCGAACTGGCGGGCGTGCAACTGCGCGTGGCCCCGGAACCGGCGATGCCGGTCGACGCGCCCCACCTGCTTCGCACCCTCGACGAACTCTGGACCGCCGACGCGCCGCCCCTGCTGCTCAGTGCCGAGACCCCGGCCCTGTTGGCCGGCCTGCTGGAGCACGGCGATGCCCAATCGCCTCAGATCGAGGTGCCGGGCGAGTGGCTCGAAGCCGACACCGGCCTGCAGGTGCGGGTGTTCAACGCCCACCGGCGCGGTCTGCGCGTGATCTGGCGCGGCGAGGTGCGCCACATGCCGCCGCCGGCACCCGACCGCCCCATCCACCGCTGCCTGCTGAGCCTGCAGCCTGAGGATGCCGCCGCCGCCCTGCAGGCCGCGCTGCAGCAAAAGCGTCAGCCCAACGCGCCGTCCACCGCCTTTCTGCGCAGCCCGGTCCAGCCCTGCCATTACTACGAGAACATCGCCAGCGCGGCGCTGATCGACCACTGCCTCGACCAGAAACACGGCCTGGCCTTGCTGGGCTGGCCCGACGACGATGTACTGTACGGTCATCGCGGGCGCGAACTGGCGCCCGCACGCAGCATCATCGAACGCCTGTTGCGCGCCATCGGGCAAGACCAATCGATGGACGTCATCGAGGCCATCCTCAGCGAAGAACCCCTGCTGAGCTACCGTTTCCTGACCCTGACCAATTCAGCCGCCCTCGGCCTGCGCACCGGCATCGACTCGCTGCGGCGAGGCCTGATGATGATGGGCTACACCCAGCTCGAAAAATGGCTGGTCGGCCAGTTGCCCAACGCCGGCACCGACCTCAACCTGCAGCCTGTGCGTCAGGGCATGGTGCTGCGGGCCCGGCTCATGGAGCACATCCTGGATGCCGGGATCGAAGACGACCTGCGCCGCGAGGTCTACCTGTGCGGCCTGTTCTCGCAACTCGACGTGCTGATGAACGAACCCCTGAGCAGCATCCTGCACCGGCTGCCGCTGTCCGAGCGCATCCACTCGGCCAACATCACCCAGTCGGGCCCCTACCTGCCGGCCCTGGACCTGGCCCGCGCCATGGACAGCGCCGATACCGCCACCGTGCGGGCCTTGCGGCATGCCCATGAGCTCGACACCGAAGACCTGAACCGCGCCCTGCTGCACACCTTGCTGGGCCTGCATGTGCCGGCCAACGCAGCCACCCGCACCTGAGCCAGCGAAACGGTCTCAGCGGCTCTCGCCCACCACGCGGGCGAACACCTTCCAGAACGCCGCATCCTGTGCCGTGGCAAAGTTGATGCGCATCAGCGTGCCCGGCTTGCGGCTGGCGTGGAACAGCGCCCCCGGCGCCAGCAAGTAGCCCTCGTCCAGCATGCGCTGCGCCAGCACATCGGTGTCCACCCCCGTGTCCACCCAGCCGAACATGCCCGCGGGCTCGGCCACAAACGTGCAGCCGGCCTGCAAGGCCAGTTTCACCGTGCGGGCCCGGGCCGCGTCCAGCCGGGTGCGGATGCGTTCGGCATGGCGGCGCAACTTCCCTTGCTCGATGCACAGGGCCAATGCTTTTTCCAGCAAGGAGGGCGTGGTCAGCGTGGCCAGCAGCTTGGTGTCCAGCAGGCGCTCCACCAGATCGGGCGGCGCGGCCAGAAAGCCCACCCGCCAGTTGGGCGCCAGGATCTTGGCAAAGCCGCTCACGTAGATGCTGCGCTGCAAGCCATCGAGCACCGTGAGCCGCGTGGCGTGGTCGGGCGCGATGTGGCCATAGGTGTCGTCTTCGACGATGTGGAAATCGTGCCGGGTGGCCAGTTGCAGCACCCGGTGCGCGCTGCCCGGGGTCAGGCAGTGGCCGGTGGGGTTGTGGAACACGCTCACACTCACGAACAGCTTGGGCGCATGCACCTCGCAATAGCGCTGCATCACCGCCAGGTCGGGGCCATCGGCCAGGCGCGGCACAGGCAGGATGCGCATGCCCAGGGCATCGAGCCGGGCAAACTCGACCGACCAGCCCGGCTCCTCCACCATCACCGGGTCGCCCGCCTTGAGCAGGGTGCGGCTCACGATGTCCA
>RXJO01000518.1:0-5536 GCA_003987795.1 Curvibacter sp.
CGGATGCCGCTGATGAAGGGGTCGTCCGCCTTGACCTTGGCCACCAGCTCGCGCAGCGCCGGGTTCATCTCGATGCCGTCGATGTCCACGGCCAGGCGGGGCGGGTTGGCCACAAAAGTCTGGCGAGCCGTGAGCGCGCCATCGGATTCGATGGTCACCCGGCTGTAGTCCGGCGCTGGCCAGACGCGGACCGCCACGATGCTGGCGCCCCAGGCCAGTTCGCTCAGGCCCATCAGCAGCACCACACCGCCGGCCTGCAGGGCCTGGCGGCGGCGCAACAGGGCGGGTACCCGGTCAGGCCCCCGGATGGATTCGGTCTGACGGCCGGGTGGTTGGCGGGCTGTCATGCGCTCAGGGCCTCCAGCAAGGACTGGCCCAGCGGGGTGCCCGAACGCAGCGTGGCCTGGCGGGGGGCGGCCGGGGCATCGGCGTCGTCTGTGCTGGCAATGTCGTCGGCCGGGGCCTCCGCTCCGTCCTGGCCCAGCACCTGAAGTTGCAGCACCAGATCGGGTGTGGGCAGCATGCCCTGGGCCTTGTCAGGCCATTCGGCCAGCTTCAGGCCCGGGCTGGCGAACAGGTCGCGGAAGCCGGCCTCTTCCCATTCACGGGGGTCATTGAATCGGTAGAAATCAAAGTGCCAGATGCGCAGCACCTCTTCACCCTGAGGGGCTTCGTGGGGCTCCACCACCGCGTAAGTAGGGCTCTTGATGCGTCCCTGCACCCCCAGTTCACGCAGCAGATGGCGCACGAAGGTGGTCTTGCCGGCGCCCAGATCGCCTTGCAGTTCGATGAAAGCCTGGCGAATCCCCGGCAGAGCCGCCAGACGGCGGGCAAAGGCCTGGGTATCGGCCTCGTGGCTCCAGATCAGCGTGACAGAGGACGGGTGGGGCGACATGGGCAACAGGGTTCCTACAATTCCGGGGTGCAAATCAACGGCCATCAATTCGTTTCCCGCATCCAGGGCTGGGCTCTGGAGCTGGGATTTTCTCAAATCGGCGTGGCCGGCATCGACCTGGCGAGTGCCGAGCCCGGCTTGGAGGCCTGGCTGGCCGAAGGGTTCCACGGCAGCATGAATTACATGGCGGCTCATGGGCTCAAGCGGGCCAGGCCGGCCGAACTGGTGCCGGGCACGGTCAGCGTGCTGACCGCACGCATGGATTATCTGCCCGCCAGCACCTCACCAGACTGGACCGAGCATGAGTTGGCGCGATTGCAGCGCCCCGGCGAGGCGGTGGTGTCGCTCTATGCCCGCGGGCGCGACTACCACAAGGTGCTGCGCAGCCGACTGCAGAAACTGGCCGAGCGCATGGCGGCCGAATTGGGGCCCCTCGGGTACCGGGTGTTCACCGACTCGGCCCCCGTGCTGGAGGCTGAACTGGCCGCGCGCAGCGGTCAGGGCTGGCGTGGCAAGCACACCCTGGTGCTGAACCGCGAGGGCGGCTCGATGTTCTTCCTGGGTGAGATCTACCTGGACATCGCCTTGCCACCCAGCGAGCCGGTGACCGCTCATTGTGGTCAGTGCAGCGCCTGCTTGCAGGCCTGCCCCACCCAGGCGATCGTGGCGGCGCACCGGGTGGATGCCCGACGTTGCGTGTCCTATCTCACGATCGAGCATGACGGGCCCATCGATCCGGCCCTGCGGCCGCTGATGGGCAACCGCATCTATGGTTGTGATGACTGCCAGTTGGTGTGCCCCTGGAACAAGTTCGCCCAGCGCTCCCCCCTGCCTGATTTTGACGAGCGTGCCGGCCTCTCGGGGCAGACCCTGGCCCAGATGCTGGGGTGGTCCGAGAGCGAATTCCTGCGTCGCACCGAGGGCAGTCCGATCCGGCGCATCGGCCATTGGCGCTGGGTGCGCAATCTGGCGGTGGCGGCCGGCAATGCGCTGAAGGCGGGGCTGTCGGGGGACGAGGCCGCTGTGCTGTGTCAGGCCCTGGTAGCCCATCAGCCCGGGGCTGATCCGGTGCTGGCCGAGCACCTGGCCTGGGCGCTCAGCGCAGCACCCCCAGGGCCAATGGCAGGCTCGCCATGCCCAGCAGGGTCGACAGGGTGACCAAGCCCGCCACATAAGGCCCGTTGTAACCCATGCGGGCGGCCAGCACATAGCAGGTCGACGCCGTGGGCAGGGCGGAGAAGGCCAGCAGCACGGTGGTCTGCACCGTGTCCAGCCCGAACGCCCGTGCCAAGCCCCAGGCCAGCAGGGGTAGCACCAGATGGCGGATCGACAGCACGGCGGCTGCCAGGGTGCGCGCCTTGGCCAACTGCCCGATCTCCATGCCCGCGCCGGCCGACATCAGCCCCAGCGCCAGCGAGGCCGCACCGATCCGGCTGACGGTGGGGTCCAGCCAGACCGGTATCCTGAAGCCGGCCAGATTGGCCAGCAGGCCGCTGGCCGTGGCCAGCACCAGGGGATTGCGCAGCACCTCACCCAGGAAGCCCCGCTCGGCATGGCGGGCCATGGGCCACACCGCCGCCACATTGAAGATCGGCACGCAGACGCCGATCAGCACGGCGATCAGCAGCATGCCCTGAGCGCCTGCAAGCCGGTCGGTGATGGCCAGTGCGATGAAGGAGTTGAAGCGGAAGGCCACCTGCACGCTGGCCGGGTGCTCGCGCCCGCGCATGAAACGCCCCACGCCGGGCAGGTAGGGCAGGGCGTAAGACAATCCGATGCCCGACAGACCCATCAGCACCCCGGCGCCAAGCAGCGATGACGCTTCGCTCAGGTTCAAAGGGCTCTTCACGATCGAGTGGAACAACAGCACCGGGAACAGGAAGAAATACACCAGGCTCTCGACCTGCTGCCACACCGTGCGATTCAGTGCGGTGTATCGGCACAGCAGGAAGCCGCAAAGAATCAGCGAAAAGTCAGGGAAGAGCAGTTGGGCGTAGTTCACCGGATGAGAATACCAGCCGAAAGCCAACCGAAAGGCCCTCAGGGTTTGTCACTAGCGGCTTTCCACAGAGGCAAGCGGCGGACTAGCCGTTACGATCTCGCATCCGTTTAAGGTTGACTAGGAGAATTTACATGCATCGCCGTTCCTGGATTGCTGCACTGGCTCTGAGCACATTGACCTGCGCTTCGTGGGCGCAGTCCTACCCGACCAAGGCCATCCAACTGGTCGTTCCGTTCGCCCCAGGGGGCACGACCGACATCATTGCCCGCACCATCGCCGACCCCTTGGGCAAGGTGCTGGGGCAACCCGTGGTGGTGATCAACAAGGCGGGCGGCGGCGGTGTGGTGGGCGCCACCGAAACGGCGCGTGCCGTGCCTGATGGCTACAACCTCGGTGTGGCCACGGTTTCGACCACAGCGGCCAACCCTGCCATCAACCCCAAGATTCCGTACAACCCGCTGACCGACTTCAGCCCCATCATCAACGTGGCGGCGACACCCAACGTGATTGCGGTGCACCCGAGCTTCCCGGGCAAGGACTACAAGAGCTTTCTGGCCGAAGTGAAAAAGTCGCCCGGCAAGTACTCGTACTCGTCTTCGGGCACCGGCGGCATCGGCCACCTGCAGATGGAGCTCTACAAGAACCTGGCGGGTGTGTTCGTCACCCACATTCCCTACCGTGGCGCGGGCCCTGCCCTGAACGACACGGTGGCGGGGCAGGTGCCGATGATTTTCGACAACATGCCCTCGGCCATGCCCTTTGTGCGTGAAAACCGCCTCATCCCGATCGTGGTGGCTGCCCCCACCCGCTTGGCGGCCCTGCCCAATGTGCCCACCTTCAAGGAGGTCGGTCTGGAGCCAGTGAACCGCATGGCCTACTACGGCATTTACGGCCCCAAGGGCCTGCCCAAGGAGGTGGTGGACAAGATCAATGCCGGTGTGCGCAAGGCACTGGAAGACCCGGCCGTGCGCAAGCGCATCGAGGACACCGGCTCCATCATCGTGGGCAACACGCCTGAGCAGTTCGCCGATCAGATCAAGGCAGAGTACGAGGTCTACAAGCGCGTGGTGCAACAGCAGAAGCTGACCCTCGATTGAGGTACCTGCGGGCCTGCCGGGCCCGGCATGGCTGCCCCAAGGCCGGACGTCTGCCACAGCGTCCGGCCTTTTTTTGTGCCTGGGCCGTGGCATAGTGCGGGCTCGGCCCGTCTTCACCCATGCCCAAGCCCTCTTTGCCCACGCCCGCGCCCACACCCGTCAGTCAGGGCCTGATCGACAGCTTCATCGATGCCCTCTGGCTGGAAGATGGGCTGTCGCAGAACACCTTGGCGGCTTACCGTCGCGACCTGAGTCTGTTTGCGGGCGCACTGGCCCAACAGGGCCTGTCGCTTGACGCGGCAGGCGAGGAGCACATCCAGCAGTACTTTGCCCAGCGCCATGCGCAGAGCCGCGCCACCACGGCCAATCGGCGGCTGACGGTTTTGCGCCGGTATTTCCATTGGGCCTTGCGTGAGCGGCATGTGGCCGTGGATCCCACGCTGCGACTGCAGGCGGCTCGCCAGCCCCTGCGCGTGCCCAAGACGCTCAGCGAGGCCCAGGTCGAGGCGCTGCTGGCTGCGCCCGACACCGGCACCCCGCTGGGCCTTCGTGACCGGGCCATGCTGGAGCTGATCTATGCCAGTGGCCTCAGGGTGTCCGAACTCGTCGGCCTGCAGTTGCACGAGGTCGGTCTGGCCGAAGGCGTGCTGAAGGCCCAGGGCAAGGGCGGCAAGGAGCGCCTGGTGCCTTTTGGCGAAGTGGCCCGCGACTGGTTGCAGGCCTACCTGGCGCAGGCTCGTCCGGCGATCCTGGGGGGGCAGCTCAGCGACGACCTGTTTGTCACCCAGCGCGGGCAGGGCATGACCCGGGCCATGTTCTGGGTCATCGTGCGCAAGAATGCCGTGCAGGCCGGCATCCGCGCGCCTCTGTCGCCGCACACGCTGCGTCATGCGTTCGCCACCCACCTGCTCAACCATGGGGCTGATCTGCGAGCGGTTCAGATGCTGCTCGGGCATGCCGACATCTCGACCACCACCATCTACACCCATGTGGCCCGCGAGCGCCTGCGGCAGCTGCATGCCCAACATCACCCACGGGGCTGACGGATGCGCTCTCCGGCCCCAACTTCTCTGGCACTGTCATCCTCATGCCTTCGAAATCACGTCGTCAATTCCTGACCCTGTCCACGGCGCTGGGTCTGGTGCCGTTCTCCCCTCGCGCGGGGGCTCAAACCACCCCGGCCTGGCCCGCCCGACCGGTGCGCCTGCTGGTCGCATATCCACCCGGCGGTGTCAGCGATGTGGTGGCCCGCCTGCTGGCTGAGCGTCTTCAAGGGCCGCTGGGCCAGCCGGTGGTGATCGAGAACAAGGCCGGGGCGAGCGGAGCGATCGCGGTGGACGCGGTGGCCAAGTCAGCCCCTGACGGCTACACCCTGGTCTTCAGTGCCATCAGCCCGCTGACCCTGAGCCCCCATCTGGGCAAGCTGCCCTATGACCCAGCTCACGACTTGGCGCCGGTGGTCAATGTGATGGCCTCGCCGGTGCTGCTGCTGGCCACGCCGGGCTCGGGCCTGACAGATTTTTCGGGTCTGCTGGCGCAGGC
>RXJO01000518.1:5649-5767 GCA_003987795.1 Curvibacter sp.
TGCCGTTTCCGGTGTATTTCCTCGCCGCGGGAATCCTGACCGGGATCATCGGCGCGATGGTCGGTTTTCCGGCGCTGCGGCTGCAGGGCATCTATCTTGTCATCGCCACGATCTCGTT
>RXJO01000518.1:6041-6212 GCA_003987795.1 Curvibacter sp.
GGCAACTTGCTCCCGTTCGTGCATCCGCAGACGGCCCGGCAGGCCTACGAGGCCATGGTCGATCGCCCGCAGGCGCTGCGCAGCGATGCCGGGCCGGTCAAGCCGCAGCGGCTGGTCGCCACCCTTGGCGAGCGCTGCCCGCCCCAGACCCGATTCGTGGCCGACGCCGGC
>RXJO01000035.1 GCA_003987795.1 Curvibacter sp.
TCGGAGATGGTGAACGCCGTGCTGGGCCAGCAGGTCACCTTCGGCGCACCGATCAGCACCGTGGCCTACGCCAACATCCAGGCGGGCCGACTGCGGGCCTTGGCCATCACCGGCCCCCGGCGCAACCCCAAGCTGCCCGGCGTACCCACGCTGGCCGAGGCGGGCGTGCCAGGGGTCGAGCTGACCTCGTGGGGCGGCGTGTCGGTGCCGGCCGGCACGCCCGACGCCATCGTGGCCCGGATCCGTGCCGCGCTGGAGGCCGCGCTCAAGCAGCCCCAGGTGATCGCGGCCCTGGAGGAACAGGGTGGCCAGGTGCTGCCGCAAGACAGCGAAGCCTTCACCCGGGCCTTCGGCCGCGAGATCGCCTTCACCGAGACCATGATGCGCAAGACACAGCTGGAGCCGATGTAGCCCTTACCCCGCCACTACCCTGCCACTACCCTGCCTCTACCCCGCCTGATGGAACACCAGATCCTCCACCCGCCGACCGCGCACCAGGTGCTCCTCGATGATGCGGTCCATGTTGGCCGGGGTGACGTTGTAGTACCAGGTGCCGTCGGGCTGCACGCACAGCACCGGGCCGCCCTTGCAGGCCGCGAAGCAGCTCACGCGGCTGCGCTTCACGCGCAGCTCGCCGGCGTCCAGCCCGGCGGCCTTGAACTTGGCGCCCAGGCTGTCGTACAGGTCTTGTGATTCGCCGCCAGGGCTGCAGCGAGGGCCGGTGCAGATCAGCAGGTGGCGCTTGTAGGCGCCGATCTTGGGCTTGACCACCGGGGCGGCCTCGGCCGGGCCTGCGACCGACGGCTCGGCCAGGGTTTGCGGATCCAGATCGCTGTTCATGCTTCGCTTTCTTCGGCGGGCGCCGTGGCATCGTGGGCCTCGGGCGGGTGTTGCAGGGTGTCGCGGATGTAGTCGACCGGCAGCCGGTGCAGCGCGGCCAGGGCCTCCAGGCTGACGCCGGCCTGGTGGTCGGCCTGCAGCGAATCCAGCCAGCCCAGCAGGCCGGTGGAGAGTGATCGGCCGGCCTTCTCGCCCTCGCGGGTGCTGCCGCCGTCGTCCATGTCGTACTTGTTGGCGTAGCCGCGCGGGGTGACCATCAGGCCATGGCGCACAAAGGTGTTGCTGTTGCCGATCAGCACGGTGCTGAGCATGCCGATGTCGGCCTCGGCCATCTGGTCCAGCGTGGTGAAGACGATGTTCTCGCGGCGGCGGTAGGCGCTTTTGACGATGGCCACCGGGGTGTCGGGCCGGCGGTGGCGCAGGAACAGGCGCTGCGCCTCGACGATCTGGCGCGTGCGCCGGCCGCTCTTGGGGTTGTAGAGCGCCACCACAAAATCGGCCATGGCGACCGCATCGAGACGCCGTGCGATCGTGGGCCAGGGCGTGAGCAGGTCTGACAGTGAGATGGCGCAGAAATCATGCGTCAGCGGCGCACCCACCCGGGCGGCACAGCTGTTGAGGGCCGAGGCCCCGGGCACGATCTCGAGCTGCACCGGGTCGTCGGGCGTCCAGCCGGCCTGGAACAGCACCTCGTAAGTGGGGCCGGCCATGCCGTAGACGCCGGCATCGCCCGACGAGATCAGGGCCACCTTCTTGCCGGCGCGGGCGCATTCGAGCGCGCTGATGGCACGGTCCAGCTCTTCGGTCATCGACTTGCGGATGATCTCCTTGCCTTCGAGCAGGTCGGCCACCAGCTTGATGTAGGTGACGTAGCCGATCACCACGTCGGCCTCGGCGATGGCCGAGCGCGCACGGGAGGTCATGTGCTCGACGCTGCCCGGGCCGATGCCCACGAGCATGATCTTGCCCGCCAGGGGCTCGGGATGGGTTGGTTCGGGGTTCATGGTCTGGGGTCTCAGCCTTCAGGGGTGGGGTTCATGAGCGCCACCGAGACGGTGGCGTTGCGGCCATCGGGGCCGCAGTGCTTGTGCTTTTCCAGCAGCAGGGCCGGTGCGGGCGGGCCGGGCCAGCCGGCGGCCAGCAGGGCCGCCGCTTCGCTGACCGAGGGCGTGCCGGTGTAGTGGCGCACGGTCTCCGAGGGGTTGGGCACGGGCACGGCGGCCAGCACCTCGGGCGGGTGAAAACGCAGCGCCCAGCCCTGCTCGGCCGCCAGCGCCAGCAGCCCCGCCTCGTCGGCCTTGAGGCTGATGCTGGCGGCAGCCTGCACATCGGCCCAGCCGGCGCCGGCCTGGGCCAGGGCCTGCTCCACCGCCTGGCGCAGCGTGGCCAGGCTGCAGCCGCGGTCGCAACCCAGGCCCAGCGCCACCGTGGGACGGCGGCGGGCGCGGTGTCCGGCGTGGTGTACGGCTTGGCTCATGCGTGGGCCTCCAGCGGCGGGCGGTACACCACCAGGCGCTCGCTCAGCTGGGCCCAGCGCGCCTCGTCCACCTCGGCATGGGTCACCCACAGCACGGCTGCAAAGCGGCCCAGGTCCACCGCGTCGAACCGGCTGAAGCAATGGATGTTGGCGGGCAGCGGCGTGGGCCGGGTCCACCAGTCGGGGCGGCCGGCCTCCTGCACGAAAGCGATGGGTTCGCCATTGACCACATGGGCCGAGACCCGGGTGATGTTGATCTTGGGCGCCTCCACCCGCCAGCCCAGGTGTCGGCCCAGGATGTCGACCGGCAGGGTGCGGCCCACGTCAGATGCGGTGGTGAGCACGGGGCGGGCCTGCAAGGCCTCGGCCACGCGCTCGCTCCACTCGTTGGCGCCGCCCACATGGCCCGACAGCACCGGGATCACATACTGGCCGGCGTCGTCGACCACGATCACCCCCGGGTCTTCGTCCTTGCTGCGCAGGTGCGGCGCGATCAGGCGCACCACCGCGCCCAGCGAGACAAAGAACACCAGTTGGTCCCAGCCCTCGAACAGGGGGCCGATCTCGTCGCGCAGCGCGCCCTCATAGGCGTGCACGCGGTTGGGCAGGCCGGCAAACTGCGCGGCAAACTTGGCCGAGGTGCAGATGTCGGCCTGCGGCAGGGCCTGGGCCAGTCGCGCGGCCTGGCTGGCCCCATGGCGGGTGATGGCGATCAGGCACAGGCGCACGTCTTCGGCGGCCTGGGCCGGGGCTGACAGCACCACGGTGGGTTGAACATTGGAGGTGGGTTCGGTCATGTGAGATCCGGCAATGAGGGGTTGGCCGATGCGGGCGGGCCGCTCTTCTTGAGGCAGCCCTTGATGCGTTCGCCGCGCACGCGGCCCGGGTTTTTCAGCAGCAGCAGCGACAGGTAGCTGACCCGGGTGCCGTGCAAGCTCAGCAGGTCGGTACCAGAGACCCGTCGCTCGTCGGGTGCGCCCACGCGCTCGATGAAATGCGCGCCTTCGAGCAGGCCACGGCGCTGCAACCACTCCAGCAGTTCGTCAAGCAGGGGCTTGATCTTCATGAGCACCAGGGTGTCGAAATCGGGCAGCAGCCGGTCGACCGCGCTCAGGCCGTAGGCGGCGGGCACGATGGCCACGGTGTCGTCCTGCTCGGCAAAGGGCACGCCGGCCTGGGCACTGGCCGCGGTGAACGAGTTGACGCCGGGCAGCACCTGCACCGGTACCTCGGCATCCAACGCCTTCACGGTGCGCGCCAGGTGGCCGAAGGTGGCGTAGGTGCTGGCGTCGCCCTCGACCAGAAACAGCACGTCGCGCCCGGCCTGCAGCCAGGGCAGCAGGGTCTGGGCCGCCTTGAGCCAGGCGCGTGCCAGCTTTTCGCCGTCGTGCGTCATCGGAAACAGCAGCAGGCTGTGCTGCTCGGGGGGTGTCAGGCCGGCGCGGGTGGCGATGTCGAGCGCATAGCTCGGGGTCTTGCCGCTGCGCGCCGGGTAGGCCCAGGCCACGTCGCGGCGCTGCAGGGCGGCCCAGGCGGCGCGGGTGATCAGGCCCGGGTCGCCGGGGCCCAGCGAGACACCCCACAGGGTGCCGCGCCGAGGCTCCGCTGTCGATGCGGCAGACGGGAAACTCGTGGGCTCAGTCATGAAGGGCTTCCTCAGGGTGGGCACGTCGGGCGCAGACCAGCCACACCGGGTTCTCGGCGGCCATGCGGTGCATGTGCAGGATGGGTTTGCTGCGGGCGGCCTGGAGCTGCAGCACGTCCCAGACCAGGCTGCCGGGGGCGGCCTGGGTGCTGGCGGCCTGCAAGGCCGCGGTGGCGGTGGCCAGGTTCTCGAGGGTCACGAAGTTCATCACCAGGTGGCCACCCGGGCGCAGGCGCTGCAGCACCAGGGCGATCAGCTCGGCCAGCTCGCCGCCCGAGCCACCGATGAACACCGCATCGGGGTCGGGCCAGTCGGCCAGGCCCTCGGGGGCGCGGCCCAGTTGCAGGCTGTAGTTGCTCAGCCCGGCGCGGGCGTGGTTGCGGCTGGCGATGGCGTGGTCGGCCTCGTTCTTCTCGATGGCCCACACATGGCCGCGCCGGCACAGGCGCGCAGCCTCCAGCCCCACCGAGCCCGAACCGGCCCCGATGTCCCACACCCTGCTGGCGGGGCGCAGTTGCAGGCGGGCCAGGCTGACGGCGCGCACCTCCTGCTTGGTGATCAGTCCCTTGTCGGGCTGGCGCTGCTCATAGGCGCTGTCGGGCAGGCCCAGGCACGGGGGTTGGGGCGCGGCCCGCAGCCGCCACAGCAGCACCACATTGAGCTCGGCAAAGCGCATCGTGGCGGCCTGGGCCGGGCTGAGCTCGGTGTGCAGGCGCTCTTCGGGCTGCAGCAGGTTCTCGGCCACCGCCATCTGATAGTCGTCGCCCAGGCCTTCGGCCAGCAGCAGGCGGGCGATGCGGTCGGGGCTGTTGGCCGGGCTGGTCAGCACCAGCAGGCGGCGCTCGCCACGCAGGGCCTGGGCCAGCGCGTACAGGCCGTGGCCGGGCGGGCTGCCCAGCGCCCACTCGCCGGCGTCGGGGCCATGCACCGACACGATGCGGGCCTCCTGCCAGGCCAGACCGATGCGGGCGCAAGCCAGCTGCAGGGTCGAGAGATTGGGCAGGATGTCGAGCGCCTGCACGCACAGGTGCTGCGCCAGGTAGGGCGCGATGCCGTGGCACAGCGGGTCGCCGGTGGCCAGCACCACGCAGGCCAGGTGAGCCTCGCGGGCCGCGCGCACCCAGCCCGGCACCGCCTTGAGCTGGCCGCCCAGGTCATGCAGCCGGGCCTGGGGCTTGAACTCGTGGCGCAGCAGGGCCAGGGTACGGGCCCCGCCGATCACCACATCGGCCGTGCGCAGATGGGCCAGCGCGGTGGCACTGAGGCTGGCGACGCCGTCATCGAGCACACCGATCACGCGGCAGGGGTTGGGGTCTTTCTCGGGGGTCACGGAGCGGGGTCCTCGTCGGTATCGTTGTCTTTGTCGGTGTCGGGCAGAAGGGTCCGAGCCGGCAAGGCCGGTCTCTCAGACGGGGGCAGCGCCGGGGCCGACAAGACATCGGCCACCAGTTGCCCGGCAAAGTCGCACACCAGCACCCGCAGCTGGAAGGCGCGGCCATAGCGCTGCGGGTGGGTCAGGGTGTCGATGGCCGCCTGGGCCAGGGCCTGGTGGAAGGCCGGCCCCAGGCCGCGCTCCACCATCAGCTCGGCGCCGAAACGGGCGGTCTCGGCCTGGGCCATGGCCTGGCAGTCAGCCTCGCTGGCACCGATCTGGCGGCCGATCTGCGCCACCAGTTCGGTGTCGACCACATTGCGGTTGGCGTGGGTGATGGTCTCGCCCTGGGCAATCTTGGTGAGCTTGCCCACCATCACGCCCAACACCACCAGGGGCAGGCCCTGGGCCACGGCCTCGTCGAGCGCATAGCGCAGAAAGTCGCCCATCTGCACAAAGCAGGCCGCGGGCAGGCCGGGCTGCTCGGCGCGCAGGGTGGCCATCGCAAATGATTCGGTGCGGCCGCCTGTGGTCAGCGCCACCAGGCCATGGCCCAGCGTGGCGGCCACCTGCACGCCCTGCACCACGCTGGCCCGCCAGGCCGCGGTGGAGTACGGGCGCACGATGCCGGTGGTGCCCAGGATGCTGATGCCGCCCAGGATGCCCAGGCGGGCATTGGTGGTCTTCTTGGCCATCTCCTGGCCGCCGGGCACGCTGATGCACACCTCCAGCCCATGCTCGGCCAGCAGCGCCGGGGCCACCTCGCGCAGGTTGTCGGCGATGTTCTGGCGTGGCACCGGGTTGATGGCGGGGCCGCCCACCTCCAGGCCCAAGCCCGGCAGGGTGACGGTGCCCACGCCCTC
>RXJO01000001.1 GCA_003987795.1 Curvibacter sp.
CATTGACCAGCACCGTCATGCGGCGGGCAAAGCTGAACACCAGATCCATGTCGTGCTCGATCAACAGCACCGAGACATCCGCCGGCAAGGCCGCCACGGTCTGCAAAAGCTCGTCTCGCTCGCCTGCGGGCACGCCCGCCACGGGCTCATCGAGCAGCAACACGCGGGGCTCGCAGGCCAGGGCGATCGCCATCTCCAGCAAGCGCCGTTTGCCATAGGCCAGCACCCGCGTGGGCTGGTGCGCCACATCGGCCAGATGGAACTGCGCCAGCAACTGCTCTGCGCGCTCCACCACGCCCCGATCACGACCCAGGGCCTGCCACCAGCGCCCGCCCTGGCCACGGTGCTGCGAGACCACCAGACTCAGTGTCTGCAGCGGGCTCATGCTGTCGAACAACTGGTTGATCTGGAAGGTGCGCACCAGGCCGCGCTGCACCCGCAGGTGCGGCGCCAGCGCGGTGATGTCCTGCCCGTCCAGCCAGACGCTGCCCTCCGAGGGCGCCAGCACGCCGGTGAGCTGGTTGATCAGGGTGGTCTTGCCGGCACCGTTGGGCCCGATCAGCGCATGACGGGCCCCCTGGCGCAGTTGCAGCGACACCTGGTTGGTCGCCGTGATGCCGCCAAAACGCATCACCAGCGAGCGCGTCTCCAGCACCACGGGGGCCTCGGGTCGGGTGCTCTCAGCGATGGCTTCGTAGTAGGCAGCGCTCATTGCGAGCCCCCTGCGCGATGGCCTCGCCCGAACCAGGTCCAGGGGCGCAGCAGGCGCTCACGCCCCACCAGCACCAGCAGCACCAGCAGCAAGCCGATCCAGAACATCCAGTACTGCGGCGTGATGGCCGACAGGCTGTCTTGCAGCAGCTTGAAGACGATGGCCCCGACGATGCCGCCATACAGCCACCCCACCCCACCGATCACCAACATCAACAGCACATCAGCCGAGCGGTCGAAGGCCAGCACATCGAGCGAGGCAAAGCCGGTGGTCTGGGCCAGCAGGGCACCGGCGGCGCCAGCCACACCCGCGGCCACGGCATAGATCAACACCAGGCGCTGCACCACGGGGATGCCGATGGCCATCGCGCGCAAGCGGTTGTCGCGGATCGCCATCAGCGTGGCGCCAAACGGCGAATGCACCAGGCGTCGCATCAGCACGAACAGCAGCAGCGCCACCGCCATGGAGTACCAGGCGGCCACCTGCCCGGTCAGGTCGAACTCGAAATACCCCAGGACCGGTCCCATGATCACCCCCTGCAGGCCATCGGCGCCACCGGTGAGCCAGTCGAGCTTGTTGGCCAACTCCAGCAGGATCAGCGCCGTGCCCAGGGTCACCATCAGACGGGTCAGATCGGTGCCACGCAGAATGGTGACGCTGCACAACGCGCCCAGCCCTGTGCACAGCACGGCGGCCACCAGCAGGCCGAGTGTGGGGTCAGGCATGACCAGCTTGGCAAACAAGGCGGCCGAATAGGCGCCAAAGCCGAAGAAGGCCGCATGGCCGAGCGACACGATGCCGGTGTAGCCCAGGATCAGGTCCAGCGACATGGCGAACAAGGCCACGATGGCTATCTCGTTGATCATCAAGGCATGAGAGGGCAGCACGGCGGGCGCTGCCAGGGCGGCGGCCCAGACCGCGAATTCCCAGGCCCGGGGACGCGAGCGGTGCAGCAGAGCCGCCTGCATGTCGGAAGCCGTTTTCAAGCCTCGCATCAGCGCCCCCCTCGACGGGTGAACAGCCCTTGCGGGCGCCACAGAAGAATCATGATCATGAGCGTGTAGACGATGAAGGCGCCCAGCTTGGGGATGAAGTACTTGCCCGCCACATCGGCCACGCCCAGCAGCAGCGCGGCCAGCAAGGGGCCGGTGATCGACGAGGTGCCCCCCACCGAGACCACGATCAGGAAATAGATCATGTACTTGAGCGGGAAGGTCGGGTCCAGCCCCAGCACCTCGGCCCCCAGCGCGCCACCCAGGCCAGCGAGGCCCGAGCCCACGGCAAAGGTGAGGAGAAAGATCTGATTGACGTTGATGCCCAGGCCGGAAGCCACGCGCGGGTCATCGACCGCAGCACGCAGGCGGCTGCCGAAGCGGGTGCGCGTGAGCACCCACTGCAGGACCACCGTGAGCGCCGCACACACGCCGATGATGAACAGGCGGTAATGGCCCATGCCCAGCTGCAGCAGGCCATCGCCCCACTCGGTACGGCCACGCAGCCACTCGGGCAATTGCACATTCTGCTGGCTGGAGCCGGCAAAGTAATCCACGCCGGCCACCGCCATGAAGGCCAGGCCGATGGAGAACAGCACCTGGTCCAGGTGCGGCTTGCTGTACATCGGCCGATACAGCGTGCGCTCCAGCAACGCCCCCATCAGTGCCGCGCCCACGAAGGCGAGCGGCAGACAAGCCAGAAACGGCAAGCCCAGGCGCTGCATGGCCATCACGGTGATGTAGCCGCCCGCCATCGCGAAGGCGCCGTGCGCCAGGTTGATGAAGTTCATCAACCCCAAGGTGACGGCCAGACCCACGGCCAGCACGAACAACAACATGCCGTAGGCCACGCCATCAAAAAGAATCGTCAACACGCGCCATCCGCCCCTGGTGCTGGTCAATCAACAACCCGCGCCAGCCAACTGGCGGGGTCACGGTGCCAAAGCAGGCGCTCAGCGCGCCTTGCCCGGGTCTTTCACATCCTTGATCACGTCGAACTCGACGTTGTAGAGCTGGCCGTTCTTCTTCTCGACCTTGCGCAGGTAGACGTTCTGCACGATGTCGCGGGTCTGCGCGTCGATGAAGACCTGGCCGCGCGGGCTCTCGAAGATCTGGCCTTTCATGGCACCCAGCAAGGCGGTGCCATCGCCCTTGCCCTGCGTGGCCTTGAGGGCCTCATAGATCACGCGCATGCCGTCATAGCCCCCCACCGCCATGAAGTTCGGGCGCATCGAGGGGTTGGCCTTCTGGAAGGCCTCGACAAACTTCTTGTTGACCGGCGAGTGGTGGTCGGCCGAATAGTGGTGAGAGGTGACCACGCCCAGAGCCCCGTCGCCCATGTCGTTGAGTTGGTCGTCGTCGGTCACGTCGCCGGTGGCAATCAGGCGGATGCCGGCCTTGTCCATGCCGCGCTCCAGAAACTGCTTCATCACCGCGGCACCGGCGCCCGAGGGCACGAAGACGAACAGCGCATCGGGCTTTTCGTCACGCACCTTCTGCAGGAAGGGCGCAAAGTCGGGGTTGCGCAAAGGCACACGCAGCGCATCGACCACCTGGCCGCCGTTGAAGGTGAAACGCTCTTTGAAGAACTTCTCGGCATCGATGCCCGGGCCGTAGTCAGAAACCAGGGTGACCACTTTCTTGATGCCATTCTTGGGCGCCCAGTCGGCCATCGACACCGTGACCTGCGGCAGGGTGAAACTGGAGCGCACGATGAAGGGCGAGGCCTGGGTGATGCTGGAGGTGGCCGCCGCCATCACCACCATCGGGGTCTTGGACTGGGTGGCGATGGGCGCCGTGGCCAGAGCCAGCGGAGTGAGGCCAAAGCCCCCCAGCACGTTGACCTTTTCATTGACGACCAGCTCCTGGGCGATGCGCTTGGTGACATCGGGCAGGCCGGTGTCATCTTTCACGATCAACTCGATCTTGCGGCCGGCCACGGTGTCGCCGTTCTGAGCCATGTAGAGACGGGCTGCCGCCTCGATCTGGCGGCCGGTGGAGGCCGACTGCCCGGTCATGGGCAGGATGAGGCCGATCTTGAATTTGCCTGCATCCTGCGCCAGGGCCGAGCCGGCCTGGACCGCTGCCAGGGCCAGCGCCGACAGGGCAACGCGCTGAAAGAATTGACGTTTTTTCATCTCTTTGTCTACAATGCGGTGGGCGCCGGTCGGCGGCCTGCTGCCCGCGGGTTGAACTGCCGGGGTCCGGTTTTGGGTTGTTTGCGCGGACTCTATCACGCACTTCGAACGGACGGCAGGCTCAGGGACATCAATGGCAATCCACCCACCCCGCCGAGGCCAGCCACGAGTTACACAACTCAAATCAAAGACGTAATAAAATTACAAGCCACGCTGAAGATATTCTTCATTTCCCCTTGCCCGCCCTGAGACCCATCTCATGTACGAAGCCCGCGCCTCCGAGATTCCATCGCCGTCACCCGAGTTTCCACGCCTGCTGGGCGACATCGGAGGCACCAATGCCCGTTTCGGCTGGCAAAGCCAGGCGGGCGGCCCGATCACCCAGGTGCAGGTGGTGCCTGGCGCTGGACACCCCAGCCTGCTGGCGGCAGCACAGCATTACCTGAGCACACAGCAGTTGCCCCAGCCGGCTCGCGCCGCCTTTGGCATCGCCAACCCCGTCAACGGCGACGCTGTTCGCATGACCAACCACCACTGGGCTTTCTCGGTGGAAGCGCTGCGCGCCGGCCTGGGCCTGTCGCGACTGCTGCTGCTGAACGATTTCACGGCCTTGGCCTTGTCCTTGCGAAGCCTGCCTGCTGAGGACCTCTGTGCCGTGGGCGGCGGCGTCGCGGCCCCTGGGGCGGCCGTGGCCCTGATCGGCCCGGGCACGGGCCTGGGGGTCTCGGGCCTGATCCCAGCCGGGCCGCAAGGCCCCTGGGCCCCACTGGCGGGCGAAGGAGGCCACGTGAGCGTGAGCGCCATGAATGGCCACGAGTTCGCAGTGATCGAGGTGCTGCGACAACGCCACGGTCATGTGTCTGCCGAGCGGGTGGTTTCCGGCACCGGCCTGCCCGAGCTGTACCAGGCGGTGCGGCAGGTGCAGGGGCTGCCCGCCGACGACGAGGCGAAAGCCCCGCAAATCATCGAAAAGGGCCTGCAAGAACCCGGCTCGCCAGCCGAACAGACGCTGCATCTGTTCTGCCGCTTCCTGGGCGATGTGGCCGGCAACCTGGCTCTCACCTTGGGGGCACGCGGCGGCGTGTACATCGGTGGCGGCATCGTGCCGCGCATGCTTGATTTCTTCTTGGCCTCCGACTTCCGCCGGCGCTTCGAGGCCAAGGGACGCTTCAGTGCCTACCTGGGCCAAGTCCCGACCTGGGTGATCACCAGCCAGGTGTCACCGGCCCTGCAGGGGGCCGCCAATGCGCTGGACAACCTGCGCTGACGCTCAAAAGACCGGTTCAGCCCGCCTGACGCTTGGCGGCCCGCTCGGCCACGAAACGAAAGCCGAAGCTCAGCGCATCTTCCATGGCCTGCTCGATGCCATGTCGCTCTTTTTCGGTCAGGTAGAACATCAGGTCGACATCGTGGCGCACATAGCGTGCGGGCAGGCGGTTCAGCGCCACACAGGCCACATCGGCCAGCATGTCGTGGGTGAACTCAGGGTGTTTCTCGGAGCGGCGGCTGACTTCCTCGAACACCAGACGCTCGTAGAAATTGTGGATCTGCTCAAAGTCGGTGCTCATGGTGTTCTCCTTCGCTCTTTGGGTGCCTGGCTTCGATGCCAGACACCAACATTAACAGCGAGCCCGAGCCGCCACAAGACAGCCCAGGCCTGCCCACAGGCAGGCCTGGGTCTCAGGCGCCCTGGCGATCCAGGCCCAGCAGTCGCACCGCGTTGTCCTTCAGGATGCCGGGCATCACCTCGGGCTTGAAGCCGGCGACCTCGAAATCCTTCATCCAGCGCTCGGGCGTGATCAGCGGGTAATCGCTGCCGAACAGGATGCGGTCCTTCAGCAGGCTGTTGGCGTACTGGATCAGTTGCTTCGGAAAGTACTTGGGGCTCCAGCCCGACAGGTCGATCCAGACATTGGGCTTGTGCGTGGCCACCGACAGGGCCTCGTCCTGCCAAGGAAAGCTCGGGTGGGCCATGACGATCTGCATGTCGGGGAAGTCAATCGCCACGTCATCCAGGTGCATGGGGTTGCTGTACTCCAGGCGCAGGCCGCCGCCGCAGCGCATGCCGCTGCCGATGCCGCTGTGGCCGGTGTGGAAGATGGCAGGCAGCTTGTAGTGGTTGATCACCTCATAGATCGGCCAGGCCATCTTGTCGTAGGGGTGATAGCCCTGCACCGTGGGGTGGAACTTGAAGCCCTTGATGCCGTGCTCGGTGATCAGCTTCTCGGCCTCGCGCGCGCCCAT
>RXJO01000102.1:0-615 GCA_003987795.1 Curvibacter sp.
CGCGCGCCCTGTACCAGCTCGACGTGCCGGTGATCGCGGCCATCAACGGGCCCGCCATCGGTGCCGGGCTGGACCTGTGCTGCATGTGCGATCTGCGCATTGCCGCCGAGGGCGCCAGCTTTGCCGAGAGCTTTGTGCGCGTGGGCATCGTGCCCGGCGATGGCGGCGCCTGGCTGCTGCCGCGGGTGGTGGGCCTGTCCAAGGCCTCCGAGATGGCCTTCACGGGCGAGGCCATCGGCGCCGCCGAGGCCCTGGCCTGTGGTCTGGTCTCGCGCGTGGTGCCGGCGGATCAACTGATGGCGGCGGCCCGCGCCCTGGCCGGCAAGATCGCCGCCAACTCGGGCGGCGTGCTGCGCATGACCAAGCGCCTGCTGCGCGAGGGCGAGCGCAGCTCGCTGGAGTCGCTGCTGGAGCTGTCGGCCGCCTACCAGGCCCTGGCCCACACCACCGAAGACCACTTCGAGGCGGTGCGTGCCTTTGTCGAGAAGCGCGCGCCGCGCTTCCAGTCTTGAGCCACGAGCGCCGCGCTGTCAGTCCTGAGCCACGCGGGCCGGGCTGGCCTGACCCACGGTGGCGTCGCTGGCCTTCCAGCCGCCGCCCAGGGCCTTGATCAGC
>RXJO01000102.1:665-6213 GCA_003987795.1 Curvibacter sp.
TTCTGCACCTGCTGGCGCTGGTAGCCCAGCAGGGTCTGCTGGGCCAGCACCACCTCGAGCAGGCTGGAGGCGCCGGCCCGGTAGCGGGCTTGCGACAGCTCCAGCACCTTGCCGGCGCTTTTCACGGCCTGCTGCAGTGAGCGCTGGGCTTCGCGCAGGGCGGCCTGGGTGGTGAGGCTGTCCTGCACCTCCTGGAAGGCCTGCAGCACGGTCTGCCGGTAGGTGGCACTGGCTTGCTGGTAACCCGCCTTGGCCACGTTCACGGCCGCCGTGGTGCGACCACCGTCAAACAGGGTCTGGGTGGCGCTCAGGCCCAGCGACCACAGCAGGCTGGGGGCCGTGAACAGTTTGCCGAAGCTGTTGCTGTCGTCGCCATACAGGCTGTTCAGGGTCAGGCTGGGGTAGTAGGCGCTGGTGGCGATGCCGATCTGGGCATTGGCGGCTGCCATGGCCCGCTCGGCGCTGGCGATGTCGGGCCGGCGCTCCAGCAGCGAGGCCGGGGTGCCCAGGGGCAATTGCGGCGGCTCGGGCAGCCGGGTGTCGGCAGCCAGGGTGAAGCTGGGGGCGGGCTGGCCGGTCAGCGTGGCGATCGCGTGCTCGAAGCGGGCCCGGCTGTCGCGCAGGCCCTGCAACTGGGCTTCGGTGCCTGCGACCAGGCCTTGCTGCTGTTCCAGGTCGATGCCCGAGGCACTGCCCAGGTCGTGCCGGGCGGTGACGAAAGCCAGCGTCTGGCGCTGGGCCTTGAGGGTCTGGTTCAGCACCTCGATCTCGGCATCCAGCCCGCGCAAGGCCAGGTAGTTGCTGGCCAATTGCGCGGTCAACACCAGACGGGTGTTTTCGAAATCGGCGCCCGACTGTGCCTGGGCGGCGCGGGCGTTCTCGAGCTGGCGCCGCACCCGCCCGGCCAGGTCGACCTCGTAGCTCACGGTCAGGGCGGTCTGGTAGTCAGTTTGCTCGACCGAGCTGTTGGCGCTGGTGTAGCTGCTCAGCGGCCGGTTGGCCGAGGTGCGGAAGCGTGAGGTGCCGGCCTGCAAGCCAACCCGGGGCAGCAGGGCGCCCAACGCCGAATCGGTCTGGGCCCGGGCCTGGTCCAGGCGCGACTGCGCCAGGGCCAGCGTGTTGTTCTGCTTCAGGGCGGTGTCGATCAGACCCTGCAGTGTGGGGTCGGCGTACAGCAACCACCAGGGGCCCTTGAGTTCGTCGTCACGCGGCTGGCCAGCCTGCCAGCCGGGCTCGGCCTGCCAGTGGGCCGGGGCCACGGTGTCGGGGCGCACGTAGTCGGGGCCCACGGCCGAGCACCCGCCCAGCAGGGCCAGGCCCAGCCAGGCGCCATGCCGCGCCAGGCGCTGCAGCATCGGGGCTGTCATGAGGCACTCCGCTCGGCCTTGGCCGGGGCTTCGGGGCCTGTCGCGGGTTTGGCCTCCTTGCCGGCAGCGTCTTTGGTGCCCTCTTTGCCACCGTCCTTGCCGCCTTCCTTGTTGTTGGCCGGTACCGGGGCTTCGCTGGCCACCACCACATCGCCTTCGGCCAGCGAGTCGGGCGGGTTGATGATCAGCTTGTCCTGGGGCGACAGGCCGTTCTGGATCTCGATGCGCACACCGAGGTCGCGCCCCAGGGTCACCTTCTTGAGCTGCACCTTGCCGTCGACCACGGTCGCCACCAGCGTGCCCTCAGGGCGGAACAGCAGGCCGTTGTTGGGCACGGTCAGCAGGGGCTTGTCGGCCCCGGCGGCCTGCAGGGCCACCTGCACATACGATCCCGGCAACAACTTGCCATCGGGGTTGGGCAGGTTGATCTCCACCTGCAGGGTGCGGGTGGCCGGGTCGATGGCGCCGGCGGTGCGCACCACCTTGCCGGTGAAGGTCTGGCCCGGCAACTCGGCCAAGGTGACCTGGGCCTCCTGGCCGGCCTTGATGCGCGGAGCGGCGCTTTGCGGGGCCGACACGTACAGGCGCAGCACGTCGGTCTGCGACAGGGTGAACAGCAGCTTGGGCGCCCCGCCGTTGCCGGCATCCACCAGGCTGCCCACATCGATGTTGCGCTTGGTGACCACGCCGCTGAAGGGCGCCACGATGCGGTTGTAGGAGAGTTGCAGCTCCAGCCGCTGCACCACGGCCTCGCTGGCGGCCAGGTTGGCCTGCACCAGTTTCAGTGTGTTCTGGCGCTCATCGAGCTCTTGCTGCGACACGGCGTCGCGCTGACGCAGGCCCTGCCAGCGTTCGAACGAGGTGCGGGCCAGTTGCAGGTTGGATTGCACCTGGGCCCGATTGGCCCGGGCCTCGGCCAGTTGCTGCTCGATTTCGCCGGTGGCGATCTCGGCCAGCAGGTCGCCCTTGTTCACGCGCGAGCCGATGTCTTTGTGCCACTGTTTGACGTAGCCGCTGCTGCGTGCATAGATCGGTGTCTCGATGTAGCCCTGCAGCGTGCCGGGCAGTTGCAGGGTCTGCTGCCCGCGTGCTGGCCGGGGCGAGACCACGTAGACATGCACCTTGGCGTTCTCTTGCGTGCTGGCCGTCAGGGCACGGGCCTGGGCGGCGCGCTCGGTCATCACCACGGCGGCCCCGGCGCCCAGCACCAGCAGCACACCCAGGGCGGCCCAGCGCGCGCGCCTCAGCAGCCGGATGCGTTTGATGTTGTGGGCCCCCTCATGCTGATGCAGGCCATGGATTCCGATGGAAGAGTGTCGCTGTGCGTGGCTCATGTCAGGCATTTCCTTGGGCTGGGGTCGGTGTGGGCTGCAGGCGCCGGGCGGCCCGGCGTTCCAGCGCACGGTGCACGGCGGCAAACACCACCGGCACGAAGAACAGGGTGGAGACGGTGGCGAACAACAGGCCGCCGATGGTGGCGCGGCCCAGCGGCGCGTTCTGCTCGCCGCCTTCGCCCAGGCCCACGGCCATGGGCAGCATGCCGATGATCATGGCCAGCGCAGTCATCAGCACCGGGCGCAACCGGGTGGTACCGGCTTCGAGCGCGGCCGACAGCGGCGGCGCACCGTCGAGCAGGCGTTCGCGCGCAAACGAGACCATCAGGATGCTGTTGGCGGTGGCCACGCCCATGGTCATGATGGCCCCGGTGAGCGCGGGCACGCTGAGGGTGGTGGCGGTGAGGAACAGCATCCAGGCGATGCCGCCCAAGGCGGCCGGCAGCGCGGTGATGATGATGAAGGGGTCAACCCAGGACTGGAAGTTCACCACGATCAGCAGGTACACCAGCACGATGGCCATGATCAGGCCGACGCCCAGACCGATGTAGGAGCTCTGCATGGTCTCCACCTGGCCGCGCATCTTCACGCTGGTGCCGCGGGGCAGGTCGTCCTTCATGCTGTCGATGGCCTTCTGCACCTCACCGGCCACGCTGCCGAGGTCGCGCCCGGAGACGCTCACATAAACGTCCACCACGGGCTGGATGTTGTAGCGCGACACCACGGTCTGTTCGCGGGTGGGGCGCACGGTGACCAGGTTGCTCATCAACTGGGCCGGCGGCTGGGCGGTGGCGGTGCTGCCGGTCGGCACGCTGTTGGTGATGGGCACGCCGACCGGGATCTGCAGCAGGTTGTCGAGCGAGTCGATCTGGTATTGCGGTGTCTGCACTGCGATGCTGTAGACCACGCCGTTGGCGGGGTTCAGCCAGAAGGCTGGAGCGGTCTGGAAACTGCCCGACAGCGAAACCAGCAGGTTCTGCGCCACGTTGTTGGCGTTCAGCCCCAGTTGCTGCAGTTGGGCACGGTCGATGTCGAGCTTCTTGGTGGGCTGGTTGATGCGCTGCTGGATGTGCACGTCGACCGCACCATCGATTTGTCGCACCTTGCTTTGCAGCACGCTGGCGAGGCGGTAGTTCTCGGCGATGTTGGCGCCGCTGAACTGAACGTCAATGGCGGCCGGCTGCCCGAAGTTGAGGATCTGGGTGATGATGTCCGCCGGCTGGAAGAAGATCTCCACCCCGGGGAAGCGCTTGGGCAGTTCGGCACGCAGGCGCTTCACGTGCTCGTCGGTGGGGCCGTGGCCCTTGCGCAGGGCGATCTGCACTTCGCCGTCCAGCGTGCCGATGGTGCCTGCGTTGCTGTAGGACAGGTTGATACCGCTGTAGGGCAGGCCCAGATTGTCGAGGATGGTCTCCAGTTCCTCGGGCGGGATCAGCTCGCGCACCGCGTTCTCGATCCGGTCGGCCAGGCGCGCTGTCTCTTCGATGCGGGTGCCGGTGGGGGCGCGGAAGTGCAGCCGGATCAGGCCGGCATCGACGGTGGGGAAGAAATCACGCCCCAGGACACCGTACAGGCCGCAGGAGCCGATGCAGAACACGAGGAAGGCGGTGATGAAACCGGCGCGGCGTGTCAGCAGTGCGCTCAGGATCACCACATAGACGCCGCGCAGGCTTTCGAAGCCGGCGTCGAAGCGCAGGTAGATGCGGCGGAAGAAGCCCGGACGGGTGTCATCGACCGGGGGGGCATTGCGCATCAGCAGCTTGACCAGGGTGGGCACCAGGGTGCGCGACAGCACATAGGAGGCCATCATCGCGAACACCACCGATTCGGCCAGCGGCACGAACAGGAAGCGGGCCACGCCCGTCAGGAAGAACATGGGCACGAACACGATGCAGATGCACAGCGTGGAGACGAAGGCTGGCACCGCGATCTCGCCCGCCCCTTCCAGAATCGCCTGCTCCAGCGGCGTGCCCAGGTGCAGGTGGCGCTCGATGTTCTCGATGGTCACGGTGGCGTCGTCCACCAGAATGCCCACCGCCAGCGCCAGGCCGCCCAGGGTCATGAGGTTGATGGTCTCGCCCAGGGCGTAGAGCATCAGGATCGCCGACAGCACCGACAGCGGGATCGACACCGCGATGATGCAGGTGCTGCGCCAGTTGCCCAGGAACAGCAGGATCATGGCGGCGGTCAGGCAGGCGGCGATCAGCGCCTCATGGATCACCCCGCTGATGGCCGCCTTCACGAACAGCGACTGGTCGAACAAGGGGGTGATTTTCAGATCGGGCGGCAGGGTCTGGGCCACCGAGGGCAGCAGCTCGCGCAGCTTGGTGACGATCTCCAGGGTGGACGAGCTGCCGTTCTTCAGCACCGACAGCAGCACGCCGCGGCTGCCGTCCTGGCGCGCGATGTTGGTCTGGGGGCTGAAGCCGTCGCGCACATTGGCCACGTCACTGAGGGTGATGGTGGTGCCGTTGCTGGAGCGGATGGGCAGGGCATTCAGGCCCTCCAGGTTGGCGGGCGAGCCGTTCATCGACACCGTGTACTCGGTCTCGCCGAGCTTGGCCGTGCCCCCGGGCAGGATCAGGTTCTGCGCATTGATGGCGTTCACCACATCCGAGGGGGTCAGGCCCTTGGCCTGCAGGGCGCGGGTGTTCAGGTCCACCGAGACCACCCGGTTCTTGCCCCCGTAGGGGAAGGGCACGGCCGCGCCGGGGATGGTGATCAGGCGCGGGCGCAGAAAGTTGACGGCGGCATCGAACAGGCCCTGCTCCGACATCGAGGGGCTGGCCAGGCCTAGCTGGATCACCGGGATGCTGGAGGCCGAGTACTTGATCACCAACGGCGGCG
>RXJO01000530.1:0-5719 GCA_003987795.1 Curvibacter sp.
ATCGACAGATCGGCCGTGGCATCGACGATGCGGGCGCAGAAATCGTAGATCTTGTTGGCGTCGCCCTTGAGCTGGGCCGGGAAGCGCGCGGGCTCAGGGTCCAGGCCCACGCAGAGCATGGAGCCGTTTTGTTGCTCGGCGTTGCGGAGCATGTCGAGGAAGGTCATGGGCGCCATTTTAAAGAGGTGCCCGCCGCCGGCGCGATCAGCGGTCTGACAAGGCCTGGTCGACGACCTGGCTGGCCTGGCTGGTCAACCCAGGGCCAGGCACAGATCGGCCCAGGCACGGGCCTTGTCGGCTTGCGAGCGCAGCAGGTAGGGCGCGTCGTAAGTGACCACCGCGGGCACCCCGTGCAGATCATGCAGACGCCCGCGCAAGCGCCCCAGGGGTTCGTCGGTGCCCAGGGCCTCTCGCGCTGCGGTGCGTCCCATCAGCAGCACCCGCTGCGGTTGCCGGGCCTGCAGCAGCTCAGCCCAGGCCAGGGGTTCGGCAGGCTCGTCGGCCGTGCGCCGGGCCAGGCCAGAGGCCCAGACCTGGGGGTTCTTGTGCAAGCCCATCGCGCGCAGCATGTTGTCCAAAAGGCGGGCCGCCGGGCCGCCGTCTTCGGCCAACGGATCGTCGCCCGGCCAGATCGCCTCGGTGACCACCAGCCAGCCGCCCGGCGTGGCCGGGCTGGCATAGAGGGCCTGGGCCGGCAACAGGCGCCAGGTGCTGGCAGCCCCTGCGACCGCGCGCGCCGGGGCCGCTGCCGGTCGAACCACCGGCGGCCTGGCCACGGGGGGCTCAGGCAGGGGCTCGGACGAGGGCGAGATCGGCGGCGGCATCTGCACCGGGGCAAGTGGCGCGCTCACCCGTGGCATGGCCCCGGCCGGCGCCTGGGCGCCAGCCTCTGCCGGCGCAGGCACCGGCAGCGCATCCCCCCCCGGTGGCTCGGGCCACCAGAAGGGGATGTGCATCTCGTCCAGCATGGCGCGCTGGCGCACGTCGAGGTTCAGGCTCATAGTTTCAGACTCATCACGATCGCGTCCTCGCGCCCCTCAAAGGCTGGATAGTAGGCCTTGCGCACCCCCACCCGCTGGTAACCATGGGCCAGGTACACCGAATAGGCCCGGGCATTGGACACCCGCACCTCCAGCCACAGCCACTGGGCACCCTGCCCGCGCGACCAGGTGGCCAGGGCATCGAGCATCACCCGCGACCAGCCCTGGCGTTGGCAGGACGGGGCCACGGTGATGTTCAACAGGTGGACCTCGTCCACCCCCTTCATGGCCACGAAGTAGCCGATCAACTGATCATCGCCCACCAGCACCTGGGCCTGGTAGCCCGAGCGGATGGAGTCGAGAAAATTGCCTCGGCTCCAGGGGTGGGTGTAGGCCTGCTGCTCGACCGCCAGCACGGCATCCATCCAGGCCTCATTCATGGTCTCGAATCGGGCTTCGCTCACAGACATGGCGTAGCTCAGGCCTGGGGTTGGCGGGCGACCTTGTCGGCCTCACGCTCGGCCGTGGTCTGGGCCACCTTGTCGCGGATGTAGAGCGGCAGGGCCTGATCCGCAGACACGGCCTGGCCCGCCTGCCACAGCGCGGGGGCCAGGCGCAGCATCGCGGTGGCGGTGGGCCACAGGGCCAGCCCCGGCGCACCGGCCACCCGCCCCGGGTAGGCTGCCGCAGCGCTGCCGGCCAGGGTCCATCCCGGCGGGACCAACACGCCCTCAGGTGCGCCCAGGGTCAGCTCGGTCGGCACCTGCCAATGACCGTCCTGCCATTCGAAGGGCGCGCTGTAGACCTCGTTCATGCGGGCATCCAGCGCGGCCACCACACGGGTGCAGCCGTGCTGGTGGCGGGCCTCTTCGGCCACCGCCAGCAGGGTGCTGACCGGCAGCACTGGCAGACCGGCCCCGTAGGCCAGACCCTGGGCCACCGAACAGGCGGTGCGCAGGCCAGTGAAAGAGCCTGGACCGCTGCCGAACACGATGGCATCGAGTTGTTGCAGCGTGAGCCCGGCCTGCGCCAGCAATGCCAGCAGGGCCGGGATCAGGGTGGCCGAGGACTGGGCGCCGCCGGCCCCCCCCTGCTGCCACACGGCCTCGCCCCGCCCCACCGCCAGCGAAAGGCGTTCGGTGCTGGTGTCAAAAGCAAGAAAGTTCATGGTTCAGAAATCGGGGTCAACGCAGGCCTTTGGCCGGCTTGGAAAAAAGAGAACTCAGCAGGGCCGGCCGCGAGGGCAGCACACCTGCCGCAATACCTGCCGTCACAAGAGCCAAGCCGGCCATCAGGTTCCAGTGCATGGGCTCGCCCAGCAGCCAGACCGCGCCCAAGGCCGACAGCCCAGGCACCAGGGCCGTGATCATGGTCGAACGCACCGGACCGAAGTATTGGATCATGCGCGTGAAGGCGATGCCCGAGATCACCACCGAGCCCACGCCCTGGAACAGCAACTGGAAGGCGATTTCACCCCAGGGCGCCGCCGCCAGCCGGCTGGGCAGCAGCCCCGTCTGGATCAGGAGCACGAAAGCCGGCACGAAGCTGAGCAGCGCGGCCGCAGTGACCGCCATCGTGGCCCGCACCGCATCGGCCCCGGTTCGCCGCACCAGCACGCTGTAGGTGGCCCAGCAACTGCTGGCGGCCATGAACAGCAGATCGCCCTTCCAGACCGTGCCCTGGCCCGACCAGGCCCCGAGCAGGCTGGCGCCACCGACCAACAGATCGCCCAGCAGGATCAGACCCAGGCCGAACACCCGCGCCGCCGGCAGCCGCTCGCCCAGCAGCCACACACTGAGCAAGGAGGCCCACAGCGGCAGGCTGCCAGGCATCAGCACCGAGCCATGTGCGGCCGGCGCAAAAAAGAAGCCGCTGTAGGCCAGCACGGCATAGGCCAGACCGCCGAATAGGCCCAGCAACAGCGTGGGTCGCAGCGGCAGCGGGGACAGGCCCGCCAGAGACCCGCTGAAACCTGCGGGCTCGAGCCGCTCACGGCGGGCACGCCACAGCGCCCAGGGCATGAGCACGGACGAAGCCCCGACAATGCGCAAAAAGGCGATGTCGAAGGGGCTGAGGGTGCGCTGGGCCGAGGCTCGGGCGATCACGATGAAGGCGGTCCAGATCAGGACCGTGACGGCAGCGGACGCCAGGCCCACCGCTCGCGGAGAAAAACGCATGCCCGGATTATCCCGAAATGCGGTTGTCCGGGCCCTACCCATGACAACAGGGGACAGTGGGAGGCATGCGACACTTGACCCGCCACCGCAAGTTACCGCCACCATGCCTGAGCCGACGCCCCTGCTGCACCGAACCATTTTGAGACGCGCCTTCTGGCTTTGCCTTTTGATTGGGGGTCTGGCGGGCCACTCATCGGCGCAACTCGAGACAGACCGCCGCGGGACCTTGTATCTCGTTCCCACCATCGAAGGTCTCTATGCCTGCGAGGAGGGGGCCGCTCGTACCGAGATTCGCACTTACGCCGCCCTGAACGACTGGTGCATGGCGCAACAGCTCGACGCTTCGCCAGCCATCACCCGTGCCCTGGACGCCCTGGAGCCTGGCGGCCCGACCGGCAAGGTCCAGGTGGGGTTTCTGGCCAATCTTCAACTGCTCTCACTCTACCGACGCCAAGGCCAGGGCTGGGCGATCGACGATCGACGCGTGGATGCGTTCCTGCGCGTGGTGTCCAGAGTCCAACGGCCGTTTGTGTTGTACCTGGCCGCTGACCATTTCGACACTCAGGGCCCGCTGACAGACGAATTGCTCAAGGATCCGGCCAGTCTGATGCAGCTGAGCGATGGAAAGGCACCGCTTTCGAGCTACTTCGGTTACCGCATTGCCCCCTATACCTTGTTGACGGATGAGAACATCCTCGTCAACCGCTACCGCTTTGAAGCCTTGCGCCATGTCGCCCGCAAGATCCTGGCGCTACCGCCCCAGGTTCGCAAGCGCATGGTGGCCATCACCCTGGCCGGCGAGCTGCACCAGATGTTTCCCGACTTCGAGAACGGCATGGGCCGCTTTGCCGATGTCCGCGTGACCGACTACAGCCCGGCCTCGGTGCAACAATTCCGCACTTGGTTGCTGCGTCGGCATGGAAGCCTGTCGCGAATGAACCAAGCCCTGGGGACCCGTTTCAGCCGCCTGGGCGAAGTACCGGCGCCAGGCCAAGCCGGACAGAACGACGCAACGCACGCTTTGTCCTGGCATTACGACGCGTGGGCCGACGGCCAGGTGACGGTGGCAGGTTGGCTATGGGACCCGCAACGACGCATCCAGGCCCTTGATCTGTTCGTTGACGGCCGCAGGGCAGGCCCCATCGAGCGGGGTTTGAACCGCGTGGACGTGTATCGAGCCATCGATGCCGTGATGGACCCGAACGTGGGCTATCGCATGCGTTACGACTACCGGGCGTTGGCCAACGGACGCCATCGGGCCCAGGTGGTCGCCCTGGCGGGAGGCAAGCGCTACCTGCTGGGAGAAGCCCGCTTCAACGTCACCCGACAAAATGAGCCATCGCCCCCCGCGCCCCTGCCCCCGGGTTTGGCAGGCTTGCTGCCAGCCGAGGCCCTGCCCGAAGTCAAAACCTGGCTTGATCTGCCTGGCGAGGCCCAGGTGCTGCGCCACAACCCGCTGGCCCGTGAATGGAACGCCTTCCGGGCCTGGCAGGTGAAAGCCTTTCTGAGCCGCTTTCACGAGGTGGCCAGGCAAGCCGGACTGCCTGCGGACAAGCTGTACTCTCACCAGATCGCGCCCGCCGTCAACTCAAGCTGGAACGCGACCTTGTTCGCCGTCGAAGACACCTTGCATGCGGATCAACCCTGGAAGACCGGGGTCAATCTCTATGGCGGGGCCGTGAACAATGCTTGGCTGCAGCGGTTTCTGAGACAAAACCGGATCCACGACTACGGCGTGCCAGAGTTCAATCCTCAGCAATGGAAACGCCCGGGCGCCCACCTTGAAGCCCTTCAGGCACACCAACGTGCAGGCGCCCGCTTTGTGAGCCCCTACTACCTCGCAGTGATGCCCAGACGCCTGAGCGAAACCAGCGAGCATGGCGTGAATGCCATGGCACTCGGCCCCGACAATGCCCGAGATGGATCTGACCAGTTTTATGAAGCCCTGCGAACCTTTGCACGCCGCTGAATCAAGCGCCCGCCGACGCCTCCGCCATGTCATCGACACGGGGCGCAACCTGCTGGCCGGGGGGATGCTGCTGATCACCGCCCTGACGGCCTCTGCCGCTCCACCCCTGCCCCCCGAAATCGATGCCGCGCTACAGCGCTCGCGCCTGCCGCGCGACTCGGTGGCCCTGCTGGTCAGCGAGGTGCAGGGGCTGCGCCCGCCTCGACTGGCCCTGAACCCAGGCTTGCCCATGAACCCGGCCTCCGTGACCAAACTGATCACGACCGAAGCCGCCCTCGAGTTGCTGGGGCCCGCCTTCACCTGGCAGACCCCGGTGTACCTGGATGGCACCGTGCGCGAGGGTACGCTGCAGGGCAACCTCATCATCAAGGGCCTGGGCGACCCCAAGCTGGTGCTCGAGCGCCTGTGGCTGCTGCTGCGCCGGGTGCAAGGCCTGGGCATCCGCCAGATCAGCGGCGACATCGTGCTGGACCACAGCGCCTTCGACCTGCCCGCGGTCAATCCGGCCGACTTTGATGGCGAGCCACTGAAGCCCTACAACGCAGCGGCCGACGCGCTGCTGATCAATTTCCGATCGCTGGTGCTGACCTGGG
>RXJO01000530.1:5769-6107 GCA_003987795.1 Curvibacter sp.
CCGCCGGCCTGGCCCGGGTGCAGCTCGACCCACCGCTGGCCGGTGTGCAGTTCAGCCCCACGGTGCCGCTGCTGGCCGGCGAATGCGGCGACTGGCGCACCCAGCTCAAGGCCCAGCTGGCCGACCCCAACCGCCTGGGCTTTGCTGGCGGCTACCCGGCCAGCTGCGGCGAGCGCAGCTGGCCCCTGGCCTATGCCGAGCCGGCGAGCTACAACGCCCGCGCCCTGGAAGGCCTGTGGAAGGACATGGGCGGGCGACTGGGCGGCCAGGTGCGCGACGGGCTGGTGCCGGCGGGCCTGCAGCCCATCTTCAGCCTGGCCTCGCCCCCGCTGGCCGAG
>RXJO01000206.1 GCA_003987795.1 Curvibacter sp.
ATTCACCGACACCCGCAGGTCCTGGCGCTTGGCGGCCCGCGCCGAGACCGGCTGCGGACGGCTTCCGGCGCCAAAGCGACGTGCTGCGCCCCCCGCCCCCGCCGAGCCCGGCGCGGCCCCGTCGACGGCCCCCTCAGCGCCTGCGGCGGCCTGCTTCTTCCAGTACCAGGCCCCACCGGCCCCCAGCCCCAGCAACAGGATCAACAGCCCGATCAGCCCCGCACGGGAGCGCCGCCGCCGCGGTGCCAGACCTTGGGTCTGGGTCGGCAAGGGGGCGGAGGCTACCGGGGACAGAGCGCTGGGTTCGGAAGAGGCGTTGGGGTCGGTCATGGAAGATCAGCCAGGTTTCGGGCCAGGCCCGGGACGGAAGAGGAAGACAGGCAGGGCGCCGGGCGGCGAACTGCGACAAGGCGGCTTGGCAGGCAGGAGCGCTCATTCACCGAGTTGGGCACGGAAGCCTCCCGAGGCGCTGAGCGATTGCTCCAGATGGTCAAGCAGGCCGCAGGCCTTTTGCAGCAGGGCCAGCTCATCGGCGGGCAAGGCTTCGAGGTGGGTGGCCATGGCCTGCTCGGCCGCCTCCACCGCCGCGCGCAGGCCCGCCGAACCCTGTCGGGTGAGGGCCAGCAGCGAACGGCGACCGTCGGCCGGGTCGTCCGATCGACGCACCCAGCCCTCGGCCTCGAGCTCGGCGATCAGGCGGGTCAACGATTGCAAGCGCACACCTTCGCCACGGGCGAGCTCTGTCGGGCTCATGGCACCTTGACGACCCAGCCGGCTGAGCACGCTGAGTTTGAGCGTGCCCATGCCTTCGGCCTCCAGCCCTGGGCGCAGGCGGCGGGCCAGCTGCAACACGCTGGCGCGCAGCTGGACCGCACATTGAAGAGGAGATAGGACAGGAGAACTCATGCCGACACGCGCCAGATAGCAAGCTTTGACTTGGCAATCATAGTAAGCAAAATCTTACAAACACAAGTCAGAGGAACCCCGAAGAGCGATGGGGCCGAGTGCGCATCTTAGGGACGCGGCCCTGCCCTGTGGGCGTGAAGGGGCTCTTTTACGCGGGATTTACCTGCTCAAAGCCAGCGCGCGGCGACGCTGAGCGCCAGGCTCAGGACCACGGTGGAGGCCAGGGGAATCGACCACTCGCGGCCGAAAAGACGGAAACGGAAATCACCCGGCAGGCGGCCGAAACCCAGGCGCTGCAACCAGGGCGTGATGCCACTGATGAGCACCAGCACCAGAAAGACGACGATGAACCAGCGGATCATGCCGCCGAGTGTAGGGCCTGCGCTGGCCGCGCGGCGGTGGCCGCTTCAAAACGGGCCAGGTACTGGGGCTGCTCGGTGCCGCACCAGCGGTCCCACCAGGTGAACCACAGACCGTAGTTGCCCTGGCCGCGCTCATGGTGCATGTGGTGGTGGGTGGTGGTCGTGAAATGGCGCCCCAGCCAATGCCGCGCGAAGCCTTGAGGCAAGGTCTCGATCGAGAGATGCCCGTGGGCGTTGCGGATGATCTGGTGCAGCGAGAACACCAGCAGCACGCCACCATGCACCGGCACGGCCCACAAGATCAAGGGCGTGACCAGCCCGTTGATGAAGGCCTCGACCGGGTGGAAGGCATAGGCTGCCCAGGGCGAGGGATGACGCGAACGGTGGTGCACCCCATGGAAGCGCCGGAACAGCCAGCGCGAGTGCAGCAGGCGATGCGTCCAGTAGAAGTACGCATCATGGAACACCAGCATCAGCGGCAGGCTGAGCCAGAACCAGGCCCAGCCGTACTGGCCAGGCCGCCGGTAGATCACGAACTGGCCGTTCCAGATCAGGGCCACCACACCCAGGCTGATGCCGGCAAACACCGCCATCGACAGCAGCGAGTAGACGATCTCTCGCCGCAGATCGGCCGGGCGTGGCCAGCCTGCGATCACCCGGTGCGCCAGCCGCCGGCGCAGCAAACCATGCACCCCACCCCACAGCAGCAAGGCCACGACCGCGTAGCGGCCGGCCTCCATCAGGTAGCTGCCCGTCCACACCTGCAGCAGCAGACGGCTGCTGTCGGCGTCCATCCCGGGAAAATTCATGTCGGCTCCTCGTTCGGTCTGTCATGCGGTGGGGTGGCCGCTGGCCGCGAGATCCACCGCTCGGAATCGATTCTGCCCAGTGCCACCTTGGGCACAGCTGAAGATCAGGGGCGGTGCGAAGGCGCCGGCAGGCGCACCTGGAAGCCCACACCCGAGCCCGCCAGGCCCGGCCCCAAGCCGACATCGCCGCCCAGCGAACGCGCCGCCTGGCGCACGATGGCCAGGCCCAGCCCGGCTCCCTCGGCGCCTGCGGCCTGCTGACCTCGGCCGCGCACGAAGCGCTCGAACAGATGGGCCTGTTCGGCCTCAGCGATGCCTGGCCCGTCATCACGGACCGCGAGGCTCAACCCCCCATCGGCCTGCAAAGCCAGTGTCACCTGCACCCGGCCGCCACGGCGAGGGCCATAGCGCAGGGCGTTGTCCAGCAGGTTGTCGAGCATCGATTGCCAGGCGCTGGGGGGCAAGGGCCAGGACAGGCTGTCAGGGCTGTCCAGATCCAGCTCCACCCCGGCGGCCAGCGCACGCTGGCTGAAGGCCGCCAGGCTCTGCCGGCACAGCTCGGCAACATCGACCGGCGGGGCATCGGGCACAGACTGAGCCTCGTCGAGAGCCGCCAGCACCAGCAACTGCCGGGTCAGGTGCGAGGCGCGCTCAATCGCCTGTTGCAGGCCGGCATGCGCAGCCTGGCGCTCGGGCTCGGTCTGGGCCTGCAACAGCCAGTGCGCCTGGGCGGCCATCACGGCCATGGGGGTGCGCAGTTCGTGGGCCGTGTCCTGCAGGCGTGAGCGCTCCAGCGCCAGGCGCTCCCGCAGACGCCCCAGCACGTCGTTGAAGGCCACGCCCACCGTGCGGATCTCGGTGTAGCGATCGTCCACCACCAGGGGCGACAGGTCGTCGCCCCGTGCCTGCTGAAGCTGGGCGCTGAGCCGGCGCAGCGGCTGCAGACCCCGCCACACCACGAGCACCACCGGCAGCAAGGCGAACGGGAAGGCGATCAACATGTTGGGCAGCAGGTCGCGGGCGATCCAGGCCAGCGCCGTGGTGTCGGCCACGCCCACCGTGGCCAGGCGCAAGGACCAGCGCGGATCGTCCACCTGGGCCACCCAATGGGGGCGCCCTTGCAGGGTCTGCGCCTGCACCCGGCCGGGCTGGCCCAGCAGGACCTGATCACCGAGTGCCGTGCTGGCATACACGCGCTGCCCCCCTTCCCGGGCACGCAGCTCCAGCCACAAAGGCGCCAGCGCATGCCCCTGGTTGCTGGCCGGGTCGGCCCGCGAGGCATTGATCATGATGTCGGCGGTGGCCGCCACGGTGGCCGCATCGGCCGGGCGATCGATGATGCGCAAGCCCTGCACCATCGCCTGCGCCAGCCTGAGCAGGGCCGCATGGTCGCTGACCGACTGCTTGAAGCGCAGGTAGTTGTAGCCCGTGAGCACCACCTGCACCAGCACGAAGGCCAGCACCAGGGCCAGCATCAGGCGGCGCATCAAGGAAATCGGCCGGCGCGCCCCCATCGGTTCAGGCCTTCAGCAGATAGCCCACGCCGCGCACGGTGTGGATGCGCTCGGGCCCCAGCTTGCGACGCAGATTGAACACATGCACCTCCAGCGCATTGAAGTCGACGGGCTCGCCCAGGGGCTCCAGGCGCTGGGCGAGAAAGCCCTTGGGTACCACCGCACCGGGTTCTCGGGCCAGTTCGAGCAGCAGCTTGAACTCGCGTGGGGTCAAATCGAGCGGCTGCCCCTCCAGGCGGGCCGCATGGGCCTTAGGCTCGATGGCCAGGGGGCCCACGGTCCAGACCTCGCTGGCCTGACGGGCATAGCGACGCAGCACGGCGCGGATGCGTGAGATCAGCTCGGCCGGGGCAAAGGGCTTGACCAGAAAATCGTCGGCACCGCCGTCCAGGCCTTCAAGCCGGTCCTGCAGGGCGGAGCGGGCCGTGATCACGATCACCGGCACCGCACTGGCCTGGCGCCGCCACCGTGCCAACAGTTCCAGGCCATCGCCATCGGGCAGGCTGAGGTCAAGCAGCACACAGTCGACCCAGGCATGGTCGACCACGGCTGGCGCATCGGCCACGCGGCGCAGCCACTCGCAGCTGAACCCTTCGAGCTTGAGGGCTGCCTGCAGGGCACGCCCCAGGTCCAGGTCATCTTCGATCAGCAGCAGGTGCATGGCCGTCAGGATGACAGAGACAAGCTTGGCGCCAGCTTAAGTCAGAGGCGATGCGTGCGGTCGCCATGGGAGAAGCCCAGGGGCGCCCAGTCGGCCCCCCGGCCCAGCGCGATGACCTTGAAGAACTCACCCATCTCGTGCTCGGCGATCAGCTTGAGCGCCATGCTGCGCGCGCCCGGATCATCGGCCGGCATCAGACCGGGCAGGCCGCAATTGATCAGGAAATGCGCCTGGGTGGTGTAGCCCAGCACGTCGAGCCCCGCCTCCTGGGCGGCCAGGGCGATGCCGGTGAAATTGACGTGGGCGGTGATGTCCTTCAGGCCCGGATCGGCCAGCGGGTCGCTGTCGGCCCGGTGGCCACGGTGGCACATCACCGTGCCCATGTGACGCTGCGGGTGGTAGTACTCGCTTTCGCCGAAACCGTAGTCGATCAGGAAGATCGCGCCACGCTCCAGGTGATCGGACAAGGTGCGGACGAAGGCCTCGCCCTGCGGGTGGATCTCGGTCAGGTAATCGTGCGGCCCTTCGATGTCGAGCGGCGGGCGCAGCTCGGTGGGCCGGTCGGCCCAGACCAACTGGCCTTGCTGTACCGCCACGCCGCGTTCATGCCAGACCCCACCGACGCGGGCCAGCAGTTGCACCGGCATGGCATCGAGCACCTCGTTGCCCACCACCACGCCGCTGAAGCGCTCAGGCAATTCGGTGGCCCAGTGCACCCGGTCGCCGAAGGCGGCCAGGGTCTGCCGCTGGCGCTCGCGCAGACTGCCCGACAGATCGACGATGGTGTAGCGGCGCACCCGCTCGCCCAGTGCGCTCAGCAGTTGCTGCGCCAGCGCACCCGAGCCGGCGCCGAACTCCCACAACTCATCGGTGCCAGTGGCCTCCAGCGCCTGGGCCAGCTGGGCCGCCAGGGCTTGGCCGAACAGGGGCGACATCTCGGGCGCGGTGACGAAGTCGCTGCCCGAATCCGGCAGGGTGCCGAACTTGCGGCTGTCGTTGGCGTAATAACCCAGGCCAGGGGTGTACAGGGCCGCGGCCATGAAGGCGTCGAAGCCCAGCCAGCCGCCAGCCGCCTCGATGTCGCGCTGCAGGCGGTCCAGCAGAGGGTTGTCGGGCATCAGGGGGGTCTCGGTGGGGGGCATGGGGATCGTGGGGTTCGTGCTCACCCGCTTATTGTCCATGTTCGGGCCCAGGTCTGAGCCGACCCCAATGCCCCTGAGCCGTGCACGGAGCCGCGGTGGCGTGGACAATCGCCCTCCATGACCGAAGCAAGCGTTGAACCCATCGAACTCCCTCGCACCGTGCTGATCACGGGCGCCGGCCGCCGCCTGGGCCGCGAAATGGCGCTGGACCTGGCCCGCCATGGCTGGCGAGTGGCCGTGCACTACCGCCACTCGCGTGCCGATGCCGAGGCCACCGCCCAGGATTGCGCCGCCCTCGCCCCGGGGGCCATGGCCTTCGCCGCCGACCTGCAGGACGAAGCCGCGGTGCGCGCACTGGTGCCGACCGTGGTCGCTGCCCTGGGACGTCTCGATGCGGTGGTCAACAGCGCCTCGCTGTTCGAGCACGACGACGTGGGCACCTTCAGCTTCGCCGCCCTGGAGCAGCACCTGCGCAGCAATGCCGGCGCCCCCATCCTGCTGGCCCAGGCCCTGCACCAGCACTTGCAGCACCGCCAGGCCCAGGGGGCGGTGGTCAACCTGCTGGACCAGAAGCTCTGGAACCAGAACCCCGACTTCCTCAGCTACACCCTGTCG
>RXJO01000105.1 GCA_003987795.1 Curvibacter sp.
CGTGACGCTCGTGAAGTCGAACGTAAGAAGGTCGGTCTGCACTCTGCTCGCCGCGCCAAGCAGTTCAGCAAGCGTTAATCCGCTTTCCGTTCTGCAAAAAGCCGCAACAAGTTCAGCTTGTTGCGGCTTTTTGTTTTACGCTCGCGGTTTTTCTCGTTTCAAGCCCCTTCATGCGTCTTCGCCTGCTTCGCCGTCGCCTCACCCTCAGCACGCCCCGGATGGCCGTGCGCAGTGCCATGCCCTGGCCTGTGCGCTGGGTGGTTCTGGCCCTGGTGTTCGGTTTCTGCGCCGCCGTGGCGCTGTGGGCGTTTGAGACCGGCAAGAACATCGCCGGACTGGACCATCACACCCGCGAAGAGCTTGCCGCCTTGCGTCAGCAACTGGCCCAGATGCAGGATGAGCGCGACAAGGCCCAATCGATTGCCAACACGTCGGGCAGTCTGCTGACGGCCGAGCGGGCCACCCAGGAGCGTCTGCTGGCCCAGATTCACCAACTGGAGTTGGACAACCGCAGCCTGCGCGACGACCTGGGATTTTTTGAAAAACTGATCCCAGCCAACAGCGTCGAAGATGTTGCCATCAGGGGCTTGCAGGCCGAGATCCTGGCCAGCCAGCAACTGCGCTGGCAGGTGCTGGTGATCCAGCCCGTCAAGAGTGGGCCCGAATTCAAGGGTCGCCTGGAGATGGTGCTGACCGGTACGCTCGCGGGCAAGCCCTGGGAGCAGCCGCTGCCCCAAGGTCCGGTGCCCTTGCAGTTCAGGCAATATCGCCGGCTGGAGGGCTTGGTCGATCTGCCGCCCCAGGTCTCGGTCAAGCAGGTCACGGCCCGCATTCTTGATGGCAGCGGTTCTCGCGCCGTCCAGGCGCTCAAGCTCTGAGTTTCTCATCCGGCACACATCCTGAAAGGACGGCCCATGTTCGCCAAAAAGAAGCAACCGCCCATCAAAAGCCTGATCGCCCAAGGCAGCCGCATTGATGGCAACATCACCTTCGCCGAAGGCCTGAGGGTCGATGGCGACGTGGTCGGAGATATCCGGGTCGACGAGTCACAGCCCAGTCTGCTGGTGATTTCCGAGACCGCCACTGTGATGGGGGCTGTCTATGCAGACCACCTGATCATCAACGGACGCATCCAGGGCCCGGTGCATGCCCGTGAGTTGCTCGAGTTGCAGCCCCGTGCACGCATTGAGGGCGATGTTTATTACAAGGCATTGGAGATGCACCAGGGCGCGGTGATCGCCGGCATGCTGTGCCCGGCAGCCCCATTGGATGAAAAGCCCCTGCTGACATTGGCGGCAAATGGCCGTTGATCTGAATTCCCGAGCGAATTCTTGTACTATTTGACTCAAACCCGTTTCCGGAGAACCCCATGAGTGCCGTCGCCGAGTCGCTGCCGACCGAAATGCCCGCCCCCATTCTTTTCACAGACAGCGCCGCTGCCAAGGTGGCCGATCTGATTGCTGAAGAAGGCAACCCTGATCTGAAGCTGCGCGTGTTCGTGCAGGGTGGTGGCTGCTCGGGTTTCCAATATGGTTTCACCTTTGATGAAATCACCAACGAAGACGACACCACCATGACCAAAAACGGTGTTTCTTTGCTGATTGATGCCATGAGTTACCAGTATCTGGTCGGAGCCGAGATCGATTACAATGAAGATCTGCAGGGGGCCCAATTCGTGATCAAGAATCCGAACGCCACCACCACCTGCGGTTGCGGCTCCAGCTTCTCCGTGTGATGGCGCGTCCGCCGCTGTCCCGCCAAGCCGCCCTCGAGGCGGTTTTTTCTTTTCCACCCCAGCCTGCATGCCACCCACGATGAGCACCGATCCGGAAAGCCGTTCCCAGCAACGCCTGCTTTGGTTGGTGGCCCTGGGCTTTTTCATGCAGACGCTGGATGCCACCATCGTCAACACCGCCTTGCCGGCCATGGCGCAAAGCCTGCACGAAAGCCCGCTGCGCATGCAGTCGGTGATCGTGGCGTATTCGTTGGCCATGGCCATGTTGATTCCTGCCTCAGGGTGGGTGGCCGACCGGTTCGGGATCCGCCGGGTTTATGTGCTGGCCATCACCTTGTTTGCCATCGGCTCCTTGCTGTGCGCGTTGTCAACGTCCTTGTCCTGGCTGGTGGCGTCGCGGGTGGTGCAGGGCTTGGGCGGGGCCTTGTTGCTGCCGGTGGGGCGGTTGGCGGTGCTGCGGACCTTTCCCAAAGAGCGCTTTCTGCAGGCCATGAGCTTCATTGCCATCCCGGGGCTGATCGGCCCTCTGATCGGCCCGACCTTGGGTGGCTGGCTGGTGGAGGTGGCCTCATGGCACTGGATTTTCCTGATCAACTTGCCCGTGGGCGTGATCGGCGCTGTGGCCGCCTACTTCTTCATGCGCAGCGGCCCGAGCGTCAACGTGGCCCGCTTTGACTGGGCGGGCTACCTCTGGTTGGCCGCCGGCATGGTGACCTTGTCGCTGGCTCTGGATGGCCTGTCAGGTCTGGGCTTGGGGCAGGCCGGGGTGCTGGTGCTGCTGGTGTTCGGGTTGGCCAGCCTAGTGGCTTACTGGTTGCACGCCATGCGCAGTCCGGCGCCGCTGTTTTCCCCCCAGTTGTTCAGCGTGGTGTCGTTGGCGATCGGACTGCTGGGCAATCTGTTCTCGCGTCTGGGCAGTTCGTGCATGCCGTTTCTGGTGCCCTTGCTGCTGCAGGTCAGCCTCGGTTATTCACCCTTTGAGGCCGGCATGATGATGCTGCCGGTCGCCATGGCCGGCATGGCCGTCAAACGCATCACGACCCCCTTGATCACCCGCCTGGGCTATCGGCGTGTCCTGGTCGGCAACACCGCGCTGGTGGGGCTGGCCATGATGAGCTTCGCCCTGATCAGCCCAGGCCAGCCCCTGGGTCTGCGATTGCTGCAACTGGCGGTGTTCGGCGCGGTCAATTCGATCCAGTTCACCGCCATGAACACCCTCACCTTGAAAGACCTTGAGGGCTCGCAGGCCAGCAGTGGCAACAGCCTGCTGTCCATGGTGCAGATGCTGGCCATGGGCATGGGGGTGGCTGTGGCCGGGGCTGTGCTGGCCGGCTTCGCCGCCTTGTTGGGCCCGGGCGGCAACGCCACGGCCGGCCACCTCGACACCCTGTCTTCATTCCACGCCACCTTTGTGACCATGGGCTTCATCACCCTGGCCTCCGCGGCCATCTTCTGGCAATTGCCCTCCGGGCTGGAGCCCGGTCTGGTGCGCGCAGGGGGCTCGGCGGAGGTCGGGCCGCACGAGCCCTGAAGGAACGGTGTGCGCCGCTCGGTGATTCAGGCCGGGTACAGCGCGCCGAGCACGCGTGGCCCTTGAGCCCCGGTCACACTGGGCAGATTGCCGGGTTGACGCAGCAGCGCCTGGCGGGCCAGCCAGGCGAAGGCCACCGCCTCGACCTGCAGGGGCGGCAGGCCCGCGAGGGCGCTGGATTCGACATTCACCTCGGGCAGGTGGTGCTGCAGCCGGCTGATCAAATGCCCGTTGAGGGCCCCGCCCCCACACACCAGCAGCCGCCGACTGCCCGGGGCATGCGCCTGCACCGCTTCGGCACAGGACAAGGCCGTGAATTCAGTGAGGGTGGCCTGCACCTGGGTGGCGCTCAGATGTGGGTGGGCCTTCAGGCGCTGTTCCAGCCAGGTCGGGTTGAACAGGTCGCGCCCCGTGCTCTTGGGCGGAGGCTGGCGCAGAAAGGGCTCCTGCATGAGGTCAGCCAGCAGGCCCGGGTGGATCTGGCCCTGCGCGGCCCATTGGCCATCGCGGTCGAAAGCCTGCCCCGTGTGCTGCAGGCACCAGTGGTCCATGAGGGCATTGCCGGGCCCGCTGTCAAAGCCCAGCACGGGCGCCGAAGCCTGGTTCTGCGGCGGGATCACCGTCAGATTCGCAATGCCACCGATGTTCAGGACCGCCTGGGTCTGCTCGGCCTGCCCGAACACCCGGGCGTGAAACGCGGGCACCAGCGGTGCGCCCTGGCCGCCGGCCACCACATCGCGGCTGCGAAAGTCGGCCACCACGTCAATGCCGGTGTGTTCGGCCAGCAGGGCGGGGTTGTTGAGTTGCAGGGTGTAGCCGGTGCCGTCGTACTGGCCAGGTTGGTGTCGTACCGTCTGCCCATGTGCGCCGATGGCGGCCACATGCCAAGTCGGCAGCACGGCCTCTGCCAGCAGGCGCGACACCACCACCACGTAGGTGCGGGCGAGCGCGTTGGCCGCGATCGCCGCCCGGTGCAGCTCATCGGGGCCGGGGGTGTTGAGTTCGAGCAGCGCCCGCTTGAGTTCGGCCGTGAAGGGAAGGGCCACATGGGCCAGCACCTGAGGCTGGTCGCCTTCAAAGCGGCACAGCACGCCATCGACCCCATCGAGTGAGGTGCCGGACATCAGTCCGATGTAATGGTCTGCCTTGCCTTGCATGGGCCGATGATAGCGGGCTCAGCGTTGCGCTCGGTGAGCCGCCGGCACTGTGGTTGTCAATCGGCGCTGGCCTGTTGCACCGACGCCGCAGCGGACAACTGGATTCGCATGGCCGAGGCCAGGCGGTTGAAGGCGGGGCGGGCTGCCGGCGACACCGGAACAGGCTGGGCCTGGTGAGCGATGGTCATCGGGTCCTGGTGCACGCCGTTGACGCGGAACTCGAAGTGCAGATGTGGCCCGGTGGCCCAGCCCGTCGCACCCACGGCCCCCACGGTCTGGCCTTGGCTCACGGTCTGGCCACGGCTCACGTTGATGCGGCTCAGGTGGGCGTAGACCGTCATCTGGTTGTTGCGGTGCTTCAACATCACCACATTTCCATAACCGTTCTGGACGCCCGCGAAGTCGACCACACCATCACCCACGGCACGCACGGCGGTGCCGGTCGGGGCGGCATAGTCGGTGCCCAGGTGGGCGCGCCAGGTCTGGAGGATGGGGTGGAAGCGCATCTTGAAGCCGCTGGTCACCCGTGAGAACTCGACCGGAGAGGTCAGGAAGGCGCGGCGCATGCTGTTGCCGTCCAGGCTGTAATAGCTGCCCTTCTGGCCGGGCTCCTGGAACCACAAGGCCTGATAGGCCTTGCCATCGTTGATGAATTCAGCGCTGAGCACGCGGCCTGCGCGCAGCGGTTCGCCATCGGCTTCCAGGGTTTCGTAGACGACCGAGAACCGGTCGCCCTTGCGCAGGCTGCGGTGAAAGTCGACATCGCCCGAGAAGATCTCGGCCAATTGGGTGGCCACGGAATCCGGAATGCCGGCCTCGTCGGTGGCCGCGAACAGCGAGCTGCGGATGGTGCCACCGGCCAGCTTGCTGCTGGCCGTCAGGGGAGCGGTCTCGATGCGTGAGGCATAGCTGCCACGGTCGTTCTTTTCGAAGACCAGGCGCTGGAAGGTATTGCTGTCGTCGGGCGTCCAGCGGGCCACGAGGCGTTGCAGGCGATGGTCCTGGCTGGCTTCGGCCGTGATCTGGCGACCATTGCGCCCGAGCAGGCTGATGCGCACCAGGGCGTCGTTGCGCAGAAAGGCGGCGGCCACCGGGTCGCTGATGCCCAGGCGCTGCAGCAGGGTGTCCACGCTGTCGGTGGGGCGCACCGTGTCGGAGCGGAACAGGTTGAAGCGGTGGATGTCCAGTGCTTCGGCCTGCTCGCTCAGCGAGATCGGCTGCACGGTCTCGGTGATCTGGCGCACCGGCAGGTCGGCGGCATCGGGGGCCATGGAGGCCACGGCGAAGGCGCCGCCTCCGCCGCCGAGCAAGAGGGCCGCGACCACGGCGGTGATGCGTTTGGGATGGTGTTCGACCTGATGGGCCAGTCGTGTCAGCAAAAGCTCGCCGGCGGCGAAGAAACCGTTTTTCAAGAATCTATCCCCAGGGTCGTTCCGCCTTTTCGAGGCAGCGGGTCGGGCGCGATGGGCGGCAAATCTTGAGGATTCCCGTGACGATTCCCGACGGTGGCAGGTGTTCGGCCTGTGCCTGAACCTGATCGCAAAAAGCGGGCCAATTAAAATCCACTTTTGCGAGCCAAACGAGTATAGCTGCCCGTCCCGCCCCGACATCTGAAAAAACCCTTATGAATCAAGCTGCTGCTGTTACAAATCACCCCGTCACCGACCGTGTGCGGGAGGCGCTGGC
>RXJO01000578.1:0-265 GCA_003987795.1 Curvibacter sp.
CAGGTGGCGGTCGCCGGGCTGGCGGCTGGCCACGCCGATGCTGGCGGTCATGCCTCGGGGGTGCTGGTCTTCACCGCTCCAGAGTTGGCGCAGGCGCAGCTGCTGCAGGATGCGCTGTGCAATGGCCTCGGCTTCGGAGCTGCGGGTGTCGGGCAGCAGCACGGCAAACTCCTCGCCGCCCATGCGCCCGACCACATCGCTGCTGCGCAGCTCGGCGCGCACCACGGCAGCAAACTCGATCAGGGCGCGGTCGCCCTCCAGGTGG
>RXJO01000578.1:315-6128 GCA_003987795.1 Curvibacter sp.
CGGTCGTTGATGCTTTTGAAGTGGTCCAGATCCAGGATCAGCAGCGCTGGCGCAGGCGAGGCACCGGCGTCGCCGCAGGCGGCACTGGCCAGAAACAGCGATTCCGCAGCCTCCAGCAGCACACGGCGGTTGCTCAGGCCGGTCAGCATGTCGGTGCTGGCCAGGCGGTGCAGTTCGCGCTCCAGGTTCTTGCGCTGGGTCACGTCGCGGTAGATGCCCTCCACGCCGGCAAAGGCGCCGTGCTGGTCGTACAGCGCGTGACTGCTGATGGAGATGTCGATCACCTGCCCATCACGGCGCACCATCTGGCCCGGGAAATCAGACACTTCGCCATGCGCCATGATGGCTTGCTTGAAGGCATCGCGGTCCTTGCTCTGGGGGTAGTAGGACTCGGCCGTGCGGCCCTCGATTTCGTGGGGTTCGTAGCCCAGGACGCGTCGCACGCCGGGGCCCACATGCTGCACCACGCCTTGCGCATCGGTGCGGTAGTAGACATCCTGCATCTTCTCGAACAGCCGCCGGAAGTTGCGTTCGCTCTCCAGCATCTGATGCTGAAGGCGGTCCAGATGGGTCATGTCGATGCCGCTGATCAGCAAGGCGGGCTGCCCTTGCCACAGCACTTTGGCGCTGGCCAGCAGCACCATGCGGGTGTTGCCGCCACAGGTCTGCATGCGGTAGCTGGTGCTCTGGTTGCGCTGGCCGGGCGGGCCGTCCTGGCTGATCGCCTGGACACGTCGGTGCGCGCGCGTCTGGTCCAGTGGATGGGTGAAGTCGCTGTAGGCGCGGCCCAGGAGCTGATCGGGCTGATCGGCCTCCAGCAGCAGCAGGCAGGCGGGGTTGGCATGGACGATCCGGCCCGCCACGGTGACCACGGCGGGCGTGGGCAGCGCGTCCAGAGTGTCAGTGTGCAGTTCCGGGGAATGCGGCATGAAGGCTCTGGCGTGAGGGTAATGGGTGAGGGCCGTTGATCGATGTTTCGACCGGCGTGGCAGCAATTTAGCACCACCCAGGCCTGATTCGGCCAGGGAATGGCATTTTGGGGCGCTACCCTTAGCCGGACGCCCCATCTGGCCCTGGCCGTCCGAGCATCACGCCGGGTGGGTGGGCGCCGGGGCCATCGGCTCGGCTGCCGCCGCGCGGTACACCAGCACCTTCAGCGAACGGTCCTCATTGCTGTCGGCAAACACGGTCGGGTTGGCCACCCGCCGCTCGAAGACCAGCCCGGGCGCCAGTTCGCGCATCTGGTCCTGCAGAAAGTCCAGGCCCAGGGTGGGCGAGTTCAGGCACAGCAGCGCCCGGCCTTCGGGCGCCAGCAGATCGGGCAGCCGGCGCATCAGTCGGGCGTAGTCCTTGGTGGCCACGAAGCTGCCCTTCTGGTGGGTGGGCGGATCGACGATGACCAGGTCGTAGGGGCCGGCCCGGTTGATCTTGCCCCAGGTGGTGAAGATGTCGTGGGCCAGAAAGCTGGCGCCGGTGTCCAGGCCATTGAGCCGGTGGTTTTGCTGGCCGATGGCGATGGCCCCGCCGCTCATGTCCACGTTCACCACCTGACGGGCCCCGGCCTGCAAGGCCACCACCGAGAAGGCGCAGGTGTAGGCGAACAGGTTCAGCACCTTGGGGGCCCGCAGGCCGTTGGGGTGAGGGTGGGCCTGCAGGTGCTCGCGCACCCAGCGGCGGCCTTCGGCCATGTCGAGGAACAGGCCATGGTTCTGTCCCTTGAGCACGTGCACGCGGTACTGCGCGCCGGCTTCGGTCACCAGGTGGGGTTCGGGCACACTGCCCGACATCAGGCGGGTCTCGGCGCGGCCCTCCAGGCGCTCCTGGAACACCCAGTTCAGCGGCTGGCCGGGTGCGATCTGCTCCCAGCGTGCCTGCAGGGCATCCTGCAGCGTGGCCAGCTCGGCCTCCGACACGGGCAGGAAACTGGTCACCACCCACACCGGCGGGTAGGCATCGAGGGTCCATTGCTCGCAGCCCGGGTAGCGGCCCCCTCGGCCGTGGAACAGGCGTTGGGCGTCTTGGGGCATGGCCATCGAGGCGATGGTGTCGAGCAGGGCTTGCATGGGATGGGTCGGTCAGGAGGTTGGCAACTGCCCGGGCGTTGGCGGGCCCAGGAGGGCGCTCATCTTAGCCGTGCGGCCGACACGGCAGAATCCTGGGCCATGAACCCGATGTCGATGCCACCCGAATCCCTGGCGCCTGCGCCGCTCGATCTGCAGGCCACGTTGCTGGGGCCCAGGATCCGACTGCGACCCTTGCAGGCCGATGACGGCCCGGCCCTGTTGAAGGCGGCAGCCGATGGCGAGCTGTGGCGGCTGCCGTTCACGGTGGTGCCCTCGGCGTCCACCGTGCAGACCTACCTGGCCGAGGCCCTGGCCGGTCGCGAGGCGGGCACCGTGATGCCCTTCGCCACCGAACTGGTGGACAGCGGTGAGGTGATCGGCACCACGCGCTTCTGGAAGATCCACCGGCGCCATCGCAAGCTGGAGATCGGCGCCACCTGGCTGGCTGCACGCTGGCAACGCAGCTTTGCCAACACCGAGGCCAAGTACCTGATGTTGCGCCATGCCTTCGAAGTGATGCATTGCGTGCGGGTTCAACTGACCACCGATGAGATCAACCACCGCTCGCGCGCCGCCATCACCAGGCTGGGGGCGGTGCAGGAAGGCATCGTGCGGCACGAGCGCATCATGCCCGACGGGCGCAAGCGCAATTCGGTGCGCTTCAGCATCATCGATGACGAATGGCCCCAGGTGCAGCAGGCCCTGCGGCAGCGCCTGCTGGCCGGGGGCGGACAGGTGTGAGCCGGGGGCTGCCTCAATCGCTGTGCCGGCCCAGAAAATCGATGCCGGTGCGCCGCACCAGTTCCTCGTAGGGGATCGGGGCCGACACGCGCTCGCCGGCCTGGTTGCGCTGCCAGTGGGCCCAGGCCCGGCCGGTGTGGGCGTCGTACACCAGCTTGTAGAGGTAGGCCGGCACCCGCACGCCCCCCGGGCCGACGCGTTCGCTGCCGGGCTCGAACACGGGGCCGGTGATCACGAAGACATCGCCCTGGGCCCGCAAGGCATAGCGGCGGGTGTCCTGTTCGATCCGGGCCCAGGGTCCGCTGTTGTGCTGCGGGTTCTGCGGCACCATGTTGGCCAGCGAGAAGCTTTGGGCCATGGCGCTGGGCGTGGGCATGTCGCCGGCCGGGGCCATGTGGCCGCGTGAGTAACCCGAGCCCTTGTAATCCTCGAGTTCGGCACGCTCGTTGCGCGGCAGGCGGGCATCGGCAAAAAAGCGGTCGGCGCGCTTCTCGTCGGCGTCTTCGATGCGTCGGCGGTTCAGGCGCTCGGCCACGAACACCGGTGTCCGGCTTTCGGCGCTGTGCAAGACGGCAAACGCTTCGTAACAGAGCTCACGCAAACCACGTGTGGGTTTGACAATGGGTGGATGACCACCGGCAAAAAACTGAGGGCACTCGGCAAAGCGGGTCGGCAGGCTCTGTGCCGGCTGGGCCGCCCAGCTCTTGGGGTGAGCGGCCAATATTGCGATGCTGATGGCCGTAACGGCGACAAAGCGACGCCATGGAGGCGTCATCGGAGACATGAAATGCACAGAAACAACAAATCCAAAGCGCTCGATTGGAGCACGGACTTATTGTTTCAAAGTGAAACTTAGGTGAAATCAAGCACCGTTTTGCCTGCCGGCAGGGGGGGCCGAGCGGATCAGGGCGATCAGCGCCAGACCCGGCAGCAGAAAGCCCAGGCCCACGAGGCTGCCATGGCCCAGATGCGCCCAGGGTTCCGGCCACCCGGCCATCGCGCGCATGGGGGACAGCCAGGGGTTCAGGCCCAGCCACAGGGCCACCACCAGCAGGCCGGGCCAGCGCCAGTCGGCACCACGGTGGCCGGCCTGCCGCCAGGCCAGCGCGACCAGCCCCAGCACCAGGCCACCTTCCAACCACCAGGCCCAGGTGCCCAGGCGAGCCCACAGGCCGGCGCCCGCATGCTGGTCTGAAAACGGGTACCAGGCCAGGTCGTGGTTGTGCACCGGCCAGTCGGCCACCCAATGCGACAGCGCCGCGACCGCGCCCCAGGCGGCCAGCCCCCGGCCGTGACGCCAGCACAGCAGGCCCCAGGCGAGCGACCACAGCAGGGCGGCCAGCAGGGAGTGATCCCAATCGATGAAGCGCAGGTCGAAGTACAGGTAGGGGCCTGCCGCCAGGTTGGGGCTGACGTGGTCCCAGCCCAGCACGATGAACAGGCCGTTGAGCAGGTCCAGCAGGCCCACGCCCAGCACGACCGGCCAGGCGGTCTGTCGGGGCATGCGGCTCTGCAGGGCCAGGCCGATGGCAAAGTGACCGGCGTACATGGCTTCAGGGGTGCCGGTTCAGCACCTTGATCAGCTGCGGATAGACCTCGGTGGCCGCGTTTTTGCCGATGAACAGGTCCATGTGGGCATAGTCCTTGAACAGTTGGCGGGTGTAGAGGCCCGGGTCGTTGTGTCCGCGCAGCCAGGCCAGGGTGCGCAGGCTGGTCTCCGGCAGGAAGAGCTGATTGCGTGCGCCTGCGATGAAGTGGATGGGCAGGGCCAGATGGCGTGCCCGCTCTGGGGTCAGGTAGCGCTCGTGCCCCAGCGGATCCACCACATGGCCTTTTTGCATGATCAGGCTCAACTGGTCGAACGGCCGCAACGACACCGGCCCCACCATGCGCGACAGCGCGGTGTGGGTGGCGTGGTTGAGCTGATCGTGCCGGTAAGAGGGCCCCATGATGGCGAACAGGCGCCGGCACACCGGGTTCTTGCAGGCCTCGCCTTCGGGCACGGGCACGCCCCAGAGCACGGCATCGAGTTGGCGATCGAAGTCGCTGTCGCCCGGCACGAAATCCACATGGCCGTCGAATTCAGGCCGCTCCTGCAGCAGGCGCGAGACACCCAGTTCGCTCTTGAGGTCGTTGAGCCAATTGGTGATCGGGTGCAGCGTGAGCTGGGATGCGATCACCGAGCGCACGCCGGGCATGCCGTCGAGCAGGGCCATCAGCAAAGTCATCGAGCCCACGCAGTGGGCGATCACCTGCAGGTCGGGCCGGCCGGTCTGGTCCAGCACATGGCGCACGGCTGCCGGCCAGTCGTGGCGGGCGATGTCGCTGATGGTGTAGGGCTGCAGCGGACTGCCCGAGTCGATGCTGCCTCGGTAGTCCAGCAGCCAGACGTCATAGCCTTCCCGACACAGGGCTTCGACCAGGTTTTCATCCACCGTGTCGGTGGCAAAGGACGAGGCCCTGATCGAAAAGCCCGGGGCCAGGATCACCGGCCCCTTCGTGCCCCGGTAACGGGTCAGGCGGATCGAGAAGCCGTCGTCCAGCGGCACACGATGCTGTTCTGGGGCGGGTGCCTTCAGTGCGCGGCCGGCCCACTGGGGCAAGGCCTTGCCCGGAAAGTCATTGAGACAGGACAACAGACCGCCATAGGCCTGGAACACTGTCATCCCGAAAAAGCCCGCGAACTGCTCGAGGTAGAGCAGGTGGATCGTGTCCATCAGACCGGGCAGGTGGTCCTGGACCTGCCGCGCCAGCGGCGTGACGGCCTCCATCTTCAGGGTGGTGAGTTGCTTGAGCAGGTCGTCCAGCGTCAGCGTGGCGATGCCCTGGGCCAGCAAGGGGCCGTCGGCCCGCTCCCGCACCTCGACGTACAGGGTGGTCAGGTCCGTCCAACTGGAGGATTGGGCGGTCTGGTGCAGTCGCTTGTGGCCACGCAACTGCAATTCACCGCGACCCTGGGCGCGCTCCAGGCGCAGGTCGTACACCATGAGCCAGGTCTCCACACGCTTC
>RXJO01000582.1 GCA_003987795.1 Curvibacter sp.
CCTCGCACATGTCGGGCTTCGTCTCCATGCTGGCCGACAACCTTGTGCTGGTCAATGTGGTGTTCGTGGCCTCGGCCTGCGGGGCCCTGCTGTCCTTCACCGCCGGCGCAGCCCTCACGGCGGTGCTGGTCAACTGGGGGCGGGTGCACCACCTGCGCAGCGGCTTTGCGCTGCCCTTGCTGCTGGAGGCCGTGTTGATGCTGCTGTTCGGCCTGATCGGCAGCACCTTCAATCGCCAGACCCCGTTTGCCGTGCCCTTCACCGTGCTCTTGCTGGCCTTCATCATGGGCCTGCAGAACGCCCTGGTGACCAAGATCTCCTCGGCCCAGATCCGCACCACCCACATGACCGGCGTGATCACCGATCTCGGCATCGAACTGGGCAAGATGCTTTACTGGAACGGCCAGCCCCGGGGTCAGGGGGCTCAGGTGCGGGCCAACCCCGCGCGCCTGCGCCTGTTTGCCACCCTGCTGGGGCTGTTCACCGTGGGCGGGGTGGTCGGCGCCGCCGGTTTCAAGCACATCGGTTTCATCTGGGTGCTGCCCCTGGCCACCCTCCTGCTGTCCCTGTCACTGCCGCCCCTGCTGGGCGATCTGCGGCGGCTGGGGCGCCTGCTGGAGCAACGGGCCGCCGCCGATTGACACGGTGCCGAGCGGCCTGTTCCCGAGCGTTTTTCACTTTCGTACCCCACCATGCAAACCCATCTCGCCCCCCAGTACCAGGACAGCGCGGCCGGCCGTGAGGCAGAAGCCATTCTGCGCAAATGCGTGCACTGCGGCTTCTGCACTGCCACCTGCCCCACCTACCAGTTGCTGGGCGATGAGCTCGACGGCCCGCGCGGCCGCATCTACCTGATCAAGCAGGTCCTCGAGGGCGAGACCCCGACCCGCAAGACCCAGATGCACCTGGACCGCTGCCTGACCTGCCGCAACTGCGAAAGCACCTGCCCCAGCGGCGTGCAGTACGGCCACCTGGTGGACATCGGGCGCCAGATCGTCGACGAACAGGTGCCGCGCCCGGCCTCCGAGAAGGCGGTGCGCTGGCTGCTCAAGGAGGGCCTGCCTTCGCCGCTGTTCGCGCCCGCCCTCAAGCTGGGCCAGATGGTGCGCGGCGCTCTGCCGCCCACCCTGCGTGCCAAGGTGCCGCTGCCGCAATCGGCCGGCCGCTGGCCCGAGCGCCAGCACGCGCGCAAGGTGCTCACACTGGCCGGCTGCGTGCAGCCCGCCATGTCACCCAACATCAACAGCGCCACCGCCCGGGTGCTCGATGCCGCCGGCATCGAATGCGTCACCGCGCCCCAGGCCGGTTGCTGCGGGGCGGTCAAGTTCCACCTCAACGACCAGAACGGCGGCCTGGGCCAGATGCGCGCCAACATCGACGCCTGGTGGCCCTTGCTCAGCAGCGGCCAGGTCGAAGCCCTGGTCATCAATGCCTCGGGCTGTGGCGCCACCATCAAGGATTACGGTCACCTGCTGCGCGACGACCCGGCCTACGCCGAGAAGGCTGCCCTGGTCAGTGCCAAGACCCGCGACCTCAGCGAGCTGCTGCCCGAGCTGGTGCCCCTGCTCCAGCCCCGCCTGAAAAGCGCCCCCAAAGGGGTGGTCGCCTTTCACCCGCCCTGCACCCTGCAGCACGGCCAGAAACTGCGCGGCGGCGTCGAGACGCACCTGGGCGCGTTGGGCTTCACCGTGCAGGTGGCGCGCAACGAGGCCCATCTGTGCTGCGGCTCGGCCGGCACCTACTCGGTGCTCAACCCTGACATCGCCTACGAGCTGCGTGACCGCAAGGTGGGGCATCTCGAGGCCCTCCAGCCCGAGGTCATCGTCAGTGCCAACATCGGCTGCATCACCCACCTGCAAAGCGGCACCGCAACCCCGGTCAAGCACTGGGTGGAGGTGCTGGACGAGGCCCTGCAAGCCTGAGTCGCCCAAGGGCTGGCATGATGGCGGGTTTGTCCCTTTGCGAAAACCGTTCTGTCATGACTGAATCCGTGTCCGAAACCGCTGGCGTCCCCTCCCTGGCCGATGCCGCATCGGTGCCGCCGCAGGCCGCCGCATCCGACGCCGCCTCCGAAGTTCCGACCGGTGCCGTCGCCGCGCAGGCGCCCTCTGACGAGCCCGGCGCCCCCGCCGGGCGCGGTGCCCGCCGCGGCCGCCGCGGCGGTCGTGGACGCTCGCGCCCCGAGTCGGCCGAGGGCGCCGCCGCCCAGCCGGCGAACCCGCGTGGTGGCCGCGAAGTCACGCGCGAAGCCGGGCGCCGCCCGCAGCGCCAGCCCGGTGCGGGCCGTGCCGAGCGTGCGCCGGCCGCTGCCCAACCGCCCAAGCCGGCCCGCCCTCCGCGCAGCCACCCGGTGCTCGACCAACTGGCCACCCTGTACCCGGCCCTGTTCGGCGAACAGCCGCTGCCGCTCAAGCGCGGCATCTTCCAGGACCTGCAAGACGCCCACCCCGAGGTGTTCGAACGCGAGGCCCTCAAGGCGGCGCTGGCCCTGCACACCCGTTCCAGCCGCTACCTGACGGCCGTGGCCGCCGGTCAGCAGCGCCATGACCTGCAAGGCCAGCCGGTCGAGGCCATGGCGCCTGAGCACGTGCACCATGCCCTGCTGGAGGTGTTCCGCCGCCGCCAGCAGCGCCCCGGCGCCGAAGACCTGCGCCCCAAGCTGCGCCGCCGCATCGTGCAGGCCTTCGAGGCCTCGGGCCTGAGCGCCGAAGCCTACGCGGCCCGCGTGATCGGCCGTGACGAGGCTGCCAACGCCGTGCTCGACGAAGCCCTGGCCGAGGCCGCCGAAGCCGCCGCCCGCGACGAGGCCCGGCTGCGCGCCTTCGAAGCCAGTGGCCAGACCGTGCAGGCCTTTGCCGACATGTACGGCTTCGACCCGCGCGATGCCGCCCGCACGGTGGAGCGCGCCCAGCGCCGTCGTCAGCAGGCCGCCGCGGCCGCTGCCGCAGTGGCTGCGCCCGAGGCGCCGGCCGCCTGAGTCGGGTCCGGGCTCTGTCCCGGGCCAGCCCAGGTCCTGGTTCCGGCAGCAACTGCCGTGCAGGCTGCTGACACCCCGTTGTCAGCAGCCCCCCTGCACCATGGCGTCCTTCACCCACTTTCTTGAAGGACAAGACCATGAACACCTCCACTGCCACCCCCAGCCGCACCGCGATCAACTGGTTCGAGATCCCTTGTGCCGACCTGGACCGCGCCCAGGCCTTCTATCAGGCCGTGCTGGCCCGCTCCATGCACCGCGAAGACTTCGGCGGCGGCCCCATGGCTGTGTTCTGCCACGACAAGCCGGCCCCGGGCGGCTGCCTGGTGGCGGGCCGCCCCGTGGCTCCCGACGCCGGCGTTCGCCCTTACCTGGACTGCGCGCCCTCGCTGGGCGCCGCCGTGGCCCGGGTCGCCGCGGCCGGGGGGCGGGTGATCGATGCCTGCATCGAGCTGCCCCACGGCATCGGCTTCATCGCCCATGTGCACGACACCGAGGGCAACCTGGTGGGTCTGCACAGCACTCAGCGTTGAACCAGGGGCCAACCATGCAGGCCTTGTCACTGTTTCCCGAGACACCCGTTTTGTCTGGTGTGCCCCAGGCCCCGTCGTCCGCACGCCCACTGCGTCACTGGATGGCCGTGGCCAGCGCTGAGCATGCCCGCCGTGGGCGTGATCACGCCCCGCAGGGCTTCATGCAGGTCTGCCATGGCAAACGCAGCCCGCTGGCCCGTCTGAAGGCCGGCGACTGGGTGGCCTATTACTCGCCCAGCACCCGCATGGGCGGCAGCGACCGCTTGCAAAGCCTGGTCTCGATCGGCCGGGTGGCGCCGGGCGAGCCTTACGCTTTTGACATGGGCGGTGGCTTCGTGCCCTTCCGGCGCGATGTGCAGTACCTGCAGGCGGCCCGTGAGGTGCCCATCCACCCGCTGCTGGACCAGTTCGAGTTCGTCGAAGACCGTCAGCGCTGGGGCGCCCGCTTCCGCTTTGGCCTGTTCGAGCTCAGTGCCCACGACATGGGCCTGATCGCCCGGGCCATGGGGGTGCCGGGGCCGGTGTGAGGCCCTCAGGCCGTGAAGTCGATGTCGGCGCTGGCCAGCACCCGCACCCGGGGCCCGAAGCTGGTGATGTTGCTCAGGGTGATGTTGTGGTGCGCCACCACCTGTTCGGCGCTCAGGGCCGCATTGCCGGCCGAGCCATGGCCGTCGGCCGGCAGTGTCACCGGGTAGCCCAGGGCCAGGGCGCGCCGCGTCGTGGTGTCCACGCAGAACTCGGTGTGCATGCCGCACAGCACCAGGGCCTGGATGCCCAGCGCATCGAGGCGCAGCTTGAGCCCGGTGCCATGGAACGAGTCGGCAGCAGTCTTGCCCACCCGCAGATCCAGCGGGCTGGTGTGCAGCCCGTCGGCCAGTTGCCAGCCTCGCGTGCCGTGCGCCAGGGGGCTGTTCGGGCTTTCGTGCTGCACGAACAGCACCGGCACGCCGGCCTGTCGGGCGCGCGCTGTCAGCGCATTGAGACGCCCGATCAGGGCAGGGGCCTGCCAGACGGCACCTTCGCCCTCACACAGGGCTTGTTGCACATCGATCACGATCAGGGCGGTTTTCATGGGGCGGGCATCCAGGCAGACAATCAGCAGGCATCATCGCCGATCCAGGGCCGACACACCTGTCCCCGACACACCGTTTCAAGTCCCATGCGCCGCGCCGACCGCCTGTTCCACATCGTCCAACTGATCCGCGGGCGTCGCCTGAGCACGGCCGCCTTCCTGGCTGAGCGCCTGGAGGTGTCCGAGCGCACCGTCTACCGCGACGTGGCCGACCTGCAGCACCAGGGCGTGCCCATCGAGGGCGAAGCCGGCGTGGGCTACCGCATGGGGGCTGGCTTTGAGTTGCCGCCCCTGATGTTCACCCAGGCCGAGGCCGGCGCCCTGCTGGCGGCGGTGCGCCTGGCCCAGGCCTGGTTCGACCCGGTGCTGGCGCGCGAGGCCGAGCAGGCCCTGGGCAAGATCCTGTCGGTGCTGCCGGCCGGTGCCCGGGCTGCAGCCGAGTCGCAGGCCGTGTACGCGCCCACCCTGGGGCAAGACCCGCAGGTGCAGCAACGCCTGCAATGCCTGCGCGAGGCGGCCCAGGCGCGCCACAAGGTGCGGCTGCGCTACCACGCGCTGTCCGGCGAGCACAGCGAGCGCACCCTGCGGCCCTTGGGCTGCTTCTTCTGGGGCCAGGTCTGGACGCTGGCCGCCTGGTGCGAGACCCGGCAGGCCTTCCGCAGCTTCCGGCTCGACCGCATCACGCAGCTCGAACGCCTGGAGGAGCGCTTTCGCGACGAGGCTGGCAAGACGCTGGCCGATCTGCTGCGCGAGGTGGGGGCCCAGCGGCGCTCTGATCGGGTCTGATGCACTTCGGCCGGGCGGGGTTTTTGTCCAGATTTCACAAAGTGCAAACCAGCTTGCCGCACACTGAGGGCTTTGCAATCCGGCGCCTTGGCGCAGTTTCCCCATGACCACCTTGTCTCCTGCAAAAAACGTGCTGGGCACGGAGCTGATGGCCTGCTCCTACGACCCCCTGACCGGTTATTTCCGTGACGGCTGCTGCCAGACCGATGCCAGCGATGCCGGCAGCCACCTGATCTGTGCCCGTGTGACGGCCGATTTCCTGGCCTTCTCGCTGAGCGTGGGCAATGACCTCAGCACCCCGCGCCCCGAGTACCGCTTCACCGGCCTCAAACCCGGTGATCGATGGTGCCTGTGCGCACTGCGCTGGCGCGAGGCCCTCGAAGCCGGCGTGGCCCCGCCCGTGGTGCTGGAGGCCACCCATGAGAACGCGCTGCAGTTCGTCACCCTCGAATCGCTGCAGCAGCACGCCTGGCGTCAGCCCAGCCGGTCCTGAACCTTGTCGAACCCTTCCCAGCCCACCGTTGACCCGAGCACCCGCCCCAGCGGCGTGCCGCAGGCCTTCGACTCGCCACGCGACCGCGCCCTGTACCGGCGCGTGCCGCACCGGGCCGGGGTGGAGCTGTACCGGGCCGAGATCGTCGACCACGCCTTCGCCCCGCAT
>RXJO01000367.1 GCA_003987795.1 Curvibacter sp.
CGATGAACCTGTGCCTGCAGGCGGGCACGGTGATCCTGACGCTGTTCTACCTCGGGGTGGTGGCCAAGTACTTCATGCCGCATGCCCCGCACGGTGTCGACGCCTGGATGTCCACCGTGCTGTGTGGGCACCTGTGCCTGGGCATGTTGTACTACATGGTTTTTGTGAGGCAATTTGGTGCACCTCGCTTGACGGTGTGGCTGTATGGCGGCACCGCGCTGCCCTTCCCGCTGCAGCTGTGGTGGATCTGGCATGAGCAGGCTCACCAGGCCATGAGCCTGAACTCGAACCTGCTGTTGTGGGGCACTCTGCTGGGCTCTGTCGCAACCTGGTTCCTCAGGATCCAGGACACCCGATTGCGCTGGATCGTCCGCGGCCTGTTCACTGCCCAGACCCTGTACCTGATCGTTTTTGTGCTGCCCCTGCTCGGGGTGGGACAGATGACCTTCTGGCATCTGTACCCGGCGCTGTTGATCAACCTGTTCGGCTCGGTCATGCAGCACGTGGTGTTGACGCGCCGTGACCAGCTCGACAGAGAGACGAGGGGCTTGCTTGAGCGCGAGGTGGCGGCGTCGCAATTGCTGCTGCGGGCCAAGCATGATCAGCTGGCCGCCAGCACCAGTTTCCTGGGCATGCTGCTGCATGAACTGAAAAACCCGCTGGCGTCGATCCGGCTCGCGGTCATGAACATGCGCCGCCAGGGCAGCGACTTGCCCGCCGCCCAATTGAACCACCTGGCCCGCATCCAGACGGCTGCCCAGGGCATGGACACGGTGCTGGACCGCTGCCGGCAGGTAGACCGGCTGGAGTCTGGCGCCTGGACCTCGAACCATACCGAGGCCGATCTGCTCGAGCTGGCTGCGCAGACCGTGGCCGCCCACCCTGAGGGGCGCCGTGTGGCGCTGAACGCTCCGCCCAAGCTGGTCGCGTGGGTCGATGTGCTGTGCTTTCAGACCGTGCTGGGCAACCTGATCGACAACGCACTGGGCTATTCGCCTGCTGAATCGCCTATCGAGCTGCAGCTTCAGGCCCTATCGCTGCCAGATCAACCCGGTGCAGCCGTGCGCGTCAGCGTGTGCAATGCCGTCGGCAAAGCCGGCCTGCCCGACGCAGACCGTGTCTTCAGCAAGTACTACCGGGCCGAGGGGGCGCACAGGCGTACCGGGTCCGGCTTGGGCTTGTACCTAGTGAAAAGCCTGCTCGAACGCGAGGGCGGCAGCATCAGCTACCGCCATGAGCCTCGCTCGGGTTCCACCCCTCTGATCCACTTTGAGTTTTCTTTGCCATGCCGCTAAACGATGCTGTTGTTGACACGGGCCCCCTGGACATCATCGTCGTTGAGGACCATGACCTGGTGCGCTTTGAACTGGTGGATTTTCTGACCCGTCCCGGCGTGCAGGTGCGTGGCGCGGATGATGGCGAGGTGCTGGAGACCCTGCTGCGCCAGCGCCATGCCGACATCCTGGTGGTCGACCTGAACCTGCCAGGTGAGGACGGCCTGAGCCTCTGCCGCCGCATGCGGATGGCCTTCCCCGAGATGGGCCTGGTGATGCTCACTGCCCGTGCGATGCCCTCTGACAAGACGGCGGGCTACCAGAATGGCGCCGATGTCTACCTGACCAAGCCTGCCAATGTGGACGAGCTTGAGGCAGTGATCGCCAATCTGGCCCGCCGTATCCGCAGGCGCGTGGCCAACGGGCTGCAGCTTGACCTACCGCGCCAGCAACTCAGCTCGACAACGGGCGAGACGGTGACACTGACCCTGTTGGAGTCGCGGCTGTTGTATGAGCTGGCCCTGGCACCCGAGCGCAAGCTAAGCACCGAGCTGCTGGTGCAGCGTCTGGACTCACGTCATGAGCAGCCCCGTTTGCGCGACAATCTTCCCGTGATCATCAGTCGTCTGCGCCAGAAAATGGCCTTTACTCAGGGCGGGCTGGAGGCCATCAAGGCGGTGCGCGGTTTCGGCTACCAGCTCACGGTGGCGATCACTGTTCGGGCTTGAGGGGTGACGCCGTCTCATTGGGGGATCAAGCAGCTGCAAAGCCCCAGCCTGTTGATTTCCATCTGAAAGTGCCCCCCGGGGGTGAGGATTACATGGAAATCAACATGCAGACGTGACAGCAGCACAAATTCAGCCATCAAACAGCTTGGTCGCACTGGGCCTAAACTGCCCTACGCCGAGCCCATACACAACAACGCTGTAACAAGTATTAGGCCACCAAGGAGGGAGACCAAACCAGCTGATGCGGGACTCACTGCACCAGCGCATCGGACCATTAGCCCCGTAGTCTATGTTTCATTCGTGTTCCCTGAAATGGGGGCTCCTTCTTATTTTGTTGTCTTTATAGAAATGGACAACAAAATTGGTCGACATCATTATTCACAACATAACGCAGGACAAAAAAGCCAGGGGTAGGCCAATGCCCCAAATCGACGCCGCCGTGCTGGCCGAGTTTCGGCTCCGAGCGGGATACCGCAACTCAGTCTCGCGCAAACCGTCCATCAAACGGCCTCGAAACGTTGGACATCGAAGGCAATTCTCAAGAACACGGCTCAGCGCTGGGAAAAAAATGGCACGCTCGACGGAACACTCGCTGAGAAGTTGGTCAATGTACTCGGGACCACCGTTGCTGTGCCACTAGGATCTACTCACTCAACAAAGCAACTTTTTGCCTCTGTCGTGCTTTGTATCCTCGTCAAATTAACGCAATATTCCTTATGTCAAATTAGGGTGGATTGACATGTCAAAAATCGGGTTCGCTACCGAACCATACGCACAGCAACTCCCGCCCAAATCTTCTTAAGTCAACTTTCTGTACCGTTGCTACTCGTACCCCATTCTCTGTGCGTCCCGCAGTGGCGAGGTCAGAGGCGCTTTGTGACCCGAAATCGATCTAGAACTTGACTCTGTAGTTGGTTCAGAGATTCTAATGACGGTTCTGGAAATGCGTGCGCACTTAGCGCGCGTGCCTTAGCTCTCGAAGCTGCCTCGTGCGCTGAACTTCTTGCCAATGGTTCGATTGCTGATCTTGTTTATTGCACTTGCCCTGCCGTTTGAGCACACGTGGACAGCAGTGGGCAAATATTGGCTGCATGAATCGAGTCCGGCAGCGTCATGGCCGATAAGCTTGAAATGATGGCATCGGCCGGCCAGCCTTGCGAGCGAAAGGATCCCGACGAATGGCGGGCTCAGACGTTGCTGTTCCGAGGGCTGCGACAAGCCTTGCGGGCCAGCAACATCGCCAATGCCGACACGCCGGGGTACCAGGGACGCGACATGAACTTCCGCGATATCTTGGCGCAGTCATCACGCCAGTCGCTTGCTGTCCCGGCCATGACGTCGACGGCTCACATACCTGGCACGCTGTTGGCCCCTGATAGAGGTACGGTCGAGCAGGGGGAATTCGCTCTGCCATCGCAGCCCAGCTTGGACAACAGCACAGTGGACATGGACCGAGAACGTGCCTCAGCCATGCAGAACACGATCCTGTACTACGCGGCCATCATGTCACTGAAGGAAGAGCTGGATGACTTCAAGCAGGCGGCCTCCGGTTCGTCGCTTTAACACCCGAATGCCGGCAATAGGAAACGTCGCGTGAAACGGGCAATATTCGAAACAACAGGAAGCCATCATGACCACTGACCAAAAGCTCAAGCTCGACTTACCCGTGCTGCTGCCCGACGTGCCGCAAGTGCGGGACCGGTGCGTCGACCTACTTATCTCAACGCTCAAAGGCAAGCCGGGCGTTGGCGACGCGCATATCTCCGGCACACCAGAAGCGCCACAACTGTGCGTCCACTACGACTCTGCGGCGATCTCGTTGAGCCGGCTTCGGGAGATTGCGCAAGCCACCGGCGCGAAGCTTACAGACGAGATCGGGCATCTGCTGCTGCAGAGCCCGCCGTCCCATGCCAGGGTGGCACGACGCTGGGAGGCGGAGGTCCGTGGCGTGGCCGGCGTGCTCGAAGTCCATGCCGCGCCGACAGGATCTGTCTATATCGAGTTCGATCGGAGCAAGGTGTCCGAGGAGGCCCTGCACGGCAAGTTGACGGCACTGGGATTCAATACCGTCCCCGTTGAACAGACGAAGCGCGCGACGTCGAACGGTCACCAGCACGGGATTGGGACGCATGAACACGGGGATGCGCCTCATCAAGACCACAGCCATGAAGGGCATGACCACGCGAAAGGCGAATCCGGTGAGCATTCGCATGGCGGCGTTTTCGGGGAGAAGTCGGAGCTGGTGTTCGCGCTGCTGGCCGGCGCTGCGGTCCTGGCCAGTTGGGCCGTCGAACGCTGGGCGCTTGCTTCGAATGCCATCGTCGTCGGTTTCGCCATCGCGGCCTACGTCTTTGGCGGCTTCTTCACGGTTCGCGAGGCGATAGAGAACATCCGCGCGAAGCGATTCGAGATCGACACGCTCATGCTGGTGGCAGCGGCCGGTGCCGCCACACTGGGCAAGTGGACGGAGGGTGGCCTGCTGCTGTTCCTGTTCAGTCTGGGCCACTCGCTGGAGCACTACGCAATGGGGCGAGCACGCCGCGCCATCGAGGCGCTCGCCAAGCTGGCACCCGAACGGGCGCAAGTGCGCCGGGGTGACGTCATCCAGGAAGTCGACGTAGCCTCCCTGGAGGTTGGTGACGTCGTGATCGTTCGTCCCAACGAACGGTTTCCCGCCGACGGCTTCGTGGTCGTGGGCGAGACCAGCGTAGACCAGGCGCCCGTGACGGGCGAGAGCGTCCCTGTGGAGAAGCGCCCGGTTCCCGACCGCGAGGCCGCACTGCAGGGCTTCGACAAGTTGGCTGCGCAGCATCGCGTGTTCGCCGGCACCATCAACGGTTCCGGCGCCATTGAAGTGGTGGTGGCGCGCAAGGCCGGCGAGTCCACGATGGCTCGTGTGGTGCGGCTGGTCACCGAGGCCGAAACCCAACGCTCGCCCACGCAGAACTTCACGGAGAAGTTTGAGCGCATCTTCGTACCGTTGGTCCTGGCCTTGGTCGTGCTGCTGCTGTTCGCGGGATTCGTGATCGATGAGCCGTTCTCGGCCAGCTTCTACCGCGCGATGGCGGTGCTGGTCGCAGCCAGTCCTTGTGCCTTGGCGATCTCGGTGCCCAGCGCTGTCTTGAGCGGTGTGGCGCGCGCTGGCCGGGGTGGCGTCCTCGTGAAGGGCGGCGGACCGCTGGAAAACCTCGGAACGCTCAGCGCCATCGCTTTCGACAAGACGGGCACCTTGACCGAAGGCAAGCCCAAGCTGACAGAGGTGCGCACGGTCTCCGGAGCTTCGGTGCGGGAGCTGCTCGAAGTCGCTTACGCGGTTGAGGAGCACAGCGACCACCCGCTGGCCGCAGCCATTGTGGCCGGCGCCAAGGAGCGTCTTTCGCAGGAGCAGATCTCCCGCAAGGCCGAACAGCTGCAGAGCATCACCGGGCGCGGCGTGCGTGCCCGCGTGGATGGCGCTGACGTCTATGTCGGCAAGGCGGCGCTTTTCGACGAGGTGCCGGGCGCCAAGGCGCCGGCAGAGCTTGTCCAGATGAACCAGGAACTCATGGACAAGGGCTGCACGACGATGCTAGTCCGATCGGGCGAGCGCTACCTGGGTGTGCTGGGCGTGATGGACACGCCGCGTCCGGTCGCCAAGGACGTCATGGCGGCACTCAAGAGCCTGGGCATCGAGCGCCTGATCATGATTTCCGGAGACAACCAGCGCGTGACCGACGCCGTTGGCAAGTCCGTCGGCCTGACGGAGGCACGCGGCGACCTGATGCCCGAGGACAAGGTGGCGGCGATCAAGCAGTTGCGCACCCAGAACGGAATGGTCGCCATGGTGGGCGATGGTGTGAACGATGCGCCGGCCATGGCGAACGCCACGGTCGGTATCGCGATGGGCGCGGCAGGCTCGGACGTGGCGCTGGAGACTGCGGACGTCGCCTTGATGGGCGATGACCTAGGAGTCTGGGCGGCAGACGCCCGGTGGACGGGCATCAGGCGGTGGGCATCGATCCTGGAACCGCGTTTGGCAATCAAGAGCTCGAGA
>RXJO01000263.1 GCA_003987795.1 Curvibacter sp.
TGCCCGGGCAGCAACATGCGGGCTGCTACCTGCCCCACCCACTGCGAGGGGTCGGCCACGATGGCGGCGTTCTCGGCGGCCCAATCCACCTCGGCCTCCATGGCGTCCCCCTGGTTGAGCACAGCACCCGAGGCCACATTGCCCTTGAGCACCCAGCCTGGTCCGAAGGCTTTGACCTGCACCGGCAGGAACACATTCCAACGCACGCTGCCTTCAGTGCAGCGCAAACCCAGGCGGGTACGTCCCCAAAGGCGCTGCCCGGCTGGCAGATAGGGTTCGACCTTGGCACAAGGCGCCAAGCGCAGACGTTCGTCAAGCGAACCCACCACCACCTCCATGCGCAAGGGCATGGCCTGGGTCGCCTGACTGCGCGCCAGTTCCTGGTCGATCCATTGCTGGGTCAGGCGCGTGGCATCGTTGTCCAGCGTCGTTTGCGCCCGGAGCGGCGCGACCTCGGCGCCCATCAACAGGGCCGCCAAGGGCAGCACAACCGCAGCCAGTCGACGCAGGCGACTGCGGAAGGCTTGGGTTCGACGGACTGGAAGTGGGTTCATGGCGTTCTCCGGACACGGCCTGACGGCCTTTTGACACGGGCAACTGTAGGGGCGCCACCCGCGCCGGATCGACCAAACAAACGGCCTTTCCGCGGCTTCATCGGCTGATCGGCCGCGAGCCGGATTTCCATAATCGACAGCAACCCGGAGAACCTACCCGCCACCAGACAGCCCTCCCGCGAGAACCGACATGCTCAACAAGATCACTCAACCCATCGACTTTCAGGCCAAGGCGTTGTCCCTGCGCGCCGAACGTCAGCGGACGATCGCGAGCAACATCGCCAACGCGGACACACCGGGCTACGTGGCACGCGACTTCAAGTTCGCCGACGCGATGCGCGATGTGAACGCCATGTCGGACCTGACGCTGAAGATGAGCCCCTCGGACGACGCCACTGCCCGTGCAGGCAGTGCCGCCGCGGCCGCCGGCATGAGCCAGCCCGGTCACATCCCGCTGCCGATGCTGTCGACCACCTCGCTGCAGCAGGGTTATGCGGTGGCCTCGCAACCGGCCATGGACAACAACACGGTGGATCTGGACCGCGAACGCGCCAACTTTGCCGACAACTCGGTCCGCTACGAAGCCACGCTGCGTTTCATCAATGGTTACACCAAGACCATTTTGAGCGCCATCCAGGGCCAGTGAACGGCTGAACAGAACAGGAAGGCTCGCCATGTCGATGTTCTCGATCTTCAACGTCTCCGGCAGCGCCATCAGCGCGCAGTCGCAGCGTCTCAACGTGGTGGCCAGCAACCTGGCCAACGCCGACGCCATCGCCGGACCGGACGGCCAGGCCTACAAGGCCAGGCAAGTGGTGTTCCAGACCGTGCCCATGGCCGACAACGGCACCACGGCCGGGGTCAAGGTCACCTCCATCACCGAGAACAACACCCCGGGCCGCAAGGACTTCGACCCCTACCACCCGATGGCCGACGCGGAAGGCTTTGTGGCGCACTCCAACGTCAACCCGGTGGAGGAGATGGTCAACATGATTTCGGCCTCGCGTGCCTATCAGAACAACGTGGAAGTGATGAACACCGCCAAGTCATTGCTGCTCAAGACCCTGCAGATGGGCTCCTAATCACCGGCCAACAGGACATTCGCCATGACCATCTCCTTTGACGCCACCAACGGCTACTCGTACACCACCAACAACGGGGCCAATGCGACCAGCGGCACATCGAACAGCAGCAGCAACGGCCTGAACACCACCAGCGGTGCCGATCAGCAAGACCGTTTCCTGAAGCTGCTGGTAGCCCAGATGACCCACCAGGACCCGATGAACCCGGTGGACAACGCCCAGATGACTTCGCAGATCGCGCAGATCAACACCGTCACCGGCATCCAGCAGCTCAACACCACCATGCAGACGATGGCCAGTCAGTTCTCCTCCATGCAGCTGATGCAGGGCGGCAGCCTGATCGGCCATGAGGTGCTCACGGCCGGCAACACCATGACGATCACCACCGGCACAGGCACGAGCGCTGGCAAAGCCACCGCCACCGGCACCTTCGACCTGCCCAGCAACGCTGCCGACGTGAAGGTGCAGATCACTGACGCCAGCGGCTCGCTGGTGGCCACGGTGCCCATGGGCACCCAGAGTGCCGGCCGCCACGATGTGACCTGGGACGCCTCCTCCTACAAAGGCACGGGGCCGCTCAAGTTCTCGGTCACGGCCAAGAACGGCAGTGCCAGCGTCACCCCCACCACCTACTCGCACGACGTGGTCAGCTCGGTAGGTACCAGCAACGGCGCCCTGGCCATCACGCTGCAAAACGGCGGCACGGTGAGCTACGACAAGATCGTTTCGGTCTACTGATCCACGTCCCCCCTCTCTCGCATCCAAGGAGCACAACATGGGCTTTCAAGCAGGACTCTCGGGACTCAACGCCTCCGCCAAAGGCCTTGACGTCATCGGCAACAACATCGCCAACGCCAACACCTATGGCATGAAGGCTTCGCGCGCTGAATTCTCGGAGCTGGTGTCTTCCGCCATCGGGGTGGCCGGTGGCGACAACTCGGGCATCGGCGTCACCGTGGGCGCGGTGTCCCAGCAGTTTTCGCAAGGCACGCTGAACATCACCGGCAACAACCTCGATGCCGCTATCAACGGCAACGGCTTCTTCCAGTTGCAAGAGGCTGATGGCTCGGCCGCCTACACCCGTGCCGGCAACTTCAAGCTCGACAAGAACGGCTACATCGTCACCAACAACGGCGCCAAGGTGCTGGGGTACCAGACCAACCCGACCACCGGGAAGCCCCTGAGCACCAGCCCCACCCCGCTGACCCTGCCCACCTCGGGCTCGATCGCAGCCAAGGCCACGGCGGACGACACCAGCACCTCGCCCACCACCTACGGCGCCACCGCTCAGTTCAACCTGCCGGCCAATGCCACCGTGGACGCCACCCTGACCTCGGCCGACCCGCTGCTGGCCCAGTACAGCACCACCTTCAACGCCTACGACTCGCTGGGCAATGCGGTGCCGGTGACGGTCTACTTCCAGAAGACGGCCACCGCCAATCAATGGAACGTCTACACCAAGACGGACACCGACCCGATCACCACCACGCCAACGACACTGAAGTTCACTTCGAGCGGTGCGCTGGACACCACCGTGAGCGGCAACGGACAGATCAGCATCACCGGCCCGACCACGCCTGCCGATGGCGCCAACCAGGTGAAGTTCACCCTCGACCTCTCAGGCACCACCCAGTTCGCCTCGGCCTTCGCCACCAACAACGTGGCCCAGACCGGCTATGCCGACGGCAAACTCACGGGCGTGAAGATCGGCGCCGACGGCACCCTCACGGCCAGCTACTCCAACGGCACCACCCAATCGGCCGGCCAGTTGGCCCTGGCCAGCTTCCGCAACAACCAGGGCCTGATGCAGATCAATGGTGGTGACTGGAAGGAGACCTTTGCCTCCGGCCCCCCCACCCAGGGCACCCCCGGCAGCGGCAACTTCGGGGCGCTGCAGGCCGGCGCCCTCGAAGAGTCCAACGTCGACCTGACCCAGGAACTGGTCAACATGATGACCGCCCAGCGCTCCTACCAGGCCAACGCCCAGACCATCAAGACCGAAGACCAGATCATGAACACCCTGGTCAACCTGCGCTGATACCGGCGCCGACACCCTGAACCCCTGAGAGCCCACCATGGACCGTTTGATCTACACCGCGATGACTGGCGCCAACGCGGCCACGCAGTTGACCAGCGTGCTGTCCAACAACCTGGCCAACGCCTCCACCAACGGCTTCCGGGCCGAGATGACGGCGTATCGCTCGGTCCCTCTCGAAGGTTCGGGGGCCAGCACCCGCGTGTTCGCCCTGGAGACAACCACCGGCTACAAGAACAGTGCCGGCCCGGCGCAGCGCACCAACAACAGCATGGATGCGATGACCCAGGGCAACTCGTGGTTCTCGGTGCAAGGGCTCGATGGCACCGAGGCCTACACCCGCAACGGTGCCATGCAGATCTCCTCTACCGGCACCCTGGTCAACACAGCCGGCCTGCCCATCCTGTCCGACGGCGGAGCCCCGATTGACGTGCCACCGAATGCCGAGCTTTCCATCGGCACCGACGGCACCATCACGGCCAAGACGGCAGGTCAGCCGCCCAACACCCTGGGTCGGCTCAAGCTGGTCACCCCCACGGCCGAAGATCCGCTGCGTCGCGGGCCAGACGGCCTGTTCCGTGCCGCCTCGGGCAACCCGCTGAACGCTGACGCCACGGCCAAACTGCAGACCGGCGCACTTGAAGGCTCCAACGTGAATTCGGTGGAAGCCATGGTGGGCCTGATCCAGGCCGCCCGCCAGTTCGAAAACAACATGAAGCTGCTGACCAGCGCCGAGAGCAACGACAAGGCCGCCAGCCAGTTGCTCAATGTGCAAGGTTGAGCTGAAAGCGCCCCAGGAGAACCCCCATGATCAACTCGCTCTGGATTTCGAAGACCGGCATGGAAGCCCAGCAAACCCAGCTGGACGTGATTTCCAACAACCTGGCCAACGTCTCCACCAATGGCTTCAAGCGCGCCAACGCCGTGTTCGAAGACCTGATGTACCAGAACCTGCGTCAGGTCGGCTCCAACAGCACCGAGCAATCGCAACTGCCCACCGGCCTGCAGGTCGGCCTGGGGGTGCGCACCGTGGCCACGGCCCGCTCCTTCGCCCAGGGCAGCATGCAGCAGTCAGGCAACTCGCTCGATGTCGCCATCAAGGGCAATGGTTTCTTCCAGGTCACCCTGCCCGACGGCACCATCGGCTACACCCGCGACGGCTCTTTCCAGCTGGACTCGCAAGGCCGGCTGGTCACCTCGGCCGGCCTGCCGATTGCCAACGGCATCACCATCCCGGCCACGGCCCAAAGCGTGTCCATCAGTGCCGACGGCGTGGTCACCGCCACCATCCCGGGCAACACGGCACCCCAGCCCATGGGCACCATCGCGCTGGCCAACTTCGTCAACCCCGCCGGCCTGGAGCCCAAGGGCGGCAACCTGTATGCCGAAACCGCGGCCTCGGGCCAACCGGCCACCGGCACCCCGGGTGCCAATGGCCTGGGCACCGTGATGCAGGGCTTTGTCGAGACCTCGAACGTGAACATCGTGCAGGAACTGGTCAACATGATCCAGACCCAGCGCGCCTATGAAATGAACTCCAAGGCGGTGCAGACCACCGACCAGATGCTGCAAAAGCTCAGCCAGATCTGAGGCTGAGGCCCCGCCGCGCGCCACGCATCGACTGAAGGACTGCCATGAACAACCGACTCTCTCCCCTGCGCCTGACCTTGCTGAGCTGCATGGCCGCGTTGTGCACCGCCTGCGAAACCCTGGCCCCGGTCCCCAAGGTCGACGTGCTGCCGACCACCCCGCCCGACCTGGCGCCCATGGCGCACGCGGCACCGGCCACGGCCGGCAGCCTGTTTCGCACCTCGGCCTACCGCCCGGCCTTCGAGGATCGACGCGCCCGCCTGGTCGGCGATGTGGTCACAATCCAGATCGTCGAAAGCGTGACGGCCAGCACCAAGGTCTCCACCGACACGGCACGCAAATCCAACACTTCCTCGGGGGTGTCGGCCTTCCCGTTCCTGTCCAGCTCCACGGCCAGCAAACTCAACCTGGGGGCGACCACCGACAGCAGCTTCTCAGGCAAAGGCGACGTCGAAGCCGCCAACACCTTCACCGGCACCATCACCACCACCGTCATCGACGTGCTGCCCAACGGCCACCTGGTCGTCAGCGGTGAGAAGCAGATCGGTCTGAACCAGACCGTGGACGTGATGAAATTCTCGGGCACGGTCGATCCGCGCTCGCTGCAGCCGGGCTCCATCGTGGCCTCCACCCAGGTGGCCAACGTGCGCATCCATTCGCGTGGACGCGGTGGTGCCGACGAAGCCCAGACAATTGGCTGGTTGTCCCGATTCTTTTCGACGCTTAGCCCGTTCTGAAAACTTCCAGAATGTGAAGCATGAACTCCATGCTCGCATTCACAAGC
>RXJO01000225.1:0-22207 GCA_003987795.1 Curvibacter sp.
GCCTGATCCGTCAGGATCTCCAGCAGCATGGCGTGCGGCACGCGGCCATCGATGATGTGCACCGCATTGACACCGCTCTTGGCCGCATCCAGCGCCCCGGCGATCTTGGGCAGCATGCCGCCCGAGATCGTGCCATCGGCAAACAGCTCGTCGATGCGCTTGGCCGTGAGGTCGGTCAGCAGTTGACCGGCCTTGTCGAGCACACCCGGGGTGTTGGTCAGCAGCACCAGCTTTTCTGCCTTGAGCACGGTGGCCAGCTTGCTGGCCACCACGTCGGCATTGATGTTGTAGCTCTCGTTGTCCTCACCGAAGCCGATCGGGCTGATGACGGGAATGAAGGCGTCGTCCTGCAAGGCCTTGACCACGCTGGGGTCGACCGAGACGATGTCGCCCACCTGCCCCACGTCGTATTCTTTGCTGGGGTCGTTGTTGTCGACCATCTTGAGCTTCTGGGCACGGATCAGGCCGCCATCGCGTCCGGTCAGGCCCACGGCCTTGCCACCGGCCTGGTTGATCAGGCCCACGATGTCCTGCTGCACCTCACCGGCCAGCACCCATTCGACAACTTCCATGGTTTCGGCATCGGTCACACGCATGCCCTGCACGAACTCGCCTTTCTTGCCCAGGCGGTTCAAAGCGGTCTCGATCTGCGGGCCGCCGCCATGCACCACCACCGGGTTCATGCCGACCAGCTTGAGCAGCACCACGTCTTCGGCAAAGTCGGCCTGCAGGGCCGGATCGGTCATCGCGTTGCCACCGTACTTGATGACCAGCGTCTTGCCGTGGAACTTGCGGATGTAGGGCAGCGCCTGGGCCAGGATCTCGGCCTTGTCGCGCGGGGCAATGGATTGGAGTTCGGTCATGGTCTGAACTGGGTGGAGGTGATAACGCGGGCGGACATTGCCGGCCTGTGAGTTGCCGATGGACACTGGCGCGCAAGCGTGCAAACGCCCCAGCGACACAGACGAATTGTGCCGCATCTAAGCCGGGCTGCTCAGCGCCGCAACCAGCCCGGCACCTTGAAACGCACGATGGCCAGGTAGGCCAGAACGTAAGTCACGACAAACAGGCCGCAGAAGAACATCAGCACGGGGGTGTTCTGCCAGAACAACACCGCTGGAAACACGGTCAGGGCCGTGAACCCCCACAGGTAGGGCGAAGTCCGGTTGTTGCGGATCAGCATCTGACGGGCCTGATCATCATGGAAGACCTTGCGCACCAGTCGGCGGAAGATGAGCTGATGGAAATGCAGGGCATCGGCCATCCCGGGCGAGACCCCGCGGGCTGATTTACGGTAGATCGAGAAAAGCGTTTCACCCACCGGGTAAATCAGCAACAAAAGCGGAAACCAGGGCGATATGGACGGGTTGCGCTGCACCAGCAAAATGGCGCCGACCGCCACCACCACGCCCCAAAGATAGGCCCCGGCATCACCGGCAAAAATCAGACCACGAGGGTAGTTCCAGAACAGGAAACCGGCGGTCGCGCCCACCAGCGCCATCATCAGCGCGCACATGGTGCGGTCGCCGACCTGAAGCGCCACATGCGCCATGGCGAGGCAGATCAGCATGGCCACCGTGCCCGCCAGACCGTTATAGCCGTCAATGATGTTGAAGGCGTGGGGCAGGCCTGCCACCGCCACCAGGGCCAGGACGATGCCCAGCCAAGGCCATTGATTCAGCGCCATGTCCAGCCATCCGATGTCCAGTCGAGTGATCGACAGATCCAGCAGACCGCAAGCCAACGCCCCGGACAGAAGCGTGGCCAACAGGCGCCAGCTCACCCGGAGGCGCTGCGTGACATCCTCAAGCAGCCCGACCCACAGGGCCGGCATCAGTGCCACCACCCAGCCCAGCACCCAGGGCAGGCTGATGCGGAGGTTCAGATTGATCCACACCCCGTCAACCGTGGCGCCAACCAGCCAAGCCCCGACGAGGCCCGCAGAAATGGCCAAGCCGCCGAGCCGGGGGACCTGCCCGATGTGGAAGCGCTGAGGCTTGTCGGGCGCGTAGCGCGCCCCCAGCTGCGATCGGGAACGCACCAGCAGCACGCCGACCACCAAGGCCAGGACAAAGGCAAGCGAGGTGAGGATGATCATGTCTCAAGTCCAGGTGATCAGACTTGCCGTCTGCATCACGCGACGCCCAAGACCGCCTCTGCGAGCACCCATCAGGCGCCGGTCGAGCGAAGACGCTCCTGCTCCTGTGCAGCACGCTGCAACTGACCGAAATGCTCGCGTGCGAACAACTGGGCGTAGGCGATGGGCAAGGCGCCTTCGTCGCGCAGCTTGACCAATTGCTGCGGCTTCAGGGTGGCCAGCTTGGCTTCGTCCAAACGATAGAGACCTTCCACGGTCTGGGTTTCGCCATTGTGGTTGGTGGCCAGTTGCCAAGGCACGATCAAGCCGGCGGCGGCCAGCGCATTCACGGCCCGCTGGGTCTGAGCCCGGCTGCGCATGACCTCGGTGAGGTAATCAACGGCTTTCTGGGTTTCAGGGCTCAGTTTGCCTTGGGCGTCGAAATACGGTGCGCCCTCGCCTGCCGCCACGATGTGTTCGCCTTCGGAGGTCGAGAACAGGGTGTATTCGCCCTTGTCGGATTGCAGCAAGGTGAAGGGGTAGCCCCGCAGCAGAGCGGGAATGTAGCCCCCCAGCCATTGACCCTGCGGACCGACCAGCAGGTTGGTGCCAGGTTGCAGCGACATCACGGCCATCAACTGGAACGACTCGGTCACCTTGGCAAAGACCAGCGGCAGATGGGCTGCAGCCTTGAGCAACTCGCCGGCCACCACGGGCACGTAGTGCAAATCAGCGGCGTAGGAATAGTTGCCTGGATGCTTCCAGTGCTTGCCCGAGTAATTCTCTGGAGAGACGGCTTGAAGTGCCTGCATGAATCAACCTTTTAAATCAGCATGGAGTCTGGCGGGCATTTTGATTGCGAAGGGCGAAATGGCCTAGCCTGCAGACTAACCCACGATTCTAGCCTGCCCCCCAGGCCTGATGCGGGCGTGCGTGAGTGCAGCCGATGCGCATGCAACAGCCCCCAAACTGCGCCGACCTGAATCCGGACCCATTGATCAGCTGCGTCCGCCGCGCCCTGGCGCGGCCTTGAGCGCAACCGACTACTGTGATAATCCGAGCATGCATCAAGCCCCGTCCGATCTTCATGTCTATGCCCGTGAACTGTCCCAAGATGATCGCAGCTCACTGACCGTTCTGGGTGGGATGATCACCCCCGGGGCCCGGGTGCTCGACCTGGGTTGCGGAAGCGGATCTTTGGGCCGGCACCTGGTCGAGCGGCATGGTTGCCGGGTCGATGGCGTGACCTTCAACCCGCGCGAAGCCGAATTGGCCCGGCCGTCTTACCACCGCGTCGAGATCGCCGACCTGGATGAATGCGATCTGCTGACCCTGTTCCCGGGCCAACAGTACGACTACATCGTCTGCGCCGATGTGCTTGAACACCTGAAGCACCCCGAACGCGTGCTGCTGGCCTGTCAGTCCCTGCTGGAGGCCTCTGCCGGAGAGCTTCTGATTTCCATCCCCCATGTGGGCTACGCCGGCCTGGTGGCTGAGCTGATCCAGGGCCAGTTCCGATACCGTGACGAAGGGCTGCTGGACCGGACTCACCTCAAGTTCTTCACCCGGCAGTCGCTGCTGGATTTTCTGGGGCAAGAGGGGTGGGGGCTCTTGGGCCTCGAGACCATCGAGCGGCCCCTGTCCGACTCGGAGTTCAGTGCCCGATTCGACGAGTTGCCGCCGGGGGTCGCCCGGTTTCTGCTGTCGGCCCCCGACGCGCTCACCTACCAGTTCATCGCCCGCGCCCGCCATGGGATCCAGGGCGTGCCTGTGGCAGAAAACGCGCGGCCTCGCAACGCGAGCTTCAACGCCCATGTCTACTGGGCCGTGAACGGAGATTACAGCGAGGCCCACAAAGTACTGGCCCGCGGCGCCATCGGACAAGCCCGGCAAACCCTTCACTTCGCACTGCCCTTGGGCATGCAAGCAGAGCGTCTGCGCCTGGACCCGGCGGACCGGCCCGGCTTCCTGCATCTGTTTTCAGCTCGGCTGTTTTCCGCCCAGGGGCGCCTGCTCTGGGACTGGGCCGTCGAGCGCGACGGCCTGGCCGCCTTTCAGGGGCCTCGATCCAGACATCTTTTGATGCGGGGCCCTGGCCTTGGCTCGCCCGGGGCGATGGCCCTGATGTATGGCGACGACCCCTGGACGGAGCTGCCCGTCGCCCATGTCATCCACGAAGCCGCAGGGGGCCGTTTCGAAGTCGAACTCGGCTGGCCCATGTCGGCCGACTACCTGACCTTGGCCGACAGCGTCCACGAACACGAACTGCGCCTGATCCAGGACCAGGCCCGCGTCCACACCACCGGTACCGTCGCTGCCCTGAGTCGCGATGTGGGCCGCCTGCAAAGCCACAACCACGCCTTGCAGGAGCAGGTCCGGTCTCTGCAAGAGCTCAAGTTACAGCTGCAATCCGAGCTGCAGGCTCTTCGCAACCCACACGGCCGTTCGATCGAGGCCATGCCGCCCGCATCGGCTGCAATGGCTCCCGCATCGGCGGTGCCGCCCCAGGCAATGGCGGTGGCCGCCCCCCCTTCTGTGACAGCGCCGCCGGCCACGGTCGACATCATCGTGCCGGTCTACCGCGGCTTGTCAGACACACGCCGCTGCCTGGAGTCGGTGCTGGCCAATGCCCAACGGCAAGCCTGGCGCCTGGTCGTGATCAACGACTGCAGCCCGGAGCCCGAGCTCACCCTCTGGCTCAGAGAACTGGCCGCCCGCGAGCCGCGGGTGCTGCTGCTTGAAAACGAGGTGAACCTCGGCTTCGTTGCCACCGTCAACCGCGGCATGGCCCTGAGCGACACCCACGATGTCGTCTTGCTCAACTCCGACACCGAGGTGGCCAACGACTGGCTCGACCGCCTGACCCAGGCCGCCCACGGCCATGGTCGTGTCGGTACGGTGACGCCTTTCTCGAACAACGCCACGATCTGCAGCTATCCCCGCTTCTGCGCGGCCAACAGCCTGCCACACGGGCACAGCACCCAAAGCCTGGACACGCTCTTTGCGCAGGCCAACCCAGGCCAGGTGGTGGATGTGCCCACCGGCGTCGGCTTTTGCATGTACATCCGGCGCGACTGCCTGCAGGAGGTCGGCCTGTTTGATGTGGAGAGCTTCGGCAAAGGTTATGGTGAGGAAAACGACTTCTGCCGCCGTGCCCACGCGCGGGGCTGGCGCAATCTGCACGCGCTCGATACCTTTGTGCTGCATGCCGGTGGCGTGAGCTTCGGCGAGACCAAGAGCGCTCGCGAACTGGCTGCCATGCAAACCCTGAAACGATTGCATCCGGACTACGAACTGGCGGTGCATGAGTTCATCCGGCAAGACCCGGCTCAAGCGGCCCGCCTGACGGTCGATTTCATGCGGGTGCAAGCGGATCCGCGGCCTCAGGTCCTGATGGTCTCGCACGACCGTGGAGGCGGTACCCATCGACACACCATCGAATTGGCCGAGCACCTGCGCGCCCGTGCCGGCTTCCACCTCTTGCAAACGGCCGAGAGCGACCGGGTCAAACTGACGATCGATCACCCTTCAGGCGCATCGACGCTCTGGTTCCGCCTGCCTGAACAGACGGCCATACTGCATCAGGTGCTGCGCAGCCTGGGCATCGCGCATGCGCACTTTCATCATCTCCTGGGCCACCGGCCAGAGGTCTGGCAACTGCCCGAGGCCCTGGGTCTGGCCTTTGACTTCACGGCGCACGATTACTACGCCAAGTGCCCTCAGATCTCGCTCACCGATGCCAGCCACCAATACTGCGGCGAACTGGGCCTGAGCCAATGCCACGATTGCCTGCGCCAGACACCGGCGCCGGGCAACCCCACGATCGACATCTGGCACCTGTACCACCGCGACATGGTGACCCGGGCCCGCTACGTGCTGGCCCCCAGCCAGGACACCGCCCGGCGCATGCTCCGATTTGCACCCCAGGCCAATGTGTGCTTTGCACCCCATACCGATCTGCAACACCCCCACGGCCTGCCGGTGCCGGCGCCCCATGCACGAGACCAGGGCCAGCCGCTTCGGGTGGTGGTGCTCGGTGCCCTGAGCGCCATCAAAGGCGCCGACCTCCTCGAGGCCGTGGCGCTGGCGGCGGCCCAAAGTGACTTGCCGCTCGAATTCCATCTGGTCGGTTATGCGTACCGGCCACTCAAGACCCAACCCCGGGCCCGACTCACCGTTCATGGCCCTTACGAGGAACAAGAACTGGGCTCGCTGCTGGCGTGGCTCCAGCCGGATGTTGCCTGGTTCCCGGCACGGTGGCCCGAAACCTACAGCTACACCCTGAGCGCCTGCCTGGACCTGGGCCTGCCGGTCGTGGCGCCAGCGCTGGGCGCCTTCACCGAACGCCTGACGGGCCGCGCATGGACCTGGCTGCTGCCGTGGCAGACCGATGCCAACGATCTGGCGCAGTTCTTCGATTCGATCCGGATCGGCCATTTCAACACCCTGCAAGCTCCGTCGCCATCCATCAGTGACGAGCCACCACATGCCATCGATGCGCAGATCCGGTCCTGGGACTACGACCGAGACTACCTGACCAATCTGCCTGCGCCCCGTGCCCTTCCGCCCGCCGATATCGGGCAGTGGCGACAACTCACCCGCCCTGAAGCAGGGTCGCCCCCCCCTGTCGAAGAGGTGTTGCCGGGCCAGGATGCTGCTTCAAGTGGAATTGCCGGGGGGCCTGTGGAAACGGATCCGGCAACGCCTCCTGCGCCAGCCCGCTCGGAGCGGCTGGCCCGCGTGCAGGCCCTGCCCGGTGTGAATTGGCTGGCCCACCGCGTCCCTGGCAGGCTGCGTCGGCTGGTCAAGCGTTGGGTCAGCTGAGATCAGGCGATATAGCGCCGGCGCAGCTTCAGGAAAGGCTTTTCGATGAGGGCCATGCTCAAGGCCCCCATCGGAATCGACAAGAGGAAAAAGCCGGTTCCCCAGGCCAGTGCTTCGCCGAACGAAGACATGGGCCACACACGATGCACCCACTCAGCCGCAGCAAAAACCCAGAAGGGGTGCAGCAAGTAGATTGAATACGAATACGAGCCTGTTCGGGCGAGCGCTCCTGACCAGCCTCTGTCTTCGAATCTGAACGACTGGTCGTACCAGGCAATCAGCGTCGCATAGGCCAGGGCCTCCAGTGTCGGCAGAAGCACCCAGAGTGCGGTTTTGGCGGGGTATCCGCCAAATCCGAAAAAGCCCCCCGCCTGATCGAACCAGGCATAGAAGCCCATGAATGCCAGCAGGGTGGCCGCAGCCAGGGCGTGGCGCCCCTTGAGACGGGCCGCAAAACCCGCGAACAGCATGCCAGCCAGAAACTGGTCGATGCGCCCGACCAGCGTGAGATAGGCCAGTGACTGGACTTCGCCATGCTGGGCATACCAGCCCGCACGGAACATGACCGCTGCGGCCATCACCGCCCACAGCCAGAGGGCACTGCGCCGCTGCAAGGCCAGCAGCAGCGGCAGCAACAGATAAAAGTGCAGCTCGACCGTGATGGACCAGCCCCCATTGGGCAGGCTGGGGCGCCACCAGCCCCACAAAACCTGCAGATCATATTGATGCAGCGCGGCATCATCGGCGCCTTGCCATCGGAGTTGCAGGCCCGCCAGAACGATCACAAACACCAGCAGGGGCAGAAGACGCAGCGCACGGTTGAAAAAGAAGCGGCTCAGCTGGATGTCGCGCCCACTCAGCAACCTGGCGAACAGGTAGCCGCTGAGGGTCATGAACAATGCAACGCCGGTGTGCCCCTCGTCGAGCAAAGCCCAGGGCAGGAAGGCCGGAACACCCTCGAAGGGAATCGGCACGCCTTGGCGACCGTGCGTGAAATGCCAGATGAAAACCATGTAGCAGGCCAACGCCCGCAAATGGTCCAAGCCTACAAAATGGGCACCCGAACTCGACTTCATGCGCTGCTCCGTTGCGTAGGCCCGGCCAACATCAGGCGGGCTTGCGCAGGCGCGTGCTCAGCCACGGAAAAACCGGGGAGCCTCGCTCCAGAAATGCCAGGCGGGCGGTTGCTCACGGATATAGCCATCAAGCCAGGCAAACACCTCTTGGCTCAGGGCCTGCAGATCGGTCGGCACCCCCATGGGCTTGAAATGCAGGAACCGCTCTCCCGTCTTCAGATCGATGCCGGTGATGAACAAGGTGAGCGGCAGTTTCTTTTGCACCGCAAGCCGCAACAACCCCTTCGGCACCGAGGCCCTCGCCCCCAGCAACTGTACTTCCAGGGAGCCATCGACGGCGTCCGCCGGGACATCGACCACCGCCATGATCTGGCGCTGCTCGGCCAGGGCGTCCAGTACTGGGCGCAAGCTGGCGGCCGTGTCGATGGTCGGGCCGTGCAATTCGCGTGCGATCTGGGCCGTGCGCGCCTTCGCGTAGGCGTGCATGATGGGACGGCCAGCAAAATGCGCGCCTTGCAAAGAGGCCACCAGCATATGAGCCTGCATGCCGTTGGCGGCGGCGTGGCGCAAGGCCCACATGCCAGCACCCCAGTGAAAGGTGCACAGCACTCCGGCCCGGCCAGCCTCCGGCCAAGCACCCTGAACCTTCAGGTGGCGCCGCATCCAGCGGCGGCTGCGGCTTCGTGCGAGGTAGAAATCGGCGTGGTCGATCATAGTGACCAACCTGCGCGCACGCCCCCATTCGCGTCGGGAGGACGCGTCGGCCGACACCCAGCCGCGCTCACACGCCTGGTGCAGGGCGGCGGTGGCGGCCTCGCGGTAAAACCAATCCCAGCGCACCAGGCGCTGGAAGAGCTTGAAGCAAAGCGGCCAGGGCAGCACCGCCGCCAGGCCGGGCACCAGCACCAACTCCAACAGGTCACGGGCCTGCAGACGCCACCAGTCCAGCCGGGTTCTCACGACGAAGCCCAATGGTGAGGCAGGCGCACCAGGCCCGGCACGACGCTGGGGTAGACCACCCGGAAATACAGGTGCTGGTACCACTGCTCGTACACCACCAGGCCGGCTTCGTCGAACAGATAGGCACTGAGCACATACTCGCCCGAATGCAAGGGCAGATCCGGGAAGGTGACCGTGGCACGCCACAGCCCCTCCCCTTCAGAGATCGGCTCGACGCCATCGGTCTGGGTCGTGACCGAGGTGATGCCCGTGCCGCGCGCTTGCTCCAGCATCACGCCGAAATGAGGCCGCTCACCCGGCGCCACCCTGGCCCGCACCGTGACCACAAGATCAGGGTGGGTCAACAAGGGCGGCGTGGAGGCGTCGAGGTGGGCCACCTCCAGCGACAGGATCTCGGCCCGGATACCATCCGCCCGGGGTGGGGCCAGCGCGGGCGCGGAGGCCTCGCCCGCGTCGGGTGCTGCGTCGCCCTGCGGCGTGGCTGCAGGCTTGGCCTGCTCCTCTTGCTTGCGGAGTTCGTTTTCATAGGCGCTCAGCACCGATTCGGTGTCGCCAAATGCCACCACCCGGCCCTTGTCCAGCCACAGGCTTTTGTCGCACAGGCGGCGGATGTGGTACATGCTGTGCGAGCAGAACAGGATGGTGCACCCATTCAGCCGGAAGGCCTCGATGCGCTCGATGCACTTCTTCTGGAAGTTCTGGTCGCCCACAGCCAGGGCCTCGTCGATGATCAGCACATCGGGCTCGACCGCCGTGATCAAAGCGAAGGCCAGACGCACCACCATGCCTGACGAGTAGGATTTGACAGGCCGATCGATGGCCTCACCGAGCTCCGAGAATTCAATGATGCTGTCGGCCAACGCAGCCAGCTCGGCCTCAGAGATGCCGATCAGCCGTCCGCCGAAGAACAGGTTTTCGCGGCCGGTGAAATCGGGGTGGAAGCCCGCGCCCAACTCCAGGATCGCGGTGACTCGGCCCTGGCGCTGCAAGCGGCCCTCGGAGGGGCGCAGCGTGCCGGCGATCAGCTTGAGCAAGGAGCTTTTGCCTGCGCCGTTGTTGCCCACCACGCCCATGCACTGGCCGCGTTGCAGGCTGAAATTCACATCGCGCAGCACCCAATGGCTGCGGTAATGACGCCCCCCCAGCAGCAGCGATTTGAGGCGCGCACGCGGGCTGTCGTACAGGCGGTACTCTTTGCCCAGGCCCTGCAAACTCAAGACCGGCAGATCGGAGGCCGGCCAATTGGGCTTCGCGGGCGACAGTGCGCCCTGTGCGGGCCGGGGTGTCTGCGGTGTTTTGGAATCTGTCATAGCCAATCCACCAGTTGGTCACGGCAGCGCTGCAGCGACAGGCCCAGCAACATCGACACTGCACCCACCCAGGCCAAGGCGGCGCCCCACACATGCAGATCCGGCCAATGGCCTTGCAACAGAATGGCCTGGTAGCCCAGTACAAAAGAGGTCATCGGGTTGATCCAGAGCACCCACTGCCAGTCTTCAGGAAACTGGGACACCGGGAACAAGACCGGCGACAGGAAAATGCCGAGAGACAGCGTGAAGCCGACGATCTGCGTGGTGTCGCGCAAGGCGGCTGCAAACACCGCCAACAGATAGGCCAACACAAAGGTCAGCAGCAACTGCAGGGCCAGCAAAGGCAGCATGGCCAGCAAAGCCGGGCTGCCTTGGTGATACGGAATGTAGGCCACCGTGAGCAACAGCAACAACGGCCCATAGGTGAGCGTGCTCGCCAGCACCGAACGGGCCGGAAACAGCACCAGCGGCAAGGCATTCTTTTGCAGCAGGCCACCGGCGTCGAGCAGGCTGCTCATACCCCGCCCCAAAGTGTCGCAAAATGCCATCCAGGGCAAGGCCCCCACGATCAGATAAGCCCCCACGGCCCGTACCGGGGCCTTCTCGCCCAGTCGGGCGCCAAACACCACGTCAAACACCAGGTAATACGCGGCAATGGTCAAAAGGGGTTGTGCGAACGACCACAGCGCACCGGCGGCGGTGCCGGCATAGCGCGCAGAGACCTCGCGCCGCGTCAAGGTCCAGAGCAAGGCGCGGGCTAGGATCAGCTCGCGCACATCGTCAAGCAGGGAAGAAATCACGTTGTTCAGGCCCAAGGCATGACAAAGCCCGTGCAGGCCTTTTCAGGCTTGCACGGGCCAAGAGCATGGGCTTATTTTTGAGAGTTGGCAAAGGCTTCGACTTGGGGCAGTTTGATCTTGCCCATGTCGCCGATGCGTTTGGCTTCCTTCTTGCGGCCTTCGTCGATCACGCCTTTTTGAACTTCGGCGATCAGATCGTCCTTGACCTCTTCAAAGGGTTTGACGCCGGCCGGCTTGCGCTCGGTCAGCACCAGGACGTGGTAGCCGAACTGGGACTCGATGATGTCGCTCAAGTCACCTGGGTTCTTGAGGGCGAAGGCGGCATCTTCAAAGGGCTTGACCATCTTGCCACGGCCAAACAGGCCCAGGTCGCCACCACGGGCCGCGCTGCCCGGATCATCGGACTTGGCCTTGGCCAGTTCGGCAAAGTTGGCACCGCCCTTGAGCTCAGCCAGAATGCCTTCGGCCTTTTCCTTGGCCGCCTTCGGGTCGTCGCCGAACTTCACCAGAATGTGGCTAGCCTTCACTTGTTCGGCAACTTCGTATTTCTTGCTGTTGGCCTTGTAGGAGGCCAGGGCCTGTTTTTCAGCTTCCGCAGCAGGAAGCGCATTGCGACGGTCCAGGTGAACGATGGCGTAATCCATGAAGGTCTTCTCACGAACCAAAGCCAATGCTTTCAAGGTATCGTCATCTTTCTCCGCGCCAGCCTTGATGGCATCAGCTGCCAGCACCTTTCTGGTGTAGATATTCAAGGCGATTTGCCCAACTGTCTCGGGCTTGGACAAAGCTGCCTTGCGCTGCTCAGGCGGTATGGTCATGGTCTCGACCAATACATCTTGATCGGTCACCTGCACACCAGCACCTTCCAACAACACTACTGCATTGTGGTCTTCGGCCAAAGCAGTAGCACTGCATAGCAGGGCAGCCGAAAGGCTCAAGGCCCAAACAGAGATCGAATGCTGAACAAAGGTCTTCTTCATGGGGTTCAAACTTGAAAAATGACAAGGGAAGTTAGAAGCGGATACGGCCCTTCTTGTTCCGGCTCATTCCTTGAATTTCAAAAAAAAAGCGGGGGTTAGGACCCCCGCTTTTGATCATCTAACACCTAAAGAGGTGTTGTAAACAAGCGATTACTTGTTCACACGGTGACCGTACAGCAGACCGAAGTTGCCAGACACGCCAGCAGACACGGCACCGTTGACAGCCTTCTCAGCGCTGTAGCCGATGACCGGCAGACCATAGTTAGTCGTAGCAGCCGTCAGAGCAGCGGTAGTAGCATTGAAGCCGTTGGTCACAATAGCAGCCTTGCCGGTGGTACCAATGCGCAGCCAGCCGTCGGTAGCAGGCAGCGGAGGAGCCTTGTTGCTGGCCACGGCAGCGCCCAGAACGCTGGAGCTACCGAAGACAACGATCGAGGTTTCACCGCAGAAAGACAGCACGTACGGAGTGCCAGGAGAAACCACGAAACCGGTGGTGGTGGTTTGCTCTTCTTGACCGAAACCATTTTGCGTATCAGAGGTCACGCAGATCTGCTTGCCAGACACAGAGGTGTTCAGCGGGCTGAAGAACGGGTAGTCGGTATTCAGAGCGATAGTGCCACCACCGGCAGCGCTGGTGTAGGTAGTGTTACCCAGGGTACCGTAGTTCGTGAACACGCGGCCGTCGCCAGTGCTAGCCGAGTAGGCGTAGTTGAAGGCGGTGTTGTAACGACGGGTGGGCGAAGAGAACACCCAGTCAGTCGACGCGTTGATCAGCGGGTTGGTGAGGTACTCGTTAGAAACCGACGACACAGCGATCGAACCAGTCAGCTTCAGAGCCTGGGTCAAAGCGGCAGTGGTGGATGCGCCAACAGCACCAGTGTAGGGGGTCGACAGGTCCGGTTGATCGTAGTAGGCAGCAGCAACCAAGGGAGTGTTTGCCACTTGCTTCAGACCAGTGTAGTCACCGACCAAAGTAGTGCGCAGCAGAGGATCAGCGGTAACAACGTCAACAGTGGAGGCTGCATTGATGGAAGCAGCAACGTTAACGGTTGCAGCAGTCGTGGTGCTACCGTTGTTGGTGATGGAGCCAGCCGCGTTGGTGGTGACAGTCGTAGTCAGGGGGTTAGCCGTCTGCGGGAAGAACACCAAGTTAGCCACACCGTCCGCCTTCAAAGCAGTTGCCGAACCGCTGTAGGTGGTGGTGTTGGGGACGTTGATGATGGTCCAGTCAGCGAACAGACCACCGGTGGGGAAGGTCAGACCCAGTGCTTGAGCGGAAGTCGACACCACAGCAGTATCGTTCACGCCATTGATACCAGAACCGTTGTCAAAGGTGCCACCAGCCAAATAAGGGACGCTATTCGAATAACCCGAAGGATCGGTGGCCAGTGTAGCCATCACAGTTTCCGTGCAAGGTGCAACACCCGACACGTGCTTGATAGCGGTGAACAGGGGGTTGGTACCGACAGCACCAGCGTTACCAGCAACAACGTACTGATCCTTGGTCTGACCCTTCGGGATGTCAGCCATGTTCAGGATTTCGATGTAACCTTCGCGGGTTTCGTTTGCCTTCTGAGCGTCGGTGTAGGTGGAAGGCAGACGACCGGTGGGGAAAGACGTACCCGACACAACAGCGGGGCGGGTGCACGACTTGTCGCTGGTGGTCAGCACCGAGCGACCATCCGAACCTTGACTCACGTTTGCGGTCCACACGTCGCCGGGCGACAGGAACACTTGGAAGTCAAACACGTCGTCAGAATTCGAAGCGCCGCGGAAGCGAACCTTCACAGCCTTACCGTTCTTCTGGTCGGTGTTAACGATGTTCAGCAGAGTGGCGTTGCCGCTCTGGGTGGTGAAGTAGGGCACCAGCAGAATATGGCCGGTACCGTCGGTGCTTTGGGCCAAGCCAGTTGCACCGTTGCCTGCCGGAGCGAGCACAGCAGCAGAAGCGCCGCCAGCAACACCCACGCCACCAATGATGGCAGCGATGCTCAGGGAAAGAATCCTTTTATTCATGAAAACTCCAGTTAAGAGAAGAAATGTTGGTAAGCGCAACTACCAAAATTGATTACGCCTCGCCATCCTAGCACATGCATAAAACGGGTTGCACCTGTAGAACCTCAGCAAACCCGCACTGTTGAGTAAAAGCAACAAGTTGGGTTAGTTCGTGGGTGCGCCTCCTTTGCAGTCCTTGTTATGACCTCCGTGAGCCCGGCTTATTTCTGCACGAAGATGCGCCATTGCCCGTCTTCCAGCAACCAAGTCTCATTGAAGTACGTGTCGATGTTACCGCCAAAACGGCCACCCAGTGGCGGTTTGGATTCAAGATGTACACGAGCCTCGCACTTCTCGGGCTCGCAACTCACCTCAACAGCCTCACCCTTGATCCATAACCCATTGGCAATGCGGCTACGGTAGGTGTCGTACGGTGTGATTTTTCGATACCCCTCAGTCAGCATGGCATAAGCTTTTTCTAAATCGCCCTTGACCAGCAACTGCCAGCGCTCGTCGGCACGTTGCTTGACGATCTCTTCCGGCGTGAGCTTGGGCTGGCTTGCACAGCCGGCCAACGCGAGGGTAGTCACCGCCAGTGCAGTCAAAGCGGCACGGGTGGACTTGAGGGAGAAAGGGGTGTAGCTGACAAGTGCCTTCATCATGACTTTCTGTTTAAACGCAAATTGATGCATTTCACTCACTTCAAGGTAGAAACACTGGAGGTGGTCGGCACCCTGTTCGACGACGACCCCGCCCCCAATTGGATATTGCTGAGCGACAGACCGCGCATTTTGTCACGCAGCTCGTCGCTCACGTCACGGATCTCCTGATCCGAGCGCACCACTTTGGGCGTGATCACTACCAAGAGTTCCGTTCGGCTGTTGCCCACGTTCTTGGCCCCAAACAAAGCCCCCACCACCGGCAGCGAGCTCAAGATCGGCAAGCCGGCGCTGCTGTTGGATTTGTTTTCGCGGATCATGCCACCCAGCACAATGGTTTCGCCTGAGCGCACCGCCACCTTGCTGGTGACCTGACGCTGGGTGAAGGGGTACTGCTTGGTGACCTCGTCGGGCACCGAGGCCACATCGGTCACGTTTTGGTTGATTTCCATCGTGACCATGTTGCCCGAGTTGACCGAGGGGGTGACCATCAGGTTGACGCCGGTGTCTTTGTACTGCACGTTGCTGGTGACCACACCTGTGCTGGTGACCGAGCTGCCCCCCGAGATCGGCTGCTGGGTACCCACCATGATGTTGGCAGTGTAGTTGTCGACCACCATCAGCGAGGGGCTGGACAAAACATTGACATTGGTTTCAGAGGCCAGGGCATTCAACACCGCCTGGATGCTGCCTGCCGAGTTCTTGAGGGTGTAGGTGAAGCCCTGGGCCACACTTGAGATCACGCCGGTCGAGTTGGTGGTGAGCACCCCGGCCCCCGTGCGGCCATTGGAGAGGCCGTTGTTGAAGGCCCACTGCAAACCGTACGACAAGTTGCCGGTGAGCGAGACCTCGACAATGGTGGCTTCGATCAGCACCTGGGTGGCCGGCACATCCAGGCGCTTGAGCGCGGTTTCGATCTTGTTGAAGTCGGCCCGGCTGGCGTAGACCAGAATGGCGTTGTTCGCGCTGTCGGCAATCAAACGCACATTGGGACCCAGGTTGTAGCCCGTGACATTGGCGCCGCTGTTGGCGCTGGCCATGGTCGAGCGGTTGGTCCCCAGTGAGCTGCTGCTGGTACTGCCAAGGCCGCCGGTGCCGCCATACCCCGAACTGTTGCCAAAGGACGAGTTGTTGCCCAAGGTGGTACCAGCCGATCCGCTGGTCAAACCTGGCGCCACCCCGGTGTTGCCGGTGCTGCCACTGCTGGTGCCGCCGAACAGGCCGCCGACAACCGATGCCAGGTGCTTGGCATTGCCGTTCTGCACCGGGTAGACAAACAACTGGGGCTCGCCGCTGTTGTTGGTGGGTTTGTCGAGGCTGTCGATCCAATTCTTGGCCTCTTCGAGGTAGGCCGCCCGGGGGGTGACCACCATCACCGCGTTGAGCCGCTCCACCGTCAGGATGCGAATGGCACCAAACAGCGGCAAGGTCTCGTTCACGCCACTCGAGGCAGCAGCCGCCATCGAGTTGCTGCTGGCGCCAAGACCGCCCGATGCAAGTGCAGTGGCCACGCTGCCTGGCGCGGCCTGTGCCGGGGCAGCCGAAGCCCCTGCGCTGCCACCAGTGCCGGCCGACAAGAGCTTGAGCGCGGCCTCGACTTCTTTGGTGGTGACATATTTGAGCGGGAAGATGCCCACCGACATCCCCTTGAGCAGGTTGACGTCAAAGGTGCGGACCAAGTCCAGCCAACCTTCGGCCTGCGAACGTGAGCCGCCCAAAACCAGCAGGTTGCGCACGGGATCCACCCGCAGCAGGGCATCGGGCGGCAGCATGGGCTTGAGGATGGCGGCCATTTCGTTGGCGCCGATGTACTGCAGGGGCACCACGATCGCACCGGTGCCTGGTGGCAAGACCTTGCCGGGCTCCATCTGGCGCACGGCCGGCCCGATGCCCTTGAGCACTTCGGGCTTGCCCACGTGGTAGACGCCACGGGGGTCTCGCACCATCTGCAGGCCATTGGCCTGCAGGGCGCTCTCGAGCAGGAACACCGCCTGGTCGCCCGAGACATCGGTGCGGGTGGCCAGGGTGACGGTGCCCGAGATCGGGGGGTGGATGACGAAATCGGCGTGCAGCATGTCGCGCATGAGCACGTTGACCACGTCTTGCACCGGCGCATCTTCAAAATTGAACGATGTGGGCGCTGTGGCGGGCAAGCCCTGCAGGCGCGGCGGCGCCACCACGATGTCAGTGCCCCGGGTGAGCGTGGGCTCGGAATCTGGCGGTGCCTCGGCCTTGACGGCGGTGCCAGACTGCGATGCAGCAGGCAGGGCTTTGGCCGGAGCCGGAGCCGGAGCCGGAGCCGGAGCCGGAGCCGTAGCCGGAGCCGGAGCCGGAGCCGGCGCAGGCGCCGCGACAGGTTCAGGAGCAGGCGCAGCAACTTCGGGCGCTGGCGCCGGGGTTGGCGCTGGCGCCGGGGTTGGCGCTGGCGCCGGGGTTGGCGCTGGCACCGGGGTTGGAGCTGATGCCGCCTTGGCAGGCGCCGCGCCGCCGATGGCAAAAGGATCCACCGCTCCAGCGGTGGTCTTGGCGGCTGCCGGTGCAGCTGCCTTGGCCGGAGCAGCCGCTTTGACGGGTGATGGAGCGGGGTTCGAAGACGTGCTGCCACCAATGGCAAAGGGGTCCGCGGCAGCGATGATCACGTCACTGGGTGCGCTGCTGGCCAGTTGGCTGATGGCCAGGGCGACCGCCGTGATGACGAAGTGTTTCTTGTTCATAGTCAGTAAATCGCAATCTCGCAAAAGCAGTGGCGCAAGCCAGTCAAACCAGGCAGGCCCACAGGGGCCAAGCCCGCACTGCGCCAAGGCACTGGGGTCGAAGCCTGGGGCCGGGTCGGTGTCGGCAGGCAAAAGAACAGCAGCATGGACATCAGTAACGCCTTGGTGCCGTTGTCAGGCTCAAAGTTCGGAATTCGGTGCCACGCACAAAGACCACGTCGCGCCCCCGCACTTCCTGGATCTTCCACTCGCCAATGGTTTCACCCACGCGCATCCGACGCACCTTGCCATTGAGGTTGGCCAAAATGCCGCCGCTGTCGCCCTCCCTGTAAACCCCCACGATCTTGAGGTCGGCCAGGGGGTCGACGGGCTTGGGGGGCGGCGGAGGTGGGGGTGGTGGCGGTGGTCGGCGGGTCGCCGAGAACAAGGGCCGATCAACGATCACCACAAAGCGGCCGACGTCGGCATCGGCACTGGCGGCACCACGCTGCAGGCTGACCGGGTCGAGTGTCAGGCTTTGGGCTGCCGGCGGCTGCCAAATCAGATTGCGCAGATGACCGTCAGCGTCCACCCAAAGGTAGGCCAGGCCACCCATCAGCAACAGATTGATGCCCGCCAATCCATAGCCGGCATAGCGTTTGAGCATGAATGCGGGCTTCATGGGTTGGCCCTCAGCACGAAAAAGTTGAGTTGACCGGTCAAACGCACTGGGGCATCGGGCTTGGCGTAACTGAGCACCTGCACAGTCATGCCATCGAGCAACAACGCAGGCACAACCTGCGAGTTGATGGCCACCATGGCGGTCTGCAAGGGCACCATCTCGCCTTCGAAACGAACCGTGATCGGGATGCGGTCGAACTGCTTGTCTTGCTTGGCGGGCAGCACCTGGCTGCTCACCACCTCCAGCCCCGACTTGCTGAAAAAGTCACGAATGCGGCGCTGGGCATCGTTGCCCACCTGCGAGGCATCCTGGCTGGCCGGGTAGACATACATGCTGACCAGTTGCTCAGACTGGTCGACCGCGTCTTCAATCTGCTCATGCTGCTTTTCGAGGCCCAGCAGGCGGGCGTAGCGCGGCTCCAACTGCGACAACTGGGTCTGACCCCATTGATGCTTGAGCGCCACGTAGGCGGCCCCTGCGCCCAAGGGCAACAGAATGAGGAGGAGCCAGGCCAGCAGGCCGGCCACGCGGTAGGCGCGGGGGTCGAGTTTCATCGGCTGCCTCCGATCGCAAAGGGGTCTTTGGCGCCGGATGCGGCCGGGGCGGGCGCGGGCGCGGGGGCTGCCGCAGGGGCCGGGGCCGGGGCTGGCGTGGGCGCGGCCGCTGGTGGCGTCGGCAAGACGGCAGGGGGCGGTGGCGGCGGCGGGGCCAGCGGCGCCGCCGGTGCGTTGCTCTTAGGGCCCAGCAAAATGCCGAAGGCTCCGGCCGAGGCGGCGGCGCCCGTAGGCGGTGGCACATTCGCCACGGGTGAGGGTGTCACGGGCGCGGCCGGCTTGGCAGCCCCGCCCGCCGCCGCTGCTGCGGCCGGAGGCTCAGCCGTCGGTCGATTTTCGCGCGGGCGTGGCGCGGGCGGCGGCGGCACCGGGTCTTCGGCGCGCATGGCCTTCGTGTCCAGGGTGAATTCGATGGTGAACGCCTCTTTGGTGGAGCCGGGTTGGCGCACGGCGGCCGATGGTGCCTTGACATCCTTGAACAAAGCCTCAGAGCTCAGCTTCTGCATGAGGCTGGCCGCGTTCGGCGTCAAACCCAAAATGGTGACTTTGGTCCCTTGGACCTGCAGCGATTGCAGCCAGGTGTCATCGGGCAGCACTTCGGTCAACAAGGCGATGATGCGCAGAGGCTCCACCCGGTCTTGCAGGATGCCGCTGAGATCACGCAGGGTGTCGGTGTACCGAACCAGGTTCTCACGCTGGGCCACATAAGGCGCGACACGCTTGCTCAGTTGCTGATACTGATCCAGCGCCGCCAGGGCGCGCGATCGAAGCTGCACCGTGGGGGTGACCGCCATCGGGATCAGCCAGAACAGGGCCAGACCGAGCAAGGCCACCCGCACCCAACGGCCGCGCAGACGCTGCCGCTGGCGTGCAGCCTCACCAAATCCATTCAGCAGCACGAACTCTGGCGCCTCGGCGGCCCCTGCCGATGCAGGCTCCAGTGCCACCCAGATTTCAGGCACGCCGCCCTCCGGCAAAGCCGCCAACGACTCACGCGAGGCCTGGGACGCCAGGTAGCGGGTGATCTGCCGGCGCGAACTCAGGGCCAGCGCGACCTGGCGCAGGCCGCCCGATTCGCCACGCAGGCGGTAGCCGAACACCAGATCGGCCGCGGGGAAGGGACTGGACGTGCTGGCCTCCAGAGCCAGGGCGTCATGCATCTCAGATTCGCCCACCAGGGGCAGATGCAATTCCCGGGTCAGGCACAGATCGGCCGGGATCTCGACCGCCAGCGCCGAACCCGGCTTGCCAGCGGTCACCGGGGTCAGTTCGATCTGGCGGACATGCGAATCGGGCACCTGGTACTCGCTGCCATCGGTGCGCAACAGGCGCACCGGTACCGGCGGCGTCAGCCAGCCCAGGGCGGGCCAGTCGAACACGCCACGCAGGGGCTCGACCATGGCCTGGCCCAGCTTGCGCAAATCGAGCCCGAACAGGCTTAAATCAGTGTTGGTCAACGCCATGAAGACATTCGTAGGAAATCAATAAGAAGGCGGGCACAGCGCACTACCGTGGCACGATCCGTGCATCCGCACTGTAGATCCGCCAGGGCAGGCCATCGCGGGAGGTGGGCGTCAGGGCGACATCACGCGTCACCAGCCACTGCCGTCCTCCGTCCACTGAAATGCTCACCTGAAGACGAAAGCGATTGCTCAAGGCCGTGTCCACGAAGGCAGGATTCAACCGGGTCATGTCCGCGGTTGCCCCCTGCGCGTCGCGGGCCTGAGCCATCTGGCGGGCCGCCAACAAGTCGCCGCCACTCAATACAGCCAACACGTCCGGCGGTGCGGCCAACGCATTGACCCTGCCAGACCCACGCTTGTCAGCCATCAAAAGGCCGGAAATATTAGCATAGAGGTCAAAGCCGATCCCAGGTACCTGCAGCAGGTCTTCGGGGGCGTCAAAACCCACGATCTGCCCCGTGGGGTCTGGCCTGTCGCGCTTTTCGACCGCTCTTTGCGCCAATTCATCGGCCACGCCCGGCGGGACGCGGCCCGCCACAGAAAACACCTGGCTGAGCAAAGCGGCCGGCGCCCCGTTGACATTGATCAGTCCCGTCATCGGCATCACGGCCACCTCCATGGACAAGCCCTGGAAGACCACAGGCAACACCATGTAACGGTTGAAAGATTCTTTTTGCACCTGCATCTTCTGCAGCACGATCTGGATGGCTGCAGCGCCCAAGGCCTGGGCCTGGACAGACTGCTTGCTCAGGCCAACCATGCGGGCGTCTTGCCGGGTGACCTTGACCAAGCCGGCCACGATCAGGCTCAGGGCGGCGACCAGCCAGAGCACCGCGATCAGGGCAATGCCCTGCGATCGGAGCGAAACCGGAACAGTACCGAAGCGGCGGAGCGAAAGCCTGTTCATTCGTCCACCCCACCACCGATGGCGAAACCGCCCCCGCCGCCGACCGCTGTGCTGGGCACGGCGCGCATCGGGATGATCAGATCCGGCCAAAAGAGCTCGCGGGTCTGGACATGCAGGCGCACCCGGGCGGGCAATTGGTTCTGGCGGTTCAATACCGCATTCGGGCTGCTCATCACCCAGGCCGGCTGCCATGCGCCCGGTGCCAGACGCAGGTCTTCATATTCAATCGAAAACGCCTGCAGGTGATCCACCAGCACCCGCCCCTCGGCCTGCGACCAATCCGGAAAATCCTGCCCGGGCACCCAGGGTGTGTAGCGCAGGGTCAGGGCGGCGCCCTCATTCCCCCCCCCTTCGGCGGCCAGGCGAAAGAAATATCGCCCGCCAACGCCGAAGCGGGCCGGCATGATGCCGATCCAGGCCATGGCATCCGGTGCTCCGGCAAAGTAATACGGGCTTTGGTCGGCGGCGCCTCCGGGCGGGCGCTTGCGCATCACCAGCCGGCCCAGCGAGGCCCGCAGGAACGAAGTGGCCGAGCGGAAATCATCGAGGCGGCTGGAGCGCGCATCGATCCGGCTCTCGGTCTGGCCCATGGTGCGCAAGGCCGAACTCATGGCCAGCATCACCAAGGACAGCAAAGACATGGCCACCAGCAACTCCACCAGGGTGAAGCCGCGCGTTGACCTGGATGAGTGCTTCCGCACCAGGGCCCCCCTGAACATGTCAACCGCCCCCCGGCAAGGTGGGCTTGAGTTGGGGCAGGAGGGTGACGGTTTCGAGGCTGCGGGTGCGATCACCATCAGCCCAGCTCACCGTCAGAACCACCTGGTGCAAAGGCGCGGCACGGGTGTCGTTCAGCGACTCTGGCCAAGGTTGCGAATCGACACGCCAATTGAATCCGCCACTGACACCCGCCTCATGCCAACCCTCAGGAGGCACGGCATCGCGCCAAGCCAGCAGGGACTCCATCACCGCGACGGCGCGCTGCTGCAACTCGACCTCAGCGCTGCCCCGGGCTGCACCGCCGCTGGCACGGTAGAGCAAGCCCATCGACAGCCCCATGATGGCCAGGGCCACCAGCAACTCAAGCAGCGAGAAGCCCCGGCTGCGTGGCGGCCGACAACGATCAGACATGGCGCTGCTCATGGGTTCAGCGCTTCGGCATGGACACGGCCCGACATCCAGTCGACCCGGAGACGGGTCCCGACGCCGGGTGAGCGCAGTACATCG
>RXJO01000225.1:22257-37762 GCA_003987795.1 Curvibacter sp.
CATCAGGCAGAAACAGGATGGCCGCCACCTGGCCCGGGATGAGCTCGCTGCCCGCCACCGTGGCCTGGACCTGGACAGCATCAGGGATGGGGCGGGCCGGATGACCGTCGGTGCCGTACTCGCGCTTTTGCAGGTCGACACGGAAGCGGGTTCCGACGCCGGTCAACTGGGCTTCGTTGCGGGCAGCCCGCATCTCGGACACCATGGAGCGCAACACATCGCGGTACTGGGCACCATCACGCATCTTGCCAAAGGCAAAGGGCACCACCGACACGATCAAGGCCATGATGGCGAACACCACCAGCAGCTCGATCAGCGTGAACCCCTGCTGAGGCCCAACGCCTGTGCCGTGCCGAGCTTGCCCCATCGCCAGATCACTTGGCGTTCTTGATGTCGGCGTTCTCGCCATCGCCGCCAGCGGCGCCATCAGCGCCGTAGGACAGCAATTCGACATTGCCACCGCTCAGGGCGTACTTGTAGGGCTTGCCCCAGGGATCGCTGGGCACACCGCCCTTGAGGTAGGGGCCGTTCCAGCCATTGGCCGAGGCTGGCTTGGTCACCAGTGCGTCCAGGCCTTCTTCGGTGGAGGGGAAGCGCCCCACATCGAGCTTGAACAGCTCCAGGGATTTTTCCAGATCGGCGATCTGCACGCCGGCCGTCTTCGACTTGGCCCCCCCCAGTTGATTCAGGACCTTGGGCCCGACCAGACCAGCCAGCAGGGTCAGGATGGCCAGCACCACCAGCAACTCGATGAGCGTGAAGCCCTTGGCGCGGCGGCCTTCAGACGGGCGACGATTGAACAGCATATGGATTCCTCAAGCAGAAAATGATTAAACAGCCAGGTCGTTGATCGACAGGATGCCCAGCAGGATGGACACGATGATCGAAGCGATCATCAAGCCCAGCACCACGATGAGTATCGGCTCGACCAGGGTCAGGGCACGCTTGATGCCGACCTCGACCTCCCGGTTCAGGATGTTGGCCAACTCGAGCATCATGGGGCCGATGCGCCCGGTCTCTTCACCGACTCGGATCAGGTTGATGGCCAGAGGTTCAAAAATTCCGGTGGCGGAGACAGCATCGACCATCTTGCCGCCCTCCTTGACCAGCGGCCCCACCTTGGCCAGGGGCTGGCGCAGCACCCCGTTGGTGACCGTCTCGGTGGCGATGTGCAAGGCAGTGAGCAACGGCACCCCGTTGCCCAGCAGGGTGCCGAGCGAGCGGGCGTAGAGGGTCAGCTCGTACTTGAGCATCAGACGCCCGATGAGAGGAAGACGCAGCAGTCGGCTCTGCCACCACTGGCGACCGGCAGGTGAGCGCAGCCAGCGAGAAGCCAGCCAGAAGAGCAGCCCCACCCCGATGCCCAGGAACAAACCATACTCGGTGAAGGCGTGGCCGACGTTCATCACGATGCGGGTGGGCAGAGGCAAGGCATCGCCCATGTCGTTGAACAGCTTCTCGAACTGGGGCACGACAAAGCCCAGCATCGCGATCAGCGAGAGCACGGCCACGCCCAACAGGATGGCCGGGTAGATGGTGGCCGAGACGACGTTCTCGCGCAGGGCACGCAAGCGCTCCATGTGCTCGACCAGTCGCTCGAGCACAGCCGACATCTGACCGCTGACCTCGCCCGAGCGGATCATGTTGACGTAGAAATCGCCGAACAGCTGGCGGTTCTTGGCCAGGGCCTTGCTGAAGGCGGTGCCGCCCTTGACATCCTCCAGCAAGCCTTGGGTCAGCTCGGCCACCGAGGGCTTGTGACTCATGCCGATCAGCACGCGCAGCGCGTTGTCGAGCGCCAGGCCGGCACGCAGCATGATGGACAGCTCAGAGGTCAGCAGCAACACGTCGGCCTGGTTGACCGGCCCGCGCCCCGCACGCCGGTCCGAAGGCTTGACCAAGGATGACAGCTTGCCTGCGTGTTGGGGCGAGGCATCGGCCGAGCCCGCCTCGCGGATGCTGATGGGGGTGAGCTGCCGCGAGCGCAATGCCTTCTGCACCGCCGGGACATTGGCCGCCTCCAGCCGCCCGTCCTGCACCTTGCCGACCGCGTCTGCGGCACGCCAGACGAACTCAGGCATCGCCCTGGTCCTCCGTCACGCGCAGCAGTTCATCGAGGCTGGTCACACCGGCGGCCACCTTGCGCAGGCCGTCTTCGTGCAGGGTCAGCATGCCCGATCGGATGGCCAGCGCATGCAGCTGGCTGGCATCCTGCCCCGCGACAATCGCGCGCCGCATGGCTTCATCGAGCACCAGCAATTCGTGGATGCCGGTGCGCCCCTGATACCCGGAGCCACGGCAATGCTCACAGCCCACCGCCTTGTAGACCGCCTGCCCCGGCGCACAGAAACGCCCCAGGCCAGAGCTGGCCAGCAGTTCGGGTGACGGCACTTCGGGGGCCTTGCAATGCTGGCACAGGGTACGGACCAGACGCTGGGCCAGCACCCCATTGACCGAAGAGGTGATCAGATAGCCCTCGACCCCCATGTCCTTGAGGCGGATCACCGCGCCCGCCGCCGTGTTGGTGTGCAGCGTCGACAGCACCAGGTGACCGGTGAGGGCCGACTGCACCGCGATCTGGGCGGTTTCGCCGTCGCGCATTTCACCGATCATGATGATGTCGGGGTCTTGCCGCAGGATGGAGCGCAGGGCGCTGGCGAAGGTCAGGTTGATCTGGGGATGGACCTGGATCTGGTTGATGCCCTCGAGCTGGTACTCGACCGGATCTTCAACCGTGATGATCTTCTGGGTGGTCGAGTCAAGCTTGGACAGGGCTGCATACAGCGTGGTGGTCTTGCCCGAGCCGGTCGGGCCGGTGACCAGCAAAATGCCGTGGGGCTTGGCCAGCAGGGCATTGAAGCGCTCCAGCGTGTCGGTGGCAAAACCCATGCTTTCAAGGCTGAAGCGGACACTGGCCCGATCCAGCACCCGCATCACGACGCTCTCACCGTGCACGGTGGGCACCGTGGACACCCGCAAGTCCAGCTCGCGTCCTTTGACGCGGGTCTTGATGCGGCCGTCCTGAGGCAGACGACGCTCGGCGATGTCCAGGTGGGCCAGCAGCTTGACGCGCGAATTCACCGCTGCGCTCAGCTTGGGGGGCACCGTGTCGCCCGCATGGATCACACCGTCCACGCGGTAGCGCACGTGCAGACCATCGTCAAAAGGCTCCAGATGGATGTCGGAGGCGCGCAGGTCAATCACCCGCCCCACGATGGTGTTGACCAGACGGATGACGGGTGCCTCGCTGGCCAGGTCTTTGAGGTGTTCGACAAAATCGCCGCCCAGGCCCTCATCGTCAAAGCCTTCGGTGTCTTCCGGCTGCGGCTCGGGCTGAGCGAGTGTCTTTTCAATATCGCTTTCGAGCGCGAGGTAAGGACTGATGGACAGCCCGGTCGCCAGCCGCAGCGCTTTCAGGATGAAGGCATCCTGGGGGACGGCCATCGCCACGTCCAGCCGGTCGCCCTCGTGACGCAGCGGATAAACCTGGTGCGTCACCAGGAACTCGGGTAACAGGCCTTCGATTTCGAGCGGCACATCGGGAAAATCCTGGGCCAGGGCCACCGGCAGGCCCAGCTGCCGCGACAGGGTCTGGACCACGTCTGATTCGGAAACCAGCCCCAGGCGGACCAGCACCCGGCCCAGCAGGTCGCCCAGCTCTTGCTGGGCCGACAGCGCACGCTCCAGGTCGCGGGCGCTCAACTTGCCCGCCTGCACCAGCAAAGCCCCCAACTGGGGTCGCGCTGGCACGCCTGCGGCCTGTCCGGCCTGTTCGGCATCTGCGACGGGGTCAGAGAGGATCGGGTCGACGTGCATGCGGGTCGCGGGTCAATAGGGTGAAAAGGAATCTGGAGGCCAGGCGTCCGGGCGGGGCGACCTTGAAGCAGGTCTGAAACGCCGGCTCAGACGGCTCCGGACCCGCAATTCTGCACCATAAGCCGAGCACTCCCCGCCAACGACGATGCCCGCCGTGCCACCCATGCCCCGCTCTACAACCCTGCCTCAGACCAGTGAAGCCGCCTGAACAGACCTGCTCGACCCGTTCTTGAACGATGGCCGACGGATGGCACCCCAAGACCGGCGATGCCCCCCTGCCCTGCCAAGCCTTGGGATACCATCCCGACAGGCGAGGGAACGTATGGCCCCGGCACAGGGCCATTCCACAATGGAAACAATACGTAAAAACAACTTTGATTTCTTGAGACTGCTGGCGGCGTCCCTGGTTTTCTTGAGCCATGAGCGCAGCATCTCCGGCCAGTTGGATCCTGCGATATTTCCGAATTTGACCTTCGGCAAACTGGGTGTCTGCATCTTTTTTGCCATCAGCGGTTACCTGGTGACAGAAAGTTGGAATCGGGATCCTCACCCCATCAGATTCTTGATGAAACGGATTCTGAGAATATGGCCGGGCTTGATCGCAGCCACCGTGCTGGTCACCCTGGTGATCGGCCCATGGGTCACCACACTCAGCCTGAAGGCGTATTTCTCCGACCCGCTGCTGCTGACGTATTGGCAGGTTCTGCGGCTGAAAATCAGCTTTGCGCTGCCCGGCGTCTTTGAAAACAACCCTTATCCGAGCAGCGTCAACGGATCGCTCTGGACCATTCCGATCGAGGTCCAGTGCTATCTGATTCTTCTGGTGCTCGGTTTATGCAGGATCACCCGGGTCAGCGCACTCTTCATCGTGCTCAATATCCTGGTCGGACGGCTGTCATTCAACCTTGAGATCGTCACCCAGGACAACTTCAATCTGATTGATCTGGGCCTGTACTTTGCTTACGGCATCTGCCTGTCGACAGGCCAAAGGTATTGGACTCAGGCTCCGATGGCCTGCCTGGCGGTTTGCCTGGCCATTTCATCGCTCTGTTACCATCTCGGTCTGTACCCACTGGCAATATGGATGACGCTGCCCTATCTGGTCATCCTGATCGGCACCCGCAGCAGCCCGTGGATCCGTGAGGTCGGTCGGTATGGAGACTTTTCCTATGGCGTCTATATCTATGCCTTCCCGATCCAGCAAACCGTGGCTCATTTCCTGCACGACTCACTGAGCTATGGCGCCATGTTCGCCTGGACCTATGGGCTGACGCTGCTGGCGGCTGGCCTGTCCTGGTACGGCATCGAGCGTCCCGCCTTGCGGCTCAAGCCCCTCTCGAACCGGGCGAAAGCCCAGCCAGGCAGCAGCGGACAAGCGCACCGCCCCACCCACTGAACCCCAACGGCCAGCCCACTCAGCCCCCCCGGAATCCGCCCCGGGCCGGGCCACCCCGGAACTTCTTCATGAACACGCCCACCTTCTCTCGCCCCACTCTTTGGGCCACCCTGGCGGCCGGGGCCCTGCTCGCCGTCAGTGCGGGACTGATGCAACAAGTCAGCCCCTTGCTTCACAAGCCGACCCTGCTCGTCGCGCCGATGATCGGGGATCTGGACCCCTGCCTGCTGGGCGCCACCACCCACCCGAACCAGCCGCCGGTGCCCGCCACCTGCCGGGGCGAGCAAGGCTCGGCAGCACCGCTGATCGAGTCCACACTGGAGGCACTGGGCCCGTTGAAGAACCCCGACCTGGAATTGGGTTACACCCTGAAGGTGCCCTTGCTGGCCCTGCTGCAGAAAACGCCCCAGGGGTGGGACATCAACCGGGAGGCGGTGCAAAAAGTGGTCCGGACACTGGAGATGTCCAGGTACCCGGCGATCGTCTACCTGTACTCCAATCATTTCACCACCCCGGCCCCCATTGAGACTGAACTGGCCCAGGACAGCCGCAATCTGGGCCAGACCCAGCAAGGCCCGCTGCCGATCGACGACTACTATGGTGCCCCCCTGTACCCCTGGGCCATCGGCAGCACAGACACCCCGATCACCCAGCGGCGCGAACAGGTGATCCAGGCCCTGGGCCAGGCCATTTGCCAACGCCCCCCCGAGCTGCTCGACAAGATCCGAGGCATCACCTTGCTCGGTGAAACCCATCAGCTCTACCCCAAGTTTCAAAGTGGCATGGGGTACGAATCGGCCTACCAGATCACTGACTACAGCCCCGAGTCGACGCGATCTTTCCAGGCCTTCCTGAAGGCCAGATTCAGAGATCTCAAAACGCTGAACTCAACGATTCAGGCTGAATATCGCGATTGGGCCCAGATCCAGCCACCGGGAGCCCAACGCCAGCCGACCACGCCCGATCAAGCGCTCGACGCCTATGCCCACGGCTGGGCACCAGTCTCGGGCTGGACGATGGCCATGGACAAGGCCCGGCCACCCCAGATCGCCATCTACGTGGACGGCCGCTACCAGGGCGAGGCCCAGACCGGTCTCGGTCGACAGGATGTGGCCGAGGCCCTGCCCGAGCTGGGCACGGCAGAGGTGGGCTGGCGCTACGACCTGATGTTCTCGAAATGGTCTCCGGGTCCCCATCAGATTGACGCCTATCTGAAAGACCGACGCCAGGGCCTGCTCCATCTGGGCAGCCGGCTCATCCGGGTCGTGCCTCGGCCCGGCATGCCTGAGCGCCCGCTGCCTGCATTCCAGTTGCCCCCCTCCGCCGAGGCCCCCGAATCGTTGAAGCACTACATGGACTTCCCGAAGCAGGATCAGCTGCTGGCCTACAACCCACTGGCTGCACTCTGGCATGAATTCCGCAACCAGCAGGTCACGGCCTACATCTCACATTTCAAGCGCCTGGTCCAGAGCACCTGCCTGGCACAAAGGCCTCTCTTCACCCATCAATTGTTTCCCTACAGCAACCCAAGCTGGGATCCCAACCGCTTCAGCGTCGATGACAGCCTGGTGCCTGCGGCCGATTTGCACCTCGGCATCAGCCTGTACGGCGAGGCCAGTGATGGGCGGAGCTTCTTCGACTGGCACAGGCGGCACCCTCAGGGCCTCTATGGCATCACGGAGTTCCACCCCTTGAAAGCCATGGACGCGCCAGCGCTGAGCCACACGTTGTCCAGGCATTTCTCGGCCGGAGCCCGGTTCATCTCGATGTTCATGGAGATCCGGTCCGCGGATCGGCAGGTCATCGAAACCCCCTACCTGTTCGGCATCGATCCCGACAACAAGGTCTATGGCTCGGACAAGCTCTACCAATCCCTGAAAGACGTGATCGCCGCCCCCCGGGGCTTGATCGACATCCCGCGCCCGGTGCGGGATCGCCGCCCTTGAGACCCGGGCTTCAGGGGACCGCCGCAGGCCGGGGTTCAAACAGGGCTTGAAGGCCCGGAACCTGCCCCTGCAGCAGTTAACATCGCCCCCCATGCAAGCAGATCGCCATGAGCCGTGAGTTGAACGCCGCCAGGCCCCGCGCGGAAGGGCTCACCCTTTCCATCATCAGCCACCAGCACGACGACTGCCTGGGAACCCTGCTGGATCAGCTGTGCGCCACGTCGCAGGGCCGCCTGAGCCACCTGATCATCACCCACAACGTGCCCGGTGCTGCCTTGCCTCGACCCGCGCAGGGCTGGCCGTTCCGACTGACCGAAATCCACAACCCCGAGCCCCTGGGCTTTGGCACCAACCACAACCGCGCCTTCCAACGCTGCGATACCGCGCTGTTCGGCATCCTCAACCCGGACCTGGAAGGCCTGACGACCGATCTCTGGCCGACGCTGATGGCGCAGGCCCTGACGCCGGGCACCGGCCTGGCCTACCCCGTGCTGCTCAACCTCGACGGCTCGGTGCAGGACAGCGAGCGCGAGGTGCCCACGCCCTGGGCCCTGCTCAAGCGCTACACGCACCGCCCGCCTGTGCCGCGCCGCGACTGGGCCAACGCGGCCTGCTGGGTGATGCGCCGCGAGGTGTGGCAGCAACTGGGCGGCTTTGACGAAGGGTATTTTCTGTATTGCGAAGATGTGGACTTCTGCCTGCGCCTGCAATTGGCTGGCCTGGAGCTCCAGCGCGCCGATGTGCGCATGACCCACCATGCCCAGCGCACCAGCCACCGCCAGTGGCGCTACGTGAGCCTGCACCTGCGCAGCCTATGGCGGCTGTGGACCACCCCCACGGTGTACCGTTACCTCTGGCGCCTGCGCCAGACCGGGCCGGTGCGCCTGCCCGACATGGGCCGCTGAAGCCCCGCGTCAGCGGCCAAGCCGCTTCAGCCCTGCCGCCAGGGCAGGCCACGGAAGCGCCAGCCCCCCTTGCGACCGCGCTGGCCATGCTGGTCCGGGTCGCCCTCGAAGCCTTCCAGGATGTTGTAGGCCTGCAAGCCCAGTTCGGTGGCCCGTTTGGCGGCCGCCACCGAGCGCACCCCGCTGCGGCACAACAGAACCACCTTGCGACCGGCTGCTGCGGCCACCACGCCCTCGTCAAAGCCCGGGTTCATGGCCATGCCCGGCCATTGCTTCCAGGCCAGGCCGATGGCCCCCGGCACAAAACCCACCCACTCGCGCTCGGCGTCGGTGCGCACATCCACCAGCACCGCCTCGCCCGACTGCACCCACTGCCACGCCAGCCAGGGCGAGACATCGCCCGCATAGGCAGCGGCGGCGCGCACCTCACCCACCGGTGCCCCCCCCACATCGTGCCGCAGGCCCGAGCTCAGATTGGCCGGCACGGCCTCGTCGATGCGGCGGGGCTTGGGCAGTTGCAAAGCCTCCATGACCGCCACGAACTCGGCCAGGCTGCGGCCCGCCACCCGCGCATTGCTGGCCTTTTCAATGCCGATGCTGGACCGGGTGCGGCCCTGGTAGTCATGGCCCGGCCAGACCGTGGTGGAGTCGGGCAATCGGAACAGCACCTCGGTCAGGCTGCGGTACAGGGCCTCGGCACTGCCCGACTGGAAGTCGGTGCGGCCGCAGCCATTGATTAGCAACGTGTCGCCGGTGAAGACGTGATCGCGCCACACAAAGCTCATGCTGCCGGCGGTGTGGCCCGGGGTGTGCAGGGCCAGCAGGCTCTCGCCACCGAAGCTCAGGGTCTGACCATCGACGAGCTGGGTGGCGGCCGTGCCCACCCCGCAGCCCTGCGGCGCCACGGTGTGGGCACCGGTGTGCTCGGCCAGGGCGGCGGCACTCGTGATGTGGTCGGCATGGGCATGGGTCTCGATGATCCAGCGCAGACTGAGCCCCTGCTCGCGCAAGACCTGCAGATCACGCTCCAGTTGCTCTTCAACAGGGTCGATGATCACCGCCTCGCGCGTGACCGGATCGGCCAGCAGGTAGGTGTAGGTGCTGGAGGCGGCGTCGAACAACTGGATGGGTTGCATGTCGGTTCCTTGTGATGTGCGGAAGGACGGAATCAAAAGACGAAACTGGCAGAAGGACCGGGCCCGACGCCCCTCAGGCGAACTTGGCCAGCAGACGGGCGATCTGGTCCGGCGGCATGCGCCCCTGCTCGATCATGCAGGCCACCATGTGAAAGAAGGATTTGTCGAGTGCCTTGCGCGCGGCGGCCAGTTGCTGGGCAATCTGCTCGCAGTCGACGTCTTCGTCGATGAGGCGCTGCACCCCGCGCAGTTGCCCCTCCACCCGGGCCAGCCGGGTCTGAAGCGCCTTTTTGTGAGCCGTGTCAGCCAAGGGCGATGAAGGGGACAGGGTCAAGAACGCCTCGATCGAGCAAGAACAACAGCCCGCCAATATACTCCGGCCGGTATACAGGAACAAGGCTTGACAGCCTGATGAACACCCATGGTTGCACTGCATCCTTACCTTCAATCGGCCCTGGGGGGCTTGATGATCGGGCTGGCCAGTTGGTGGCTGCTGGCCTCGCTGGGCCGCATCGCCGGCATCAGCGGCATCACGGCCGCCCTGCTGCCTGCGCGCCAGCCTGCCCCCGAGCGCGCCTGGCAGGCGGCCTTCCTGGCCGGCCTGGTGCTGGGCGGGGCGCTGTGTGCCCGCTGGCTGCACATCCCCGACACGCCTTTGCGCCCCCTGCCTCTGCTGCTGATCGCGGGTTTCCTGGTCGGGCTGGGCACCGTGATGGGCTCGGGTTGCACCAGCGGCCATGGGGTGTGCGGCCTGGGCCGCCGATCGGTCCGATCACTGGCCGCCACCGCCACCTTCATGGGCGCAGGCATGGCCACCGTGGCCTTGCAGAAGCTGCTCCAGAACTGAGCCTGCCCTCATGAACACACGCCCCTCTTCCCCCGAAGCCGCCAATGACCCGGCCCTCTCGCGCTTGCCCGCCCTGCTGTCGGCGGCCGCGGCCGGGCTGCTGTTTGCCGCGGGCCTGGCCGTCTCCGGCATGACCCAACCCGCCAAGGTGATCAGCTTTCTGAACCTCGGGGGCATCGCCACCGGTCAATGGGACCCCAGCCTGGCCTTTGTCATGGGCGGGGCCCTGCTGGTCACGCTGATCGCTTTCGCCGTCACCCCATCGCACCCCAAACACCCGGCGCGTCAACCCTGGTTCGCGAAGCGCTTCCAACTGCCGACACGCCAAGACATCGACACCCGGCTGTTGCTCGGGTCGGCCCTGTTCGGCATCGGCTGGGGGCTGGCCGGTTACTGCCCCGGTCCCGCCCTGAGCACCGTCCTGAGCGGCGGGCTGGACACCGTGGCCTTCGTGGCGGCCATGCTGGCCGGCATGGCCGTGGCACGGCGCTGGTTGCGCTGACACGGCTCGACAGGGCTCGCGAGGTCGGCCCAGGGCTGCTGACCCGCAGGTGACCGACAGGCTGCAGCCGCACCGCTACGCTGCGAGCCCATGTTCCACTTGCCAGAGCCCACCCCATGAGCACCGCATTCACGCCCGGCCGCAACCGCGTGCTGGCCCACACCGGCGCCCGCGTCCCCATCGTCCAGGCCCCCATGGGCTGGATCGCCCGCACCCCACTGGCCTCGGCCGTGTCACGCGCCGGCGGGCTGGGGGTGATCGAAACCTCGTCCGGAGAGACCGCCAACTGCCAGCAGGAGATCCAGCAGATGCTGGCCCTGGGTCTGCCCTTCGGCGTCAACCTGCCCATCCGCTTTCTGCAGGACGACGCCATGCTGCGCTTTGTCTGCGACAGCGGGGTGCGTTTTGTCACCACCTCGGCCGGCAGCCCGGCCAAGTTCATCGCCCCGCTGAAGAGCGCCGGCATCACGGTCTACCACGCCGTGCCCACGCTGGACGCAGCGCTCAAATGCGTGGATGCCGGCATCGACGGCCTGGTGGTCGAAGGTGCCGAGGGCGGCGGCTTCAAGAACCCCGAAGAGGTCTCGACCCTGGTGCTGCTGCAGGCCATCCGGGCCCGGGTCGACGTGCCCTTGATCGCCGCCGGCGGCATCGTCGACGGGCGCGGCATGGCTGCGGCCTTCGCCCTGGGCGCCGAGGCCATCCAGATGGGCACGCGCTTTGTATGCTGCGCCGAAAGCCCGGTGCACGCCAACTACAAGAACGCCATCGTTCAGGCTCGCGAGACCGGCACCTGGGTGCTCAACAAGAAGGCCTCGCCTTGCATCCGCGCACTCAAGTCCGAACGCACCCAAGTGATCCACGACGAGGGCTTGATGCCTGCCGACACCTTCAAGGGTCTGCAGCAGGTCTATTTCGGGGGTGACATGGAAGCCGCCCCCGCCCTGGCCGGCCAGAGCGTGGGCCTGATCGAAGGCATCAAGACAGCCCAGCAGATCATCGACGACACCCTGCGCGGCTTTGAAGAGATCACCGCCCGCCTGGGCGCCCTGAGCCAGCAACGCTGTTTCGGTTGAGATTCCAGGCAAACCCATCCACAGGAGACAACACCATGAACACCAGTGAACTTTTTTCGCTCAAAGGCCGCACCGCACTCATCACCGGCGGATCCCGTGGCATCGGCCGCATGATTGCAGCCGGCTTCATCGCCCAGGGCGCTCGTGTCTACATCTCGGCCCGCAAGGCTGCCGCCTGTGATGCCACCGCGGCCGAACTGGCCCAAGGCGGCCACTGTGTATCGCTGCCCGCCGATGTGTCGAGCGTCGAGGGCGCCAAGGCCCTGGCCGCCGCCTACGGGCAGCACGAGAACTCGCTCGACATCCTGGTGAACAACGCGGGGGCGGCCTGGGGCGCGCCGTTTGATGAGTTCCCTGAAAACGGGTGGGACAAAGTGGTCGACCTGAACCTCAAGGCGCCGTTCTTTCTGACCCAGGCCCTGGCCCCCTTGCTGCGCCAGGCGGCCCAACAGCAGGCGGCCAAGGTGATCAACATCGCCTCGATCGACGGGATTTCAGTCAACCCGCTGGAGACCTATTCCTACGCCGCCAGCAAATCGGGTCTGATCCACCTGACCCGGCGCATGGCCCTGCGCCTGATCGAGGACAACATTGTGGTCAACGCCATCGCCCCGGGGGCCTTTGCCTCCGAGATGAACCGCGATGCCCGCGACCACGGCGACGCCGTGTCGGCCCGCATCCCGGCCAAGCGCATCGGCGCCGACGAAGACATGGCCGCCGCCGCCATCTACCTGGCCTCACGGGCCGGTGACTACGTGGTGGGCCACACCCTCACAGTCGATGGCGGCGTGACCCACGCCCGGGGCTGAACTGGAAGGGCGCCGCCCCGGCGCCCTCGCCTCAGGGCTTGACGAACTTCAACGCGAAGCTGTCCTTGGCCTGGCCATCGAGCGGCACATTGCGATCGCGCGGGTCAGCCGGGTTGCGCCAGGCATCGCTCTGGGCCTGCAGTTTGAAACCTGCGCGCTCAAGCTCCTGGCGCAAGACGGCCTCTTCGATGCGATGCAAGGTCGCGGTCTCGGTGGTGCCCGAGCCTTCGCGGCCGGCGTAATCGATGATCACGAACGCGCCACCGGGCTTGAGCGCATCAAACACGGCCCGGTTCATGCGCTCGCGGTCCACGCCGCGATGCACCAGGTCGTGGTAGTTGTCGATCAAGGTCACCAGATCCAGCTTGCCCACGGCTTCTTCAGGTACCGGCGCCTCGAAAGGCTGGACCACCGAGACAATGTGGGCGGTATTGCGCTTCTGGGCGCGCAAGGCCAGGGCCTCAGGCGAGGGCAAGCGGCCACTCGGGTTCGGGCCGGTCACAAAGCCAGTGGCGCCTGCCTTGTCGGCCGGCGCGGCCTCTTTGGCGGGCGCCGTCGCGGCAGCGCCGCCAGGCGCGCTCTGGCCGAACACCTTGCCGGTCGGGCCAGTGCCTCGTGCGAGAAGATCGGTTGTGTAGCCCTGGCCTGCGCTCAGATCAAGCACCCACATCCCGGTACCCACCCCCGAAAAGGCCAGCAGTTGGGCTGGCTTGCGCTTGGCGTCCAGCTTGCGATCCTCCAGACTGCGGTCGGGCATGGCGATGAGACGCTCGATCGCCGGGGCATTCAAACCGGCTCGCGTCGGTTGTGCCGGCCCCGTGGTGGCACAAGCGGCCAGCGCCAGGGCAACGGGCACCAGAAGTCCCAAGGAAGCACGTCGAACAGTCAACATCATGAAAAAGACCTCCTAAGAAAAAATGACATAGAACACGAGACAAAAACAAAGTTCACACGCCGGCAAAAGACATCAACAGGCGAACAACCCAGGGTGCCAGCAAAGCCGTCACGACGCCATTGAGGCCCATGGCCAAAGCCGAGAAGGCCCCGATGGTCTCGTGCACCTGCAAGGCGCGGGCCGTGCCGATGGCGTGGGCCGTGATGCCGATGGAGAAACCCCGCACGGCCGGATCATGGGCACCGATCAGATTCAACAGCGGTCGGGCCATGATGGCGCCGCTGATGCCCGTCACGGCGACCGCGACCGCAGCCAGGGAGGGCAGCCCCCCGATCTGCTCCGCGGTGGCCATGGCGATCGGCATGGTGGCCGATTTGGGGAGCAGCGACAGCAAGGTCTCCAGGCTGCCACCCAAGGCCCATGCGATGCCGACGGCCGACACCATGGCGGTCACGGATCCTACCAGCAACGCCACCGACAACTCACGCCACATGCGACGCAGTCTCGGGAGCTGCGCGAACAGGGGCACCGCCAGGGCCACCGTCGCCGGGCCGACCATGAAGTGGACAAACTTGGCCCCCTCGAAATAGGTGACATAAGGGGTTCCTGTCAGGCTCAGGACTGCGATGATGAAGGCCACCGAGGTCAGGACGGGCAACACCAGGGGATGGTTGCCCAAGCGTCGATAGAGTTGGACGGCACCCAGATAGGCCAGCAGGGTCAGGGTCAGCCACAGCAAGGGCGACTGCCCCAGAAACACCCAGATCTCAAAAGGGCTGCCGCGACTCATGACGCATCCTCCCCATCGGTGGCGGTCTGTCCGGTGAGGCGGAACATGAAGCGCAAGGTCAGTGCCGTCACCACCAAGGTCACCGCCGCCCCGCCGATGCCGGCCACCAGAAAGGGCAACCACTCGTGCGCCACACGCCCGAAGTGCATCATCACGCCGGCCACCGCGGGGATGAACAACAGCATCAGATGCTGCAGCAACCCGCCCGAGGCCTGGCGCAGCCCCTCGGGCACAGCGCCGCGCCACACCAGCCAGCCGGCCAGGATCAACATCCCCAGCAAGGGCCCCGGCAGCGGCAGGTGCAGCCAGAACACCAGGCCCTCGCCGAGCAGCTGCATCAGAAACAAAAGCGTTAGTCCGTGAATCATGCGGGGGTCTCCTGTGGGCGCCAAGCGGGGGTCGCCATTGTCACGCAAGGGTGACCCAGGGCGCAGGTGCGGGACTGACAGCCCGACTCACCAGCGGGGCAAAGCGTCCTGGCGCAGTTGCAGGCGGCGTTCGGCGTGGTCGGGCACCACGGCGGCCACCGTGTCCCAGAAGCGCGGGCTGTGGTCCATCACCCGCAGGTGGGCGAGCTCATGCACCACCACGTAGTCGATCACGGGCAGGCTGAAATGGATCAGGCGCCAGTTGAGCCGGATGCTGCCGTCGATGCGGGCGCTGCCCCAGCGGGTGCCAGCGTTGCTCAGGGCCAGTTTCTTCCACTGCACGCCCAGTTGGGGCGCATAGTGGTCGAGGCGTTGGGCAAACAAGGCCTTGGCCTCGCGCATCAGGCAGGCCTGCACGGCGTCCTTGATCTGGCTGGGCTCGGCCTGCGGCGGCAGCCCCAGGCTCAGCAGGTGGCGCACGCCCTGATCGGCGGCGGCTTCAGGGGACAGGCTGTGCAACTGCCCGCCGGCCAGGGCACCGGCCTGCAGGCAGACGCGCAGCGGCTCGCCCAGAAATGGCAGTTCGGCACCATCGGCCCAGCTCACGCTGGCAGCGGCCTGGCGGGACTGGCGCTCACGGGCCTCGTCGAGCTTGCGCACGATCCAGGCGCTCTTGGTGCGCAAAGCGGCATCGACCTCGGCCTGGGGAACCCAGCGCGGCGCCCGCACCACCAGGCCCTCGGGCCCGACGATGAAGCCGATGCTGCGCCGGCGGGCGCGCTCGAAACGATACGCCACCCAGCTGCCCTGCAACAGCAGCTCACGGTTCGCCTGCGGATGGCGAAAGCTCATGGGGGCGATGACCTGGGTCAGCGGCTCGGCGGGTGGCCCGGCGGGGTCCGGCGCGGGTGCTTGCGGGCGTGGTGCTGCGAACAAGGGTGGCTCGGGCGTCGGCGTCGGCGTCGCCTTGGCCCGGCGTGGCGGTGCGGCGCGGCGCTTCACCGGCGCCGGTGGCGCGG
>RXJO01000573.1 GCA_003987795.1 Curvibacter sp.
GCATCGCGCTGCACCCGCTCCTCACCCAGCATGGCCACGAAGTCGCCCAGGATGGGCGTGAACACCGGGCCCGGTGCCACGCAGTTCATGCGCACGCCGTGTTGCAGAAACCAGGGCTGCGACTGCACCGCGTTCCACACGATCAGGGCCTCCTTGAAGTACTGGTAGCAGGTCTCGGCGGGCACCGGGTGGTCGGCCAGCCATTGCGCGCCGGCATCAAAGCCCTCGGTCGCGGCCAGCGCCTTGTGGGCCGCCAGGCGTTGCGGCCATTCGGCCCCGAGGATGGAGGCCACGTTGACGATGGCCCCGCCGGCGGGCAGGCGCTCCAGCACCCGCGTGCTCAGGTGGCGCAGGCCCAGGTAGTTGACCCGGGCCACGGTGTCGGCTGGGGCGGTGCCCGGTACGCCGGCGATGTTGCACAGGGCATCGATGCGCTGGGGCAGCCGGGCCACGGCCTCGTCGATGGTGGCCGGGCTGCCCAGATCGGCCTTCACAAAGCCGTCCAGCGTCAGGCTGGGTTCGTTGCGGTCCACGCCGATCACGCGGGCGCCCTGGAATCGCGCCAGGCGCGCCACCTCGGCGCCGATGCCGGAGGCGGTGCCGGTCACGACAATGGTTTTTCCTTGCAGGCTCATGGTTTTCCTTGAAGAGAAGAAAGGGGCTGGTTGACCGGGCCCCGCGCAGGGCCCGGCCCGGTTCAGAAGGGGTAGGTCGGGGCGCTGTCCTGCACCGTCATCCATTGCCACTGGGTGTATTCCTCCCAGTCGGCCGGACCGCACACGCTGCTGCCGTTGCCCGCGATGCCGGGGCCGCCGAAGGGGTTGACGCAGTCGTCGTTCACGGTCTGGTCATTGATGTGCACCATGCCGGACTTGAGCTGCCGGCCCACGGCCAGGGCGCGCCCCACCGAGCGCGAGATCACCGCCGAGGCCAGGCTGCCCTGGTGCTGGTTGGCCAGGGCCACGGCTTCTTCGTCGCTGCGGTAGGTGACGATGTTGGCCACCGGGCCGAAGGTCTCCTCGTCGAACACCGGCTGGCCCGGGCGCACGCCGCTGAGCACGGTGGGCTGGTAGAACAGGCCTTCGTAAGTACCCCCGGCCTCCAGTTGGGCACCCGCCGCCACGCTGGCCTGCACCAGGGCGTGCACGCGGTCGCGCTGGCGTGCGTCGATCAGAGGGCCCAGGGCCACCTGGCCGCTGGCGCCATCGCCCACGGGCAGGTGGCGAGCCTTGAGCACCAGTCGCTTGGTGAACTCGGCCGCCATGCTTTCATGCACCAGGATGCGGTTGGCTGCCATGCAGATCTGCCCCTGGTGGAAGTACGCGCCCCAGGCCGCATTGCTGGCCGCCAAGTCCAGATCGGCATCGTCAAGGATCAGCAGCGAGTTGCTGCCGCCCAGCTCCAGCGTCACCTTCTTCAGGTGGCGGCCGGCCAGCTCGCCGATGCGCCGGCCCACCGCGGGAGAGCCGGTGAAGGCGATCATGGGCACCCGCGGGTCGGTGACCAGGGCCTCGCCCACCTCGGCATCGCCGGGCAGCACCTGCAGCAGGCCCGGCGGCAGGCCGGCCTCTTCGAACACCTGGGCGATCATCAGGCCGCCCGACACCGGGGTGCGGGTGTCGGGCTTCACGAGCACCGCATTGCCGGTGGCCAGCGCCGGGGCCACGGCGCGCAGCGTCAGGATCACCGGAAAGTTGAAGGGCGAGATCACGCCCACCACGCCTCGCGCCACCCGGCGCGCCAGGCTCATGCGGCCGGGCGTGCTGGGCAGCACCTGGCCTTGCGACTGCAGCGGCATGCCGGCGGCCAGATGGCACAGCAGGGAGGCCTCGCGGATCTCGTGCTGGCCCTTGGGCAGGATGGCCCCGGTCTCGCGGGCCACCTGCAGCGCCAATTCGTCGTGTCGCTGGCTGAACAGCTGGCCGGCCCGGCGCAGGATCTCGGCCTTTTCACGCGGGGGCACCTGGGCCCATCGGGCCTGGGCCTGTTCGGCCAGTTGGGCGGCAGCGGCCACATCGGCGGGGGTGGCCAGGTCCACGGTCCACAGGGTCTGGCCGGTGGCGGGCTCTCGCACAGGGCGGGTGCCTCCGCCCAGAGCCTGCGGCGTGGCGGGGCGGATGTGGATGGGTTCTGCGGGTCGGATGACGGCGCTCATGGGCGGATGTCCTCTGCAAGCTGTTGGAAAGGGTTGGATGAAACTCGCCACCGAGGCGGTGGTGTGCCTGTTCATCGCAATCGCCAGACCAACCCGGCCCGCCCGGCCCGATTGCTGCACTGCACATCGACCGATTTCCGCTCGCGGGCTCCGGACTTTCCCTAGGGCCTTTTGCTGCTGTGCAGCAGCCGAAATGACTCGACTTTTTTTGTCCAAATGGTTACAAAAAGAAATCAAATATTGATCAAAAGATCAAATCAAAAGATCAAATCGCCGTGCACAGGCAGGAGACAAGACATGAAGACGGGTGAGCGCATTTCTCTGGCGGACCTGGCCCGCAGTTCGGGGGCCGGCCTGGGCCGTTTCGACCCGGGGGCGGTGCAGCAGGCCCTGGGCGGCTTTGCCACCGCGCGCATCAGCAACGATGCCTCGCCCACGGTCAACGACATCAGCGAATGCCTGTTCTTCTCGCCCGGCGACGGCCGCATCTGGCTGCAGGACCAGCGCATGGTGCTGCTGCACACCGAGGCCCTGGGATCGTTGCGTCGCGAAATGGTGGACAGCCTGGGGCAGGAACGCGCGCGTGGCCTGTTCACCCGGGCCGGTTATGTGAGCGGCGCGCGTGATGCGGCCCTGGTGCGGCGCCAGTGGCCCGATGCCGAGCCGCCTGCGGCTGCCGTGGCGGGCACCCGCCTGCATGCGCTGGAGGGCATGGTCAAGGTCGAGGTGGTCGATGCGGCGTTCGACCCCGAGCGTGGCAGCTACGAGGGTGAATTTCTGTGGCACCACTCGAGCGAGGACGATGAGCACATCGCTGCCTACGGCATCGGGGGATCGCCGGCCTGCTGGATGCAGGTGGGGTATGCCACCGGCTACGTGAGCACGCTGTTCGGGCGTCTGATCGTGTTCCGCGAGGTGGAGTGCCGTTCGATGGGTGCCGCGCACTGCCGTGTGATCGGCAAGAGCGCCGATCTGTGGGACGACGTGGAAGAGGACATGCGCTACCTCAACGCGCGCGAGTTCGTCGACACTGCGGCCTACGACCGCGCCCCGCCGCAGGCGGCGCGCCCGGCCTCGCCCGAGCCTCACCCCAGCGATGCGATGGTGGGGGCCTCGTCGGCCTTCAATGCCGCCTGCCACCACCTGAGCCGGGTGGCCCGCACCAGCGCCACGGTGCTGTTCACCGGCGAATCAGGCGTGGGCAAGGAGAAGTTCGCCCAGATGCTGCACCGCATCAGCCCCCTCAAGAACGAGGCGTTTGTGGCGGTCAACTGTGCAGCCATTCCCGAGACCCTGATCGAGACCGAGTTGTTCGGCGTGGAGCGCGGTGCCTACACCGGGGCCAGCCAGTCGCGGCCCGGGCGCTTCGAGCGCGCCAGCGGCGGCACGCTGTTCCTCGACGAGATCGGCACCCTGAGCTTCGTGGCCCAGGGCAAGCTGTTGCGCGCGCTGCAGGAGGGCGAGGTCGAGCGTGTGGGCGGCAGCCGGGCCGTGAAGGTGGATGTGCGGGTGGTGGCCGCCACCAACGAGGACCTGCGCGAGGCGGTGCGGGCCGGGCGCTTTCGCGAAGACCTGTTCTTCCGCCTGAATGTGTTCCCCATCCACCTGCCGCCGCTGCGTGACCGGCGTGACGACATCCCGCTGCTCATGAGCCACTTTCTGCAGCACTACCGGCACAAGCACCAGGGCCAGGCCAAGGGCTTCACCCAGGCCGCCGTGCGGGCCCTGCTGGGTTACGACTTTCCGGGCAACATCCGCGAGCTGCAGAACCTGGTGGAGCGCGCGGTGATCCTGGCCGAGGACACCGATCTGATCGACACCCACCACCTGTTCATGGGCGGCGAGGTGCAGAAGCAGGGCTTTCTGACGCTGGATGTGCGGGGCGCCGCCGGGCGTCTGATGGCGCAAGGTGGGGCGAGCGCCGCGCGGTCTTCGCCGTCGCCGACGGAGCCCGGGCCGGCACCGGTGGCCTCTTTGGCGGGGGGCGGCCGTGCGATCCACCTGGCGCTGGACCAGGCCGAGCGTGAGCTGCTGAAAGACGCGCTGGCCCGCAGCGGCGGCAATTACTCTGCCGCAGCCCGACTGCTCAAGATCAGCCGGGCCAAGCTGGCCTACCGGGCGCGCAAGCACCAGCTCTGAGCCCGGCCCCGCGGTGGCCGGGGCGTGGACTCAGAGGTCCAGCACCAGGCGCTCAGACACCGCCCGCGAGCAGCAGGGCAGGAACTGCTGGTTGGCGGCCTTTTCCTCTGCGCTCAGGTAGGCATCGCGGTGCTCGGGCTGGCCTGACAGCACGGGGGTCAGGCAGGTGCCGCACACGCCTTGCAGGCAGGCCGTCATCAAGGGCACACCGGCGGCGGTGAGGGCGTCGGCGGCGCTGCAGTCCGGGGCCACCCACACGGTCTTGCCGCTGCGCGCCAACTCGATCTCGAAGCCCCGGTCGCCCGCCTGGGCCTGCACGGTGGCACCGAAGTACTCGTAGTGCAACTGCGCCTCGGGCCAGCCGGCCTGGCGCGCGGCGGCCAGGGTGGCCTCGATGAAGCCCTGCGGTCCGCACACATACACGTGGGTGCCGGCATCTGGCCGGGCCAGCAGCGCGCTCAGATCCAGTCGCTGTTCGGGCGGGCCGTCGTCGAAATGGTGCTGCACCCGGGCGGCCAGATCGGGTTCGGCCAGGCGCTCCAGGTAGGCCGCCTGGGCGCGCGAGCGGGCAGCGTAGTGCAGGCTGAAGCGGGCGCCGGCCGCCTGTTGTTCAGGGTGTGCCAGGTGCTGGGCCATGCTCAGCAGCGGCGTGATGCCGATGCCCCCCGCCAGCAGCAGGTGGTGGCGGGCCGATGGCTCCAGCGCGAAGTGATTGCGCGGGCCTCGCACCTGCAGCGTCTGGCCGGCCTGCACGTGTTCGTGCACCGCACGTGAACCACCGCGCGACTGCGGGTCGAGCAGCACGCCCAGCCGGTAGAGCCCTCGCTCAGATGGGGCATTGACCAGCGAGTACTGGCGCACCAGCCCCTCGCCCAGCTGCAGCTCCAGGTGGGCCCCCGGGGTGAAGGGGGGCAGGGTCTGGCCCGGCAAGGCCTCGAGCTCGAGGGTGCAGATGCGATCGGTGGCGGCCTGCTTGCGCGCCACGCGCAGGGTCAGCAGCGGCTCGGTCATGCGCCAGCACCCGCCTGTTCGGCGGCCATCATGCGGTCCAGGATCTTGCGGGCCTGCACGCCGCCGGCGTCGATGTTGAGCATGAGCAACTTGCGGTCGGGCCATTGCAGCAGGTTCTGCTGCTGGCGCTCCAGCATCTCCTGGTCTTCGGCAAAGATGTTGCCCTGACCCTGGCGGATCTGGGCGGTGAGCTCGGCATCCTGCGGCTTGAAGTGGCGCGCCATGCCCCAGAAGTACCAGATCGAGGTCTCGGTCTCGGGGGTGATGAAGTCGACCACGATGCTCGAGGCCTTGACCTCGTCCGGTGCGTCATAGCCGCCATGGCCTGCCAGGGCCACGCCCACCTCGATCAGCACATGGCTGGGCGGCGTGAAGTGGCAGATCTGCCAGCGGTCCACAGGCTGATCGTCGGGCAGGCCGTTCATGCGCAGGGCCATCTTCCAGAACGGAGGCGCCTCGATGCCTTCCATGAAGCGGCTGGTGATCACCTCGTCGCCTTCCACACGGGTGCGGCAAGGCGTTTCGTCGATCTCTTTCTGGCCGATGCTGGTGCTGTGCACGTAGGTCTCGTGCGTCAGGTCCATCAGGTTGTCGATCATCAGGCGGTAGTCGCAGCCGATGTGGTAGAGGCCGCCG
>RXJO01000198.1 GCA_003987795.1 Curvibacter sp.
CCGATGTAGTCGGGATCGACGCCATTGCTGTGCAGGGCGGTCACGGTGGCGATGCGCACCCCGCCCACCGTCACGCTGCCACCGAAGCGTGCCAGCACCGACTGCGCGGGATCGCCACCGTTGGCCCGGAGCTTGGCGGCGAAGAAGGCCGGCATTTCGCTGCCGCTGACGATCTTGGATTTCTTGGCCACGGCGATTGCCACCGCGCTGGTGGCGGGCAGGGCCGACACCGACACATCAGGCTGGGCGCAACTGCCCGAGTTCGGGGCCTTGTTGTGGGCATTGCCCACGTGGTCGCCGTGGAGGTGGGTGACCAGCACGATGTCGATCTTGCCCAGGCGCGGGTCATTGGCGCCGGCCACCGTGCGGCCCGGGTCGTAAAGGATGCGCGTGCCGTTCGGATCCTCGAACACCAGGGCCCGATCTTGCGGGCAGAACTCGCCAGCGATGCCGCCCAGGGGCGTGACCTTGACGTTCTGGGCCGCTGCGCTGCCCAGGCCGCAACTGAATGCGAGCGCCAGCGCGGTGCCCACGGTGGAAAGCCGGGATGTCTTGAACATGGTGCGTCTCCTTTTTGGTGTTTCAAAGTATTGCATAGCCCTTTTCTTTTTGCTGGGCGGGGGTCGTGCAGGCTCCGGTTGACAGGGCTTGGGGGCTTGACGACGATGGCGGCCATGGTCAGGAGATTGCATGCGCCCCATCACACCATCCAATCTGTCTGAGGCTGCCCGGATCCGTCGTCGTCGCTTGCTGGCTGGCCTGGCGGCCGGCTTGCCATGGGGGACCGGCTTCAGCCATGCGGGTGATGGAGCGATGGAGGCGGTCCGTGCCGAACTGGCGGGGGCGGGGCGGCTTCGGGTGGCCATCAACTTCGGCAACCCGATCCTGGCGTCCCGGGGCGAACGGCCGGGGGCCCCTCGGGGCGTGTCGGTCGATCTGGCGCAGGAGGTGGCGCGGCGTCTGCAGTTGCCGGTGGATTGGGTCGAGTTGGACGCGGCGGGCCGTGCTGTCGAGGCGCTGCGCGCACGGCAGGTGGACCTGGGCTTTGTGGCCATCGACCCGCTGCGAGGGGCCGATCTGGACTACACCCCTCCCTACGTGATCATCGAAGGCGCCTACCTGGTGCGTTCCGAATCACCCTTGATCGCCAACGATCAGGTCGACCGCCCGGGCAATCGGGTGGTGGTGGGGCGCGGCAGCGCCTACGACCTGTACCTGAGCCGGGCCCTGCAACAGGCCCGGCTGGTGCGGGCCCCGACCTCGCCTGCCGTGGTCGATCAGTTCCTGGCCGAGGGGATGGAGGTGGCGGCCGGCGTGCGTCAGCAGTTGCAGGCCGACATGGCGCGTCTGACCGCGACCGGCGCCCCGGCGTTGCGCCTGCTGCCCGGCCGCTTCATGGTGATCGAGCAGGCCATGGCCGTTCCCAAGGGGCGCCCGGCAGCCCAGGCCTGGCTTCGGGCTTTCATCGAGGAGATGAAGGCCTCGGGCTTCGTTGCCGACAGCCTGCGTCGCCATGGCATCGATGGGGCAGCGGTGGCGCCACCGGCCCCATCATGACCCGGAGCCTCAGCCAGGTCGCTTCATCTGGCAAGAGGTGGGCTGGGCGCTGATGTACGAGTCCCAGGCCACTTCGGAGCGGAAGCCGTAGCCGGTGTTCTCGGCGTCGTACTTGACGCCCTTGCTGCCCTGCTTTGCCCAGATGCCCAGGTAGAGCGGGGCCTCCAGTTGGTGGTCGGTCTTGCGCATCTTCACCTCGCCCATGGGGCTCTTGTAGCTCATGCCCTCGAGCGCCAGTGCCACCTTCTTGGCATCGGTGGACTGCGCCTTGCGCATGGCCTCGCGCAGCATGTTCATGCTGTTCCAGTGCGCGGCAAAGATGAACTCGTCGTTGTACTTCTTCTTGTAGTCGACGTAGATCTTCTCCAGCTCGGGCGTGGGGGCGTTGTGCACCCAGTTCCACACCACGCCGACCTTGCCTTCACCCCAAGATCCCAGTTGGGCGGGGGTGCCGGGGTTGTTGGCGTTGAGGGTGAAGTAATTGATGTTGAGCCCGTAGTCGCGCGAGGACTTGAACAGCAAGGTCAGGTCGCTGCCCCAGTTCGAGGTGATCACGGTGTCGGCGCCGCTCGCGGCGATCTTGGCCACGTAGGACGCAAAGTCGCGCGTCTGGGCGATCGGGATGAAGTCGTCGCCGACGATCTGCACATCAGGCCGCTTGCGGGCCAGGTAGTCGCGCGCTGCCTTCGAGACCTGCCGGCCGTGGGTGTAGTCCTGGTTCAGCAGGTACACCTTCTTCACGTCCTTGCGCCCTTGCAGGTAGGTGGTCAGCGCCTCGATCTTCATCTCGCTGGAGGGGTAGAAGCGGAAGTGCCAGAAGCTGCATTTGTCGTTGGTCAGCAGCGGGTCCATGGCGGCGTAGTTCAGGTACACCGTGGCGCGCTCGGGCTCGCGTTCGGCCAGCTTGTTGAGCGCATCGACCAGGGCCAGGGCCACACCCGAGCCGCCGCCCTGGGTGATGTAGCGGATGCCCCGGTCGGTGGCGGCCTTGAGCACGTTCAGGCTCTCCTGGGGCGAGCCCTTGTTGTCGAAGTCGACCACCTCGAACTTGGGCTCGTTCGGGCCGGCCTTGGCATTGAGCTGCTGCACAACCTCGCGCAGTTGCTTGAGCGAGCTCTGGCCGGTCAGGGCGAATGGCCCCGAGAGCAGGTCGATGAAGCCGATGCGCACGGTCTCGGCGGCACCGGCCTGGCTGGCGGCAGCCAGCAGCGCGGCCGCCAGCCAGATGCGGCGGCGAAGGGGGAGGGAGGTGAGTTGGGGCATGTTGTCTCCGTGGGCTTGGGGTACTTTTTGGATGGGGCCGTCATTGGCCTTGGAAAACGCCGCCGTGCTGCTGGCGCAGTTCATTTTTCTGCACCTTGCCGGTGCCGCCCAGCGGCAGGCTGTCGATGAACAGCACCTCGTCAGGCAGCCACCACTTGGCCACCCGCTCGGCCAGGAAGTCGAGTACCTGCTGCTTGCTCAGCTCTTGACCGGGCTTGAGGACGATGAACATCAGGGGGCGCTCGTCCCAGCGCGGGTGCTTCACGCCGATCACCGCCGCCATCGCCACGGCGGGGTGGGCCACGGCCGCGTTTTCGAGGTCGATCGAGCTGATCCATTCACCGCCCGACTTGATCACGTCCTTGGTTCTGTCGCGGATCTGCATCACGCCCTGGGCGTCGATGGTGGCGATGTCGCCGGTGGGGAACCAGCCATCGACGAGCGCCGAGCGTTCGGCCTTGTGATAGCGCTCCACGATCCACTGACCGCGCACCATCAGCTCGCCTTGCGACACGCCATCGCGCGGCAGGGTGTGGCCGTTCTCGTCGACCACCTTGATCTCGATGCCGAACACCGACTTGCCCTGCTTGCCCACCAGGGCGTGACGCTCTTCGGCGGGGCGGGCCATGTCGTCGGGGCCCAGGTTGCTCATGGTGGCGATGGCGGTGGTCTCGGTCATGCCCCAGCCATGGCGCACGTCTACCCCGTACACATCGTTGAACTTGGCGATCAGGGCCTTGGGCATGGCCGAGCCACCGACGCCGGTGCGGCGCATGGTGCTGAAGCGCAACTGGTGCTGCTCCACGTGCTGGATCAGCCCCATCCAGATGGTGGGCACCCCGGCGCTCACGGTCACGCGTTCGGATTCCATCAACTCGTACAGGCTGGCCGGGTCCAGGCGGGGGCCGGGCAGGACCAGCTTGGCACCCGAGATCAGGGCCGCGTAGGGCAGGCACCAGGCGTTGATGTGGAACATCGGCACCACGGGCAGCAGGGTCTCCTGGGCCCACAGGCTCAGCACGCCGGGCAGACAGGCTGAGAGCGCGCTCAGGCACAGGGCGCGGTGAGAGTAGAGCACCCCCTTGGGGTGGCCGGTCGTGCCCGAGGTGTAGCACAGCGCGGCACCGGTCTTTTCATCGAGATCAGGCCATTCGAAGCGATCGTCCTGGGCCTGGATCAGGTGGTCCACCGCCTGGATGGTGGGGCCGGACGCCAGCTGGGGCAGGGCCGACTCTTCGCACAGGGCCACCCAATGGCGCACCCGTGGGCAGTGCGCTGCCACAGCCTGCACCAGGGGTGCGAAGCTGGTGTCGAAAAGCACCACCTCGTCGTCGGCGTGGTTGATGATGTAGGCCAATTGCTCGGGGTGCAGCCGCGGGTTGCAGGTGTGCATCACCATGCCGCTGCCCGAGACGGCGTAATAGGCCTCCAGGTGGCGGTGGTTGTTCCAGGCGATCGAGCCGACCGTGCTGCCGGCCTTCAGGCCCAGGGCCTGCAGTGCCTTGGCCAGTTGCCGGGCGCGCCGGGCGAGGTCGGTGAAGGTGTAGCGGTGCAGGCTGCCATCGGTTTCGCGTGAGACGATCTCTTGGGCGCCGTATTGGGCGGTGCCGTGTTCCAGGATGGCCGAAACCAGCAGGGGGCGGTCCATCATGCGGCCGGGCTGTTGCATTGTCTTTGTCTCCTTGGGTTTTGCGGGGGCCTCCAGGCGTCGGGCCTGGCAACCCTCCAATGTGTGCGGATGTTCGCAAAGCCGTCCACGTGCCCTTGTCGTGTCGGCGACTGCCCGGCGCCTCAAGTGGCAAAAAACTTTTTGTTTGCAATTGGCCATGCATCTTCTACACTGCGTGCCGTCGGGTGGCGAAGACCGCCCGCCATTTCGTGAACCCGGGAGAGACTGTGCCGACCCCTCAGTGGTCGAGCCGCAGCGCCGAAGGAGCAACCGCCCCGGAAACTCTCAGGCAAAAGGACCGGGTTCGCACGCGATACACACTCTGAAGAGCTGCCGGAAGTTTTTTTCGTCGTCCGGCGCACCGAAGGAGCAAGCCCGCGCGGTCGTCAGGCCCGTCCGGGTGAATCTCTCAGGTCCAGAACAGAGGGGGCGCCTGCCACGCAATGTCGCGTGCAGGCCCCACCCTCATGACGAGTTCTGGAGCCTTTCCCATGAAAACCATCGCAGTCATCGGCGGCGGCATCACCGGTGTCACCACCGCCTACGCCCTGGCCCGCCGCGGCCTCTCGGTCACCCTGTTCGAGAAGAACCGCTACGCCGCCATGGAGACCTCGTTCGCCAACGGAGGCCAACTGTCGGCCTCGAACGCCGAGGTCTGGAACCATCCCTCGACCCTGCTCAAGGGCCTGAAGTGGATGCTGCGCAACGATGCGCCGCTGCTGGTCAACCCCAAGCCGAGCTGGCACAAGATCTCGTGGTTTGCCGAGTTCATCTCGCATCTGCCGCATTACGAACGCAACACCATCGAAACGGCCAGGCTGGCCGTGGCGGCCCGCGAGCACCTGTTTGCCTGGGCCGAAGAGGAAGGCATCGATTTCGACCTCAAGAAGCAGGGCATCCTGCACATCTACCGCGACAAGGCCGGCTTCGACCATGCGGGCCGGGTGTCCGAGTTGCTGGCGCGCGGCGGTCTGCCTCGCCGCGCCGTGACGCCGTCCGAAATGAAGGCCATCGAGCCCACATTGGCTGGCCAATACCACGGGGGCTACTACACCGAGAGCGACTCGACTGGCGACATCCACAAGTTCACCAACGGGCTGGCCCGGGCGGCCGAGCGCCGCGGCGTGCGCACCTTGTTCGGTCAGGATGTGCAGGGTGTCAAGGTGCATGGCGGCGGCATCCGTGTCACCGCGAGCGACGCTTCGGGGCTGGCCCAGCACGACTTCGACGGGGTGGTGGTCTGTGCCGGCACTGCCAGCCGCCAGATCGCCGCCAGCCTGGGCGACCGCATCAACATCTACCCGGTCAAGGGTTACTCCATCACGGTCAACCTGCGCGACGAGACCAGCCAGCGTTCGGCCCCTCAGGTCAGCTTGCTTGACGATGCCACCAAGTTTGTCACCAGCCGCC
>RXJO01000223.1 GCA_003987795.1 Curvibacter sp.
GCCACCGGCAAGACCTGGTACGACCTCACCAGCCAGGCCTTCACCGTCTTCCTGCCGGTCAAGAGCGTGGGCGTGATGGGCGATGGCCGCACCTACGACTATGTGGTGGCCTTGCGCGCCGTACAGACCAGCGATTTCATGACCGCCGACTGGGCTGAACTGCCCTACGCGCTGCTGAAGAAGGTCTCCAGCCGCATCATCAACGAGGTGCGCGGCATCAACCGGGTCACCTACGACGTGAGCTCCAAGCCGCCGGCGACGATCGAGTGGGAGTGATCCCGCGGATTCGATTCGGCTGAGCCGATGACCGAAAACCAGAAAGCCCGCATGCCTGCGGGCTTTCTGTATTTGGGCGTTGGCTTTTTGGAAGGCGGCTGCCTTTTACAGCCCCCCGAACAAGCCCCCCTCATCCAGCAACTCGAACGCGATCTCAGGTCGCTGTTCCAGGCTTTTCTTGATCGCGGCCGGAATGGCCTGACGGGTTTTTTTGCACAGGCCTGTTTGCTCGTGGACCAGGATGGTGATGCCACGCAGGGTGCGCACCTCGTTGGGGCTGGTGCTGATGGTCAGGCGGATGCCGAGTTGCTGCTCAAGACGCTCCTCGATGCGGCGCAGGTCGCTGAGGCTGCCCAGGTTTTCAAGGCGCTGCAGCAGGCGCTTTTCCTCTTCGCGGGTCAGGCGCAGCACACGCAGATCGCCGTTGGGGTTCTGAAGCAGGGCCTCACGGTTGCAGACGCAGGCACCGGGCGGGCATTCGGTGCGGATCGGAAAACTGGCGCCAGGGGTCATCAAGAGCAGATCGTGTGGGGTGAAGTGGTGCGGGCGCGCCCCATCTTACTGAAACCGCGCTGGCAGCGTTCTATCATCCCTGCCATCCTGGGGGCCGTTCGAGGCCGTTGTCCCTGTCTCTGATCGTATTTCAACATGGCCAAGATCGTTCTCTACTGCCAACCCGGCGCCAAGCAGACCCAGCTGATGGGCACCCACGACGGCAAGCCAAAGATCCAGCTCAAGGCACCGCCCGTCGATGGCGAGGCCAACAAGGCCTTGATCGCCTTCGTGGCCCAGCACTGCGGCGTCCCGAAGTCGGCCGTGAGCATTGAAATGGGCAGCAGTGGCCGCACCAAGCGGGTGGCAGTCGAGGGCCTGGAAGACACGGCGCTCCGGGCCTTGTTCGGGCTGTGATCGATTGATCTGGCGCCTCTGCACGATCTCCCTCGCGGCCCATGCGTGATCGTGACCAGGCACTCAGGGGGCAGGGCAGGGGAGATCTGCTTTACCTTCTTGTGACGCAGCGCAGGTCGTGGTGTCACGCAGGGCTGGCACACTGAGTCTCTTGCTAGCCTCCGTTTTTTCATGAACATGGATTTCAAACGCCTGATCCGTCCCGGGATCGCGGTCGGGATCGTGGTGCTCGCCCTGTTGCTGGGCAAGAAGACCCTCTTCGCACCCCCGCCTGCTCCTGCCTACATCACGGCCCCGGTCACACGCGCCGACATCGAAGACACTGTGCTCGCCAATGGCACCCTCAAGGCCTTCAAGCAGGTCAGTGTGGGTGCGCAGGTCTCAGGGCAGGTCAAATCGCTCAAGGTGGCCTTGGGCGACACCGTCCGCAAGGGGGATCTCGTGGCTGAGATCGACTCGCTGACCCAACAGAACACCTTGCGCAACAACGAGGCCGCGCTGGCCAATGTGCAGGCTCAGTTGCGCTCGGCCGAGGCCACCTTGACCCAGGCCGAGCTGGCCTTGAAGCGACAACAGCAGATGCGGGCCTCGGAGGCCAGCTCGCAGGCCGACCTGGAGGCTGCGCTGGCCACCGAGAAGACCAGCCGGGCCAGCGTGGAGTCTTTGCGAGCCCAGGTGGACCAGGCCAAGGTCGCAGTGGACACGGCCCGTGTCAATCTGGGCTATACCCGCATCGTGTCGCCCATCGACGGACAGGTGGTGGCTCTGGTGACGGAGGAGGGCACCACCGTCAACGCCAATCAGTCCACCCCCACCATCATCATCGTGGCCAAGGTCGACACCATGACCATCAAGGCCTCGATCTCCGAGGCCGACGTCACCTCGGTCAAGCCAGGGCAGCGGGTGTACTTCACCATCCTGGGCGAGCCGCAGAAACGCTATGACGCCACCCTGCGCACCATCGAGCCGGCCACCGACAGCATCAGCACCTCCACCACCAGCAGCGCATCCAGCAGCACCAGTTCGACCTCCACCAGCAGTGCCACGGCCATCTACTACAACGGCCTGTTCGACGTGCCCAACCCCGACAACAAGCTGCGCATCTCGATGACTGCCATGGTCTACATCGTGCGCGGCCAGGCCAAGAACGCGCTGACCGTGCCCGTGGGGGCGCTCAGCGCCCGCCAGCGTGACGGCAACTACCGTGTTCAGGTGCTGGGTGGCGACGGGCAGCTGCAGTCGCGCACCGTGCACGTGGGCATCAACAACAACGTGACGGTGGAAGTCCTCGACGGCCTGAAAGAGGGCGAGAAAGTTGTCCTGGGCAATGCGGCCGGCGCGCCTTCGGCCAACGGCGAGCAACGCAGCATGCGCCCGCCGCCGGGTGGGTTCTGACATGAGTGCGCACCCGATACCGGGCGGTGCGGCTCCGGCGCAGCCGCTGCTGTCGCTGCAGGGCGTGTGGCGCGAGTTCCAGGTGGGTGACAGCCCGCTGGCCGTGCTGAAAGACATTCGGCTCGAGGTGGCCGCGGGCGAGATGATCGCCATTGTGGGCCAGTCGGGCTCGGGCAAGTCCACCCTGATGAACCTGATCGGCTGCCTGGACCAGCCCAGCCGTGGCAGTTACCGGATCCAGGGCCGCGAGGTCGGCAGCCTGCAGGCCGATGAACTGGCCGCGCTGCGCCGCGAGCATTTCGGCTTCATCTTTCAGCGTTACCACCTGCTGGGCGACCTGACGGCCGCCGGCAATGTGGAGGTACCGGCCATCTATGCGGGCTCGGGGGCGCGTGAGCGTCGTGCCCGCGCCCAGGCTTTGCTTGAGCGGCTGGGGCTGGCGGGGCGGACCTCGCATGTGCCGGGCAAGTTGTCCGGCGGCCAGCAGCAACGCGTGTCGATCGCCCGTGCCCTGATGAATGGCGGCAGTGTCATCCTGGCCGACGAACCCACCGGCGCACTGGACACCCAGTCGGGCGCCGAGGTGATGAAGATCCTGGCCGAGTTGCATGCGCTGGGCCACACCATCATCCTGGTCACGCACGACATGCAGGTGGCCAGCCATGCACAGCGCATCGTCGAGCTTCGCGATGGCGAGGTGGTTTCAGATCGCAGCAACATTCCGATCCACCCTCTAGCAGAGGCGGCCGCCGGCGACGCGGCGATGCTAAGCCCCAAGGTGTCCGGCCAGGCTGGGGCCTGGACCGCCCTGAGCCGCTGGGCCGATCGCCTGGGCGAGGCCTTCCGAATGGCCTTGCTGGCCATGAATGCCCACCGCTTGCGCACTTTGCTGACCATGCTGGGCATCATCATCGGCATCGCTTCTGTGGTGTCGGTGGTGGCCCTGGGCGAGGGCTCGCGCCAGAAGGTGCTGGCCAACATCAGCTCGATCGGCACCAACACCATCGACGTCTATTCGGGCACCGGCTTCGGCGATCCGCGCGCCGCCCGCATCCAGACCTTGAGCCCGGCCGATGCCGACGCACTCAAGGAACAAAGCTACGTCGACAGCGTCACGCCCAATGTGCAGGCTTCTGTCACGGCGCGTTACGCCAACATCGATGCTTCGGTGCAGGTCACGGGCGTGGGCGAGCAGTATTTCCGCGTCAAGGGCCTTCAGATGGCCGCAGGCACGCCCTTCAGCGATGCGGCGGTGCAAGCCTACGCCCAGGTCGCGGTGATCGATGAAAACGCCCGCAAGAAGCTGTTTCCCAACACCAACCCGGTGGGCCAGGTGCTGCTGCTGGGCAGCATGCCGGTCTATGTGGTGGGTGTCACGGCCAAGAAAGATGGGGGCTTCGGCCCCAACATGGAAACCCTCAACGTGTTCGTGCCCTACACCACCGCCATGCGCCGCCTGATCGGCCAGGGCTATCTGCGCAGCATCACGGTGCGGGTGGATGACCGTACCTCGATGGCCGCGGCCGAGCAGGGCATCAACCAGTTGATGGAGCGCCGCCATGGGCGGGTGGATTTCTATGTGCTCAATACAGACAGCATCCGCCAGACCATCGAAAGCACCACCCGCACGCTCACGCTGCTGGTGTCCTCGATCGCCGTCATCTCGCTGGTGGTCGGGGGCATTGGCGTGATGAACATCATGCTGGTCAGCGTCACCGAGCGCACCGGCGAAATCGGCGTGCGCATGGCGGTGGGCGCGCGGCAAAGCGACATCCAGCAGCAGTTCCTGATCGAGGCGGTGCTGGTCTGCCTGCTCGGTGGCGTGCTGGGCATCTCACTGGCTCTGGGCTTTGGGGCCCTCTTCAAGCACTTCAGCAACAACTTCACGCTGGCTTTCTCCACCACGGCCATGGCGGCGGCTTTTCTGTGCTCCACCCTCATCGGGGTGGTCTTCGGCTTCTTGCCGGCGCGCAGCGCGGCCCGGCTCAACCCTGTCGAGGCCTTGGCCCGGGATTGACGGTGATGGAAACCCCTGGATGCCAGGCGCTGCAACGCAATGAACACATGATGGACCTTTCAATTTCAAAGCCCAGGGCAGCGACCCGATCTCGACCCGGGCTGCCGCTGGCTGTGGCCTTGGCTCTGGCATTGGGGGCCTGCAGCTCGGTGCGCACCCCGTACCAGGCCCCGCAGGTGGCCGTGCCCGCCACCTGGTCGCACCCAGGCCCGGTGGTGACCGCACCCGCCGAAATTCCTGACGCTTGGTGGAGCGCCTTTGGCGACCCCCAGCTCAACAATCTGGTCGAGGCCGCCCTGAGCCGCAACAACGACCTGGCCGTGGCCGCGCTCAAGGTCCGCAAGGCGCGTTTGCAGGCGGAATTGGCCGAGCGCAACCGCTGGCCAAGCCTCGCAGGCAGCGTCAGCACCCAGGGCCAGAAGCCGCTGGAGGGCGGGGCCAGCACCCGCAGCAGTGGCGCCAGTGTCTCTGTCAGCTACGAGGTGGATCTGTGGAACCGCCTGGGCAGCCTGAGCGATGTGTCGCGCTGGGAATCGCTGGCCACCGAGCAGGACCGCCAGGCCACCCGTCTCAGCCTGATCGGCAGCGTGCTGCAGGCCTATTGGCAGCTGGCCTACCTGAACCAGCGCATCAGCACGGGCGAGCAGAGCGTGGCCTATGCCGAGAAGACCCGTGATCTGGTCCAGGTCCAGTACCGTGCCGGTGCCGTCTCGGCCCTGGAGGCGAGCGAGGCGGAACGCACCGTGCTGAGCCAGCGGGCCACCCTGGCCGATCTGCAGCAGCAACGCCTGGGCGCCCGCACCACCTTGGCCCTGCTGTTCGATGTGGCGCCGGGCGAGGCTGCTTTGCGGCCCTGGCTGGAGGCCGAGCCGCAGCGCCTGCCGCTGAAGGCCATGCCTGAGGTGGCAGCCGGTCTGCCGGCCCAGTTGCTGGCCCGGCGGCCCGATCTGCGGGCCGCCGAGCTGCGCCTGCGCGAGACCCTGGCCAGTGCCGACGCCACGGCGGCCAGCTACTACCCCGCACTCAGCCTCACTGGAGCCCTCGGAGGCAGCAGCCTGGCCCTGGGCCAGGTGTTGTCCAATCCCTATGCCCTGTTGGGGGCTGGTGTGAGTCTGCCGTTTCTGCAGATCAACACCCTGAAGCTCAACAATGCCATCGCCCGCACCCAGTACGAATCGGCGGCCGTCAGTTTCCGCCAGACGCTGTATTCGGCCCTGGGCGACGTCGAAAATGCCCTGGGCACCCGCAGCGCCCTGGCGCAGCAGGGC
>RXJO01000135.1 GCA_003987795.1 Curvibacter sp.
GCGACGCCAGCGTTACCCCCTGTGCCCGATCAGTTCAGGTGGGGGAGTTTGAGGTGGCCATACATGGGGGAATTTGGGTGGCCATCGGGGGCGGGCCTACGGCCAAGCTATAGCGCAGGCAACAAATGCTATTGCAATTCTTTCGAAAGCCAGTCGATGAGCTTGGTCTGAGGTGCGGGGTCATTAAGCCCTCGCACCGTATCTGTTTTTATGAGGCGCCTACGCCCTCCACCCGGCCAGCCCCTCGCGTCATCATCTAGCGCTACCCAATCCGGCACTCCATTGCGCCTCGTGTGGTCCAGTATTTGATAGCCGCGCGCCACAGAGCCGAACTGCGGTCCGTGTAGAAGGGGGGAAAATGTAGCGCCCACTACTCGGCTCGCGAGCTCTTTCGGTAGCCACGCGGTGGCCGCTGCCAGACCGATAGTAGGGACCCAAGAAGTAGATAGAACAATGCGGACGTCATCGTACGGTCTCAGCAGGGCAGCGAGGAGATTGGCGTGCTCAAAAAGAGCGTGGCGGCCGTCGTATCCGGCTCCCAACCGAAAGCCTTGCTCTGGAACGAACCACACGTCCGCGGGGTGTAGTACTCCATCAAAATCGAGATACAGAATCCGCAGGCGTTGCGTCGTCATGTCGGACCTTTGGCAAGCGATGGGACACGCCACCTCAACGGAGGTGATATGCGAGCGTTAGAGGCATTCGTGGCATTGGCCAGCAACTGAGACGTCACTGTTTGCACTACTCCTTTTAGCGTGAAGCGAGGGCTGGTCTCGAGGTGTTTGGCGAGGGGCCTCAGGCTTTCGTGAGGTGAGCCAGGCATGGTTTCAGTCATGCGCTGGAAATCCGAGTGAGCAATTCGGGGTCATAGCGGTTGGAGTCTTGAGCAACCGAGTATGGATAGCGATGGTCGGCTGGTGCTCCTACAGGGTTGCAGATGACCCGGCAGTCGCGGATGCGGTAGTCGCAGGCTACGTGCACATTTCCATGGAACCAGTAGTCGACGAACGTCATGAGTGCCGTCAGTCTGGTCTGGCAGGGGGCCGCGAAGGGGTCGCCGGCTCCCTGCCGTGGAATGGATTTCGGGTGCGGGATGTGGTGGGAAATCACCACCGTGGGACCATCGAACGGTTCCGCAAGGCGCTGGCTTAGCCAGGCTACGGCGGCTTGATGACGCGCCCATAGCCCGCTGTACGTCATTGTTTTGCCGCCGTCTTGGAGGGTACCGTAGCCTGTCATGGCAACTGCTATGCCGACTGACTCAGGCCCCTTGAGAAGGCTGGGGGGGCCAAAATTTGGCCACAGCGTCGTTCCCAGAAACCGGATGCCGTTGATGACTACAGCATCATTCTGTAAGACCCGGACCTTTGTGCGCGAGGAGTCCAGCTTCATCAGTGGTGCGGCCACTTCCGGCTCAAGTCCCGCGTGTTCGAGAACGCCTGGTACATACAACGTTGGCACGTCCAAAGTGCGTGCGAAGTCCATTCCTTGGAGACCGATGTCGATATCACCGGCGAGGATGAGCAGGTTCGCCTGAGGATGGACCCGAAACGGGATTTCCAAGCCCTCCGCCAGATACTCCCCGATATGAAGGTCCGAGGCCAGCTGGATGGTCGTTAGCATGGGAGGGAGTGCAGTTCTGACTTGGCCCCACGGCGCTCATAGACCAAGTCAAAGTCTCGTTCCAGATTCCGTAACTCGTGGGTCGTGACGCCGGATTCAGCTATTAGGTGGCCGGAAGCGAGGTGGTACCAGTGAGCTCCGGTGGCACGTGACCGATACGCAGCACTCAGTTCTTCGTAGGTGAGGTCTTGCTTTGCCAAGTCCCGAAATCGCAAGAAGAGCTGTACTCGGGACCAGCGGCATTCGGGCAAGCTCTTTTCGAGCCTATAGGCCTCTGCAACATCGGTCGTCAGGAACTGAACGATTTCGATGTCTTTGCGTTGGTCAACGCATGCTTCAAGGAGGAAGAATGTCCGTGAGGAAAACTGGGCGAATCGCCAGGCCTTCCGGCCGCGTTCTTTCTTCCAGGCAGGGGGCAGAACCTGCGCCCCACTGTGTGTGCGTATGAAGCTGTCCATGGAACTGTGATGAAGCCTTCGTCCTTGGGGCGCCGATGTAGACCGGCTGTAGCCCTGGAGAGAAGGCGTAGACTTAAAGTGGATGCATCATAAAGGATGCTTCATTTTATGTGCTTCATAAAAGAGATTTCTTTTATGAAGTTCCTTAAAAGTGGCATGTGCTCAACACTGCTGGTCATGAGGAAAGATTTGACCGAGCAGGAGGCAGAGTGGGCGGTTGCTGTGGGGCTCGTCCTGCGCAAAGCAAGAAAGCAGGCGAACTTCGTCCAGGAGGAGCTTGCCTACAAGTCGGGGATGGGGCGGTTGACAATGCAACGTATCGAGTACGGCGCAACCAGCCCGAATTTGGTGACCTTGGTACGGCTATGCGGAGCGTTGGACATCCCGCCGTCTACGTTGTTGTTGGAGGCGGAGAAGTTGATGAAACAACCCGAGCTACTTCGAGAGGCTATCGCGGCAAGGGAGGCGGAACTTCCTGCTGCACGGTCTGCCAGCAAGTAGCGAGAGTCCTTTGGGGGCGGGCGAGGGGCCGTAGCCCCTGGTGATTGTCTGGTCTGGCTTGGCAAATCGCATCGGCAAAGTACTTGCCGGCCCATCCCAGTCGTCACATGATGACTCGTCCGCGGTCACCGAACCCCATTGGCTGAACATTCAGTTCAGCCAGTTGGCTCAGAAGACTGCGCCGACAGTGAAACGACGATGTCGACTGAATCCACGCTCCGTTTCGGCGCTCAAGCCATGTAGTGCCGAACGCATCTCCCGCGTCGAACTTCGAGCTGAAATGTCGAACCGCATCGCCTTTCGGATTGACTGCCGCGTGTACTGCAAGCTCATCAAACCCAGCCGTGGCGACGGAGCCGCGTGCAGCAAGACCATTGGGGAGCACGAAGTCAAAGAGATGCCCACGGCGTAGCGTGTCATCAAATCGGTCGTCCCCGGCCCGTAGGGTGAAGAGCTTCTGCAGCAGAGCTGCATTCACCGCACAAACCATCAGATTCCGCCAAGCACGGTCTCTGGGGGATTTGTACTCAATCTCATAGGCCGAGGTGGGAACTGTGGAGACGACGCCCTGCAAGTCCTTTCGGCCATGGATGGTCATCTCAAACTCGAACTCTGGGTCGTCGTCATACCCCAACTGAACCAGTCGTTCGACGAACAGCCTGGAGTTGAGAAGGTGGAACGGGCGGTCGAATTCTGGGCCAACCATCTCTGCACGTAGCGACGCATACGTCTGAAACCCCAGGCTGTGTGCCATGGCTTCAGTTAGATGGGAGGACTTAACGTCCGGAAATTCGTCGCGAAGCGACTTCTTCAATGCTCCGAGCGGAGCCTCGCACAAGGGTGTAGCAGCCATACGGCACTCCAATCTACTTGGTCGAAGGTTCCCGATTACGCATCGACCCGGATTGCAGTCCGTTAGGTCACTAGAAGTCTGTTATCTGCTTTAACCCGGGAACAGGTTCGGCCCAGACGCCTTGGATAGCATCATAGCTGTGTGCTGTTAGTTCGTACAGCCCGTACAAGGTGAGGGGCTCAACCGGCACTCTGTCGAGTGCTACACGGCTTACAGGCAGAGGACATGTCTCGGGTTTGAACAGCGTGAAGCAGTGTGGAGTAGCACCATTTGTTCAAGGTCGAGGTTGAGCGTAGTAGCTATTGTCGAAACGGGCAGAAAAGTGTGGTTTCCTTCCAAGCTGCGCCGTCTTTTGGGACAAGGCTCAAGTAAACGCGTCCCCAAACTGATGCCCGGAAGGATGTGGTGCTTGTCGCTTCCGTCGAGAGTAGGACCTTTTGTCTTTGGACTGCAGCAGGGTTTCTATGCTTTGGCGTAGGACCTATTGTTGAAGAGTCGCTGAAGTAGGACCTATTGTTCGGGAGTAAGACTTATTTGTTCTTTTCCACCGCGAGGACTGGGTGCTTTTCCGTCAGACCGGCGTGGCGCACCTGATGAGCATTTCAGGTCTGCACATCACCCTGCTGGCGTGGCTGACGGCGAGGTGCTTGAGTGGGCTGTGGCGGCAGACGGCTCGTTGGCCGGGCCTCCTGGGGCGGGCCTGTCTCTGGTGCCCGGCGCCGCTGCTGGGGCGTTGGGCAGGGCTGTCAGTGGCACTGTTCTATTCGGCCTTCTGCGGCTGGGGCATTCCGGCTCAGCGTACCGTGGGCATGTTGGCGCTGGTCTGCATCCTGCAGTCGGGCGGGCGGCGCTGGCCCTGGACCAGCCTTTGGTCGGTGATGGTGGCCTTGGTTCTGCTGCTGGATCCGTGGGCCTGTCTGCAGCCGGGCTTCTGGCTGAGTTTCGTGGCCGTGGCGCTGTTGTTTGCCACCGATGCCGGTGGCGTCGTCACCCCGGCTGGGGGCGCTGCCGCAGCGGCTCATGCGGCGTCCGGGCAGACATCTCTCGCGTTGCCAGCAGGCGGGCTGGGCCGTGTCCAGGCCACTGTGCGGGCCCATGCATGGGGCCGCTGGGCTCTGACGATCTTGGATGCGGCCTGCAGCCTGGTGCGAGAGCAGTGGGTGCTGGGGCTGGCGCTGGCGCCCTTGAGTCTTCTGCTGTTCGGCCAGGTGTCGCTGGTCGGGCTGCTGGCCAATCTGGTGGCGGTGCCCTGGGTGACTGCGGTGGTCACGCCGCTGGCCTTGCTGGGTTGCGTGCTGCCGCCCCTGTGGTGGCTGGCCCAATCGGCCCTGCAGGGTCTGATGTGGGGGCTGCAATGGCTGGCCGATTGGCCTGGGGCCACCTGGTCGACGGCGGTGGCACCGGTCTGGGCTGCCGTCGCTGGGGGGCTGGGGGGCGTGTTGTGTGTCGGACCCTGGCCGCGGGCTTGGCGTGGCCTGGGGCTGCCGCTCATGGTGCCGGTGCTGATGTGGCAAGTACCTGGGCCGGCGCCGGGACGCTTCGAATTGCTGGCGGTCGACGTGGGCCAGGGCGCAGCCGTGTGGCTGCGCACGGCCACGCATGGGCTTTTGTACGACGCCGGGCCGCGCTACTCACCCGGCAGCGACGCGGGCGAACGGGTGCTGGTGCCTCTGCTCAGGGCCCAGGGGGCGAATCTGGACACGCTGGTGCTCAGTCATCGCGACACCGATCACACAGGCGGTGCGGCCTCGGTGCTGCAGGCCTTCCCCCGGGCCGATGTGAGGGCCTCCTGGCCTGGTCGGCAGGTGGTGCCTGAACGCCTCGCCAGGCCTTGCCTGGCAGGTGAGCGATGGCAGTGGGATGGCGTGCGTTTCGAGGTGCTGCATCCCCTGACCGCAGAAGTGGCTCCCGGTGCGCGCAGCAATGCGCTGAGCTGCGTGCTGCGCGTCGAAGACGCCCAGGGGCGCAGCGCCCTGCTGAGCGGCGACATCGAACTCGAACAGGAGCGCGCCTTGCTGGCGCGGGGCGCGGTCTTGCGGGCTGACTTTCTGTTGGTGCCGCACCACGGCAGTGGCACCTCATCGAGCGACACCTTTCTGCAGGCCGTCCGGCCGTCCCTGGCGGTGGTCCAGGCCGGCTACCGCAACCGCTTCGGTCACCCCGCGGACCGGGTGATGGCCCGCTATGCCGCGCAGGGCATTGCCTGGGTCTCCACACCCGAGTGTGGCGCCGTGCATTGGTCCAGTGAGCAACCCGATCGCTGGACCTGTCAACGCGAGCTCGATCGCCGCTACTGGCACTGGCCTCTGTCACCTTGAAGCCAAAAATTTGCCATTTGGATCAGTGCCGTGCACAAAACAAGTGCAGATTGGGCCCGGAAATTGCTATGCTGAAAGCAGGAGATGGTCCATGCTGAAATTTGACGAGATGTACACC
>RXJO01000290.1:0-1857 GCA_003987795.1 Curvibacter sp.
CCCAAGCCGTTCACCCTCGACGGGGTCGGGTTCTTCAACGCCTCGGTCCGGAGCGACGGCGGCGACCCCTCGATCCTCATATACATCAAGGACCAGACGGCAAGCTACATCGACGTCCACGGCTGGTATTGCGGGGCTGGGGCCGCAGCCTCCTCGGCGTCCTCGCCGTCCAAATCGAATCTTCGCTCCGAAGGTGGTGCTGGTGATTGACCGACTACGAGGGCTCCCATCGATGCGGTCGCGCGCTCAGCCTTCCTAATCGCAGCGGTCGCCCTCGTCCGCATCATGGCTTTGACCACCAACGGGCATTGGCGGCGCACGCCTCTCCTCAGGGCCGAAACCGCATCCATCGGGGCCGCCCTGTATGCCATCCTGACGATTCTGTTCTACGTGCCGTCCGTCAGCGCGTTCGGCATCGACGCCGCCTTCTCCATGGTGCTGGCCATATCGGACAGCGTTCATCCAAGAACCAGCCGTTCCGCTTTGCGCCCGTCCCGGTCATTCAGAAGGTCCTGCCGACGTCCCGTAAGCGGACGCTACCGGCTCGATAGGCCATTCGCGTAAGGGCAGCTTACGAAATAGCAGTACGACGAGCACCGCTCGCGAGACAGTCGGTATTCTTCCCTGCGATCGGCTGATCATCGCAACAGGTTTGTGTTCGCGCGGCTCGCTGCAACAGATGAGACTCGGGGATTTCGATTCAAATTGAATGATTCTTCTCGGCCCATTATCTGACCGATTTAGTTTCGACATACCGCACTGGGACCAATTATGTCAGTCGTGTTTGGAAGCATTGCGCCATCCGGCTTTGGCTAGCCAGTTCAGCGCCGAGAGGCTCGGCATGAATAGGTACTCGCCACCTTTCATGACGTTGAAGGTTTGCACGCCGTCGATGCGCTTGCGTGCCGGAGCCTGCGGGATCGTGAAGCGTTGCTCACCCTCGTGCAACCCCACGACCGGATCTCGCTCCTCCCCGAGGTCGATGAAGTTGCCGCGGTTGATCCACTCCTGCTGCATGAACTCGATCGTATCGTAAGCGCGCGCGCTGACGAAGATGAAGAAGATGCCCCGCTCGCCCTTGGCATCGTCCGCCGGTACCACGTCCTCGGAGTAGACAGGCCCGAAGGTGCTGGAGCGGCGGATGATGCGGTGGATATTGACGTCGGTGAGCAGTGTCAGCTCGGCGTAGCGTGGGTTGAGCCGGCGCATATGGCAGCCGAGCGGGACGAGACGCCCTCTCGGGTCGTCCGCGTAGGCGAAGTCGTTGTTGCGGCGCGGATCAGCGCCGAGTTCGGGATCGTCAGTGTCGGGCGCAAGGGTAAGGGGTGCGCCTGAGCGCCAGCGCCCGAACATTTTGGCGGCGAGGCGCTCACGCGCCTCCGTCGTCTCGCCGTTGGCCTTCAGGAAGGCGTTGAAGCAGCCGACGCGGCTCTGGTATTTGCGCAGCACCACAAAGGTGCCGTTCCGCCCCAAGACGGCTGGCACAGGCATCGCGAGTGGCACGCCGGTCTCGCTCGGGTAGCCTAGGATGAACTCGCCAGCCTTGATCGGCCGTGCCTCGCCGAGCAGCGGGGCGACGCCGCTGCCCTCGATCGCTGGCTGCGAGATTGAGTCTCGGAAGCCGAACGGGTTCTTCGCGCCCTCGGGCGCGCCGAAGCGGTGCTCTCCGAGAAGTGTCACCCCCACAGCACGGTCGAGCTCCGCGCGGGCGCTCGCGAGTGCTCTATCGAGGGCGGCATCGTCGACCGCATAGATGGTCAGCGCGAGGTGGCACCGGCCGGGCGTGAACACCGCGTCCCAGTTCTCCGGCGCGTTGAGCCCCTGATCGCGCAGCTGCGGCGCGCGTGCGGCCATGCC
>RXJO01000290.1:1907-5833 GCA_003987795.1 Curvibacter sp.
AGGGCCTTCAACCCTTCGTAGCTTATGGCCACGCCGATCCAGTGATCGAGTTCGTCGGTCCACGTGTCGGCCGACGCGATGTGGGGAGCAAGGCGTCCGAGCAGGTCGCGCGCACCCTCCGCGTCGTCGAAGTGGAGCATGGCGTGGATGCCGACGTACGGCTCGGGACGGCTGCGCAGGATCAGCGCCTGGATGTCGTCGAGCTCCAGCGAGACGGTGTCTCTGCGGAAGCGCGATGCGAGTCGTTCGATGATCGACATGCTTCAACCCACCTTGTCCAGGAATTCGTTGAACGCGCGCTCCAAGCGCTGGAGCCGGCGCACGTCGACGACCGTGACCTGTGGGTTGGCCACGAACCAGCCGGCCGCGGTGATCTGATGTCCGGCGATGAAGTCCTTGACTTTCGGGCTCTTGATCCCCGGCCAGCCCTCAACCGACTGGAACAGCAGATCCATCAGATCCGGGATCTTGGTGGCGAAGTCGTTGATGTACGTGTCCCAGTCGCCGTCGTAGGTGGTGGCGAACAGGATGCGCGTGTCATCGTCGAAGAAGGCGAAGCGCATGTCGTGGAGTGTGCCGACCTTCTGCGCGCCGTCGAAGTTGCCGTTGACCAGGCCGAAGATGCGCCGCAGCCGTTCGGCGCCTCCAGGCTTCAGCCTGGCGATCGCCGTCAGCTCCGAGACGTTGCCGGACTGTGCACCGATCCGCCCGGCCGAGCCCGCGGAGCCCTTCAAGTCGGGATTGTGCTTGGTCATCATCTGTTCGAGCGCAAGCTTGGCGAGCTGCGGCGCGTCGCCCGCAACCTCCTCGATCCGGCGGCGGATCGCCCGGAGACGGGTCTCGTCGATCTGCGGGGCGTCGTGGCTGTCGGTCATCGGTGGCTCCTGTCGCGTCTGGGGTTCGAGATCCCTTCAGTCAGGTATCTGCTCGATCGACGTCGGCTCGACGCGTGGCTGTGCGTTCAGCATGTGTCGACGTGCGCTCGACCGTTCGTAGGCGGCGATGCGCACGCGCATGATCGAGCCGAGTGGCCGGTGCTCCTGGATGCCGTGCCAAGGATTGAACGAGAGCACGTCGTCGCCGTAGACACGCCGGGTCGGAGAGTAGGCATCCTGCGGTGGGAACCGCAGGGTCGCAATCGGCTGATGCGGGGAGAGATCGTCCGGCCAGAGCACCGACGCATCCTCGACTGGCATCGCCGCGAGATCGGTGCAGAGCTGGGCACGCAGCTGATACTCGGCCCCTGCCGTCCGGAAGTGCTCGACTACGAGATTGCGCATAGTCCCATCGTCGACCGGGCCGACTTCCTTGCCCGCCAGCGCCCTCACGTTCGCGGACAACGGCGCGGCGCTGATCTTGGCGACGTGGTCGCCGAAGCGGAGCGCCGCCATGGAGTGGTAGGTCTCGCCGAGCAGGTGCGCGTTGTCCCGGGCCAACCCGCGCAGGGTCGCGCCGGGCGTGAGACCGATCGCTTCGGCCGCCGACTCGATCCCGCGCGCGGCGCCGGCGAGCGCCCGCTGCAGGAAGGCTGGATTTCGGGCGTTCTTTTCCAGGAGATCGACGAGCTGCCTGTAGGCCTGGATGGTACCGAAGCTGAGTACGGGGATGTTGACCAGCAGGAAGTCTTGGTTGCCTCCCGCATCCTCATGCAGAAGGCGTTCGCCCTTGACCCCGAGCACCTTGATCGCCATGCCGCGCGGAGCCGGGATTGTATCGGAGTGGATGTCGCCGGGCGCGGAGGACAGGCGCACGACGACGGGATAGACGGCGGGTCGTGCGAAGATCCCCTGCTGCAGGTATGCCGGCAGCCCGTCAGATATGACAAGCTCGCCCGTGAGGATGCCGTGGCTCTTCGCGTGGGCGTCGCGAACCGCGTGACGATGCCGCTCGAACGCCACATGGTTCGAGCGCGCCATGACGTCGAGGATTTCGGCCGTCAGGGCCGCCTCATCGGGTTGTTGAACCTCGACATCCGGCGTGTAGCGAAGATAGGGCCTTCCGGCGTCGCGGTGAGAACTCCCGTCGAGCGTACTCATGCCGCGAGCTCCGCCGATGCGCTCGGTGTGACGGCGTCGATGGCCAAAAGCAAGTGCCGTGGGCCTCGCAGCGAGGCGCCGGGGCGGTATGGCGGTGGGTCGGCGAGAAGCCGCGGCGCTTGCAGCCGCTGGGCCAATGCCACGAGTGCGACCTCCGCCTCGATCCGCGCGAGCGGCGCGCCCACGCAGTAGTGCAGGCTGCCGCCGAACCCGAAGTGCTGGTTGTTCGCGCGGTCGGGAACGAAGCGGTCCGGATCAGCGAAGCGCAGCGGGTCGCGGCTGCCGGAGGCGAGCAGGAGCACCACCGGCGCCCCTTCCGGGATCGTGGTTCCACCGATCGCGATGTCGGCGCGCGCCAGCCGCGTGCGATAGTGGACGGGCGGCTCGTAGCGCAGCAACTCCTCGATCAGCCGCGGCGCGACTTCCGGCTCTCGGCGCAGGCGTTCCAGGTGCTCGGGGAAGCGGAGCAGCGTAAGGACGCCGTTGGTAATCAAGTTCACGGTCGTCTCGTGACCCGCGACCAGGAGGAGGACGGCCGTGGCCACGAGGTCGTGGTCGTTCATCCGCTCGCCGTCGTGCTCGGCTGCGAGCCCGGAGAGCAGGTCGTCCTGCGGCGCCCGGCGCTTCTCTTTGATCAATCCCTGCAGGTAGTCGGTGATCGCCGTGAACGCTTCCTCAGTCCTGCCGGCGTTCTCGCGGTCCGTACGCCGGTCCGGTTCGAGGGCGGTGGCGAGCTGAGTCGCCCATCCTTGGAACCGGGGCTCGTCCTCGCGCGGGACGCCGAGCAGCTCGCAGATCACCGTGACTGGCAGGGGGTAGGAGAAATCGTCGACCAGATCGAGGTCGGTCCGGTCCCGCAGCCCGTCGAGGAGGGCGTGGGTGAGCTGCTCCGCCTTACGGTGCATCGCCCGCACGCGAGCAGGTGCGAACTCGCGCATGACCTGCCGGCGCAGGAGGTCGTGGTCTGGCGGATCGCGGAAGATGAAGGGACGATGGCGCGCGGTGATCCGGCTGCGGACCGGGCGCACGAACAGATCGCTCAGTGGATGCCCGGTCCAGCGGAATAGAGGCGGATCGGGCAGATCCTCCGAGCTGATGCGCGGATCGTGCAGGAGGCGGTAGAGTTCCGCGTGAGTGCTCACGACGTAACTGCCGTCGTCCTGGCGGCTCACGGGCGTCCGGCGCATCTCGGCGTAGAGCGGGTACGGGTCGGCGCGGTTGGCCGGATCGAGGATCTGCTGGAACAGCGTGCCGTTCACGGTGAGCTCCTGTCGGACGGTGGTGCGGGATGCGGTCAGGACACGGCCCGGGCCAGCGGTTGAGGCCGGATGTCGGCTTGGTCGAGAGCGCCGACGATCGGTGGGAAAGGCGTCGCCTCCGCCACCGCCGCCCGGTAGGCGGGCAGCCAGCGGGCGCTGTCTACGGAGACAGCGGCCACAGTTCGCCCCTGCGCGCCGTACACGCCGATGAACCGGCGATCCCGCAACGAACCCTGCACGACGGCGAATTGGTTGGCCCCGGTCGGCAGGCCAACGAGCTTGATGTTGAGGCCGAACTGCTGCGACCAGAAGTCCGGCAGGTGGTCGTAGGGGATTAGTCCCGCTTCACCGGCGACCATGTTCCGGGCTGCCGTCTCCGCTTGAGCGACCGCGTTGCCCCAATGCTCGACGGCGAGGAGGCGGTTGCCGTAGATGGCGCTCGGCCAGTGAGCGATATCGCCGGCCGCGAAGACATCCGGCACAACTGCCCGAGTGGCGGTGAGGACGCGGCAGTGGGTGTCCACCCGGACGCCTTTAGGCGAAACCGCCAAGCCTGCACCGGCCAGCCACTCAGTGTTGCGCAGGGCGCCGAGGGCAGCGACGACGCAATCGGCCTCGATCCGTTGGCCGT
>RXJO01000289.1 GCA_003987795.1 Curvibacter sp.
CAAGAGGCCAAGCCGCTGCGCCTGCCCCAGCCAATGCTGACCCTGCGCGGCGGGCCCATGGCGCCGGCCCAGTTCGTTTTCGACCGGGGCCAGCCCGGCGGCCCGGCAGGTCAGCTGGCCTTCGTGCTCAGCGCCAGCCCCGATCTGAGCCGCGAGGCCCTCACCGAGCGGGTGCTGGCCCAAGGCCGCCAGGCGCTGGCCCCGCTCGGCCTGGACCGGCTGCAAGCCCTGGGCACCGTGATCGAAAAACGCGCCACCTTCGCCTGCACCCCAGGCCTGCAGCGCCCCGCCCAGCGCCTGATCACTGGCCTGTCGGCCTGCGGCGACTATGTCGAGGGCCCCTACCCGGCCACGCTGGAAGGCGCGGTGCTCAGCGCGCAGGCGGTGGTGGCGGCTCTGGACTGAGTGGATTCACCCCACCAGATGCCGGCACAGCTCATGCAGGCTGCTGATGGTCCAGGGCGCGGGGCTGGCATGGGGCCAGGCCTTGGCCTCGCGGTTCACCCACACCGCCTGCAGGCCTGAATTCAGGGCGCCCATCACATCGGTGTCCACATCATCGCCCACGTGCAGCACCTCGGCCGGGGCCACCGCGACCGCAGCGGCGGCGGCCTCGAAGATGCGCGGATCGGGCTTGGGCACGCCGAACTGCTGTGCGCTCAGGCTGGCGCTGAAATACGCGCCCAAGCCCACACGCTGCACATCGGCATTGCCGTTGGACAGGGCCACCAGCGGGTAACGCTCGGCCAACCGCCCCAGGCACTCGTGCACATCGTCAAACAGATCCACCCGCTGACGCTCGGCAAAGAAGGCCTCGAAAGCCGGCTCGGCCAGGGTGGGGTCGTCGCCGGCCTGGCCCAGGGCCAGGCGGATCGACTCGCGGCGCAGGGCACTCAGGTCGCTGGCCAGGTCGGGGCGCAGGGTGGTCATGCGGTTGCGGATCTCGCGCAAGGCCCCCGGGGTGGCAAACAGGGCGGCGGTGGCCGGCGCATGGCGCTGCAGCCAGTCGGCCAGCACCGACTCGGCCCGGGCGATGGTGGGCCAGATGGGCCACAAAGTGTCGTCCAGGTCGAGGGTAATGGCCTTGATTCGGGCGTGATCGAGCATAGGTGGTCGAGAATACTGCATCCCTCAAAACCTCTGCCCCCACCTGCCCATGCCGTCCAAGTTCGCCACCGAGCCCGCCTACCGCCACGGTCAGACCGCCCGCACCGCCATCCTGCTGTGCAATCTGGGCACGCCCGAGGCCCCCACCGCCCCGGCCCTGCGGCGCTACCTGGCCCAGTTCCTCAGTGATCACCGCGTGGTCGAGATCCCCGCCCTGCTCTGGAAGCCCATCCTGCACGGCATCATCCTGCGCGTGCGCCCCGCCAAATCGGCCGCCAAGTACGCCACCGTCTGGACACCCGAGGGCTCGCCCCTCAAGGCCTGGACCGAGAAACAGGCCAAGCTGCTGCAAGGCTGGCTGGGCGAGGCCGGCCATCAGGTGCAGGTGCGCTACGCCATGCGCTACGGCCAGCCCTCGATCGCCAGCCAGCTCGACGCCCTGAAGGCCGACGGCGTGACCCGCGTGCTGATCCTGCCGGCCTACCCGCAGTACTCGGGCACCACCACCGCCAGCGTGTTCGACGATGTGGCCCACTGGGGCCTGCGCCAGCGCCACCTGCCCGAGCTGCGCTTCATCAACCGCTACCACGACGACCCCGGCTACATCGAGGCCCTGGCCCAACGGGTCGAAGCCCACTGGCGCGAAAACGGCCAGCCCGACCAGCTGGTGATGAGCTTTCATGGCGTGCCCGAGCGCACCCTGCACCTGGGCGACCCCTACCACTGCGAATGCCTGAAGACCGGCCGCCTGCTGGCCGAACGCCTGGGGCTGCGCGCCGACCGCTACAAGATCACCTTCCAGTCGCGCTTCGGCAAGGCCAAGTGGCTCGAGCCCTATACCGAACCCACCCTGGTCGCCCTGGCCAAGGCCGGCACGGCGCGGGTCGACGTGGTCTGCCCGGGCTTCACCAGCGACTGCCTCGAAACCCTCGAAGAAATCAGCCAGGAGGCTCGCGAGGCCTTCCTGCATGCGGGGGGCCGAGATTTCCACTACATCCCCTGCCTCAACGACAGCCCCACCTGGATCACGGCCCTCAGCGCTCTGGCCCAGCAGCACCTGCAAGGCTGGCCCACCCAGGCACCGGCGCAGCAGGTGCTGGACGCCAGCCGCGATCGGGCCTTGGCGGCAGGTGCCAAGAACTGATCAAGTCACGCCAGTGGCCCCCGCCAACGGGGCCGGGGCGACAAGCGTTATGCTGTCCGACCTCCTGGTCCCCGACACCTCTCTTTCGTCAATGCCCGCCCCCTCCTCCGACCTGCCCACCCTGACGGCCCTGACGGCCTCCCAACTGCGCCGCCAGATCGACCCCGCCAGCCTGGGCTTTGCCAGCACCGCCGAGCTGCTTGACCCTGCCCCGGGCTGGATCGGTCAACAACGTGCCCGGCAGGCCACCAAGTTCGGTCTGCACATCGAGGCGCCCGACTACAACCTGTTCGTGCTGGGCGAGGTCGGCAGCGGCCGCAGCTCGCTGTTGCGCCAGGCGCTGCACCAAGCCGCCCAGGCGCGCCCGGTGCCGCCCGATCTGGGCTACCTGCACCGCTTTGAAACCCCGCAGCGCCCCCTGGCCCTGCGCTTGCCGCCCGGCACCGGTCGCAGCTTGCGCCAGGGCCTGCAGCAGCTCACCCGGCAACTGGCGATCGACATCCCGGCCCATCTGGAGGCCGCCGAGGTCACGCTGGAAGCCGACGGCATCGAGAAAGCCTTCGAGCGCGAAGAGCACCAGGCCTTGAAAAACCTCGAAGCCCTGGCCGCCCGCCATGGCTACGAATTGCAGCGCGAATCCGACCGGCTCAAGCTGGTGCTGCCCGACAAACCCCACGGCAAAGACAAAGACAAGGCCTCCCAGAGCGAGGCCGACAAGGCCGCCGCCGAGGCCCTGGCCACCGCCACCGAAAACGAGGTGCGCGCCGAGATGGCCCGCGTGCTGGCCCAGTTGCGCCAGCGCGAGATCGCCCGTGACGAGGCCCTCGAAGCCCTCAAGCGCCGCACCCTGACGCCCCAGCTGCAAAAGGCCTTCGACACCGCCCTGGCCGGCCTGCCCGAGCCCGAGCGCCAGGGCCTGCAGACCTGGGTTCAGGCAGCCATCGCCGAGGTGCTGAACCAGATCGACCTGTTCCTGCCCCGCGCCGAAGACGAAGACGAAGACGAAGCCGACCGCAAGGCTGATCTGGCCCACTGGCAGCACTGCCTGGCCTTCAACCTGGTGGTGGACCACGCCGACCAACAAGGCGCCCCGGTGGTGCTCGACAACAACCCTCAGATGCGCAGCCTGTTCGGCAGCATCGAACACCCCGGCGGCGACGATGCCGGCCCCGCCGACCACACCGCCATCCATTGCGGCGGCCTGCTGCAGGCGCATGGCGGCTACCTGATGCTGCACCTGGCCGACCTGATCGATGACGAGCCGCTGTGGGAGCGGCTGCGCCGCTTCCTGCGCTCGCGCCAGTTGCAGATCGAAGAGCCCGGTGGCACCGGCACGCCGGCCGGGGCCAGCCTGCAGCCCGACGCCGTGCCGGTGGACGTGCGCCTGGTGCTGATCGGCTCGCCCGACGAGTACTACAAGCTGCAAGAGGCCGACCCCGAGATGGCGCGCCGCTTCCGCGTCAAGGTCGACTTCGCTGACCGCTTTGTCGCCAACGACGAGCACCGCCGCGCCATGGCCGCCTGGGTGGCCTGCCGCTGCCGCCAGCTGGGCCTGCCCCACTTCGAGGCCGCCGGCGTGGCCGCCCTGCTCGAACAAAGCCACCGCGAGGCCGACGACCAGCACTACCTCAGCGCCCAACTGGGCCAGATCGAGATGGTGCTGATCGAAAGCGCCCAGCAATGCCGCGACCGCCAGGGCGCACTGGTGAGCGCGGCCGATGTGGCCGCCGCCCTGCAGGCCCGGCGCCAGCGCCACGACTACCTCGAGCAGTGCGTGCTCGACGGCATCAGCGAAGGCGAGCGGCTGATCTCGACCACCGGCCTGGCCGTGGGCCAGCTCAACGCCATGAGCCAGATCGACACCGGCGACCACCGCTTCGGCGTGCCCATGCGCATCAGCGCGCGCACCCAGGCCGGCTACCAGGGCGTGCTCAACATCGAACGCGAGGTGCGCCTGTCGGGCCCCATCCACGACAAGGGTGTGCTGATCCTGCAAGGCTATCTGCATGCGCTGTTCAGCGATCAGGCCCCGCTGGCCCTGCAGGCCTCGCTGGGCTTCGAGCAGGAGTACGACGGCATCGAGGGCGATTCGGCCTCGTGTGCCGAGCTGTTCGCGCTGCTGTCCTCACTGTCGGGTGTGGGCCTGCGCCAGGACATCGCCGTCACCGGCGCCCTGAACCAGCATGGCGAAGTGCTGCCTGTGGGCGGCCTCAACGAGAAGATCGAGGGCTGGTTCCAGGTCTGCCGCCGCGCCGGGCTGACCGGCCAGCAAGGCGTGCTGCTGCCGGCGCTCAACCAGCGCCAGCTGATGCTCTCGAGCGATCTGGTCGCCGCCGTCGCGGCCGGGCAGTTCCATGTCTACACCATGCGCCAGGCCAGCGAAGGCCTGAGCCTGCTGGCCGGCCAGCCGGCCAGCACCGTGCATGCGCTGGCGGCCGACACCCTGGCCGGCTATCGCCGTGCCTGCCGGCGCGCCTTGCGCCCGGGGCGCGGCGGTCGCTGACCGGCTTCGGGCCCGCCGCGACCCGAACGCGGCAGACACCTTCAGCACACAGACGCGTTACACAGGCGGCCCAGAATCCGGGGCACAGGCATCGATGCGCGGCACCCGTCGGGCATCGGCGTGCCCCTGCCCGACCGAGAACGCGCATGAACCCACCCAGCGAGCCCGAGGCGGCCCGCCAGCCCCCTTCTGATGTTCCTCCTCGCCCCAGCACCCTCACCCGAGGCTGGGGACGGCGCCTCCGAGCCCTCGCCCCTTGGGGCTTGGCCGTGCTGCTGGCCCTGGCCCTGGGTGCCAAGCTGCTGCACCACCGACAGGTGGCCCACGCCATGCTCCACCCCGTGCGCACGCCGGTGCAGCCGGCCGACTTCGCCCTGGCCCAGCAGGCCCTGCAAGGCGATGTGCGCGCCATCAGCTTCGCCACCGCCGACGGCCTGCTGCTGCAGGGCTGGTACAAGCCCTCGCGCACCGGCGCGGTGGTGATCTTCGTGCACGGCGGCCAAGGCAACCGCCTGTGGTTCCTGGCCCAGGCCCAGGCCCTGGCAGAGCGCGGCATCGGCGCCCTGCTGTACGACTCGCGTGCCAGCGGCAACAGCGAAGGCGACACCCAGACCTGGGGCGACCTTGAGCAGGAAGACCTGATCGCCGCGCTGAACTGGGTCAGTGCCCAACCCGACGCCGATCAGCGGCGCCTGGGGGCCGAAGGCTTCTCGATCGGGGCCAGCACCGTGTGCATGGTGGCGGCCAGCGACCCGCGCATCAAGGCCGTGGTGTTGCACAGCCTGTGGTCATCGCTGCGCGACGAGTTGCGCCACAAGAGCGGCTCGGCCATGAGCGCCTGGCTGCTGCAGCTGGATTTCTGGTGGGCCGGCATCGACCTCGACCGGGTGCAACCCGCGCAGGTCATCCACCAGATCGCCCCGCGCCCGCTGCGCCTGGTGGCGGCCGAGGGCGATCACGACACCCCGGTGGCGGTCGAGCAGGCCCTGTTCGACCAGGCCAGCCACCCCAAGGCCCTGTGGCGCATCCCCGGCGCCGACCACATGGACTACCGCGAGCAAGGCGGCGGCGACTTGC
>RXJO01000197.1 GCA_003987795.1 Curvibacter sp.
CAGACGGCCAAGATCTGCAACAACATGCTGCTGGGCATCCTGATGATCGGCACCAGCGAGGCCCTGGCGCTGGGTGTGGCCAACGGCCTGGACCCGAAGGTGCTGTCGGAAATCATGCGCCGCAGCTCGGGGGGCAACTGGGCACTCGAGAAGTACAACCCCATGCCCGGCGTTATGGAGACCGCGCCCGCATCCAAGGGCTATGCGGGTGGCTTCGGCACCGATCTGATGCTGAAAGACCTGGGTTTGGCACAAGAGAACGCGACGGCCGTCAAGGCCAGCACCCCGCTGGGCGGACTGGCCCGCAGCCTCTACGCCGCCCACAGCCTGGGCGGACAAGGCGCCCTCGATTTCTCGAGCGTGATCCGGCTGTTCCAGAAGGCTTGAGAAGGCCCCGGGTCGCCAGGCGATGCAGGAAGCGCCCCTCCTCCTGGGGCCTGCCGGCTCCAGAAGTTCAGCCCGGCGGGCTGCCCGACCGTGGCGCCGCCCATGAATTGTTCAGCGGCAGCCAAATACCTGAACGCACCGCACGATGCCCACCTAGAGTGGGCATTTTTTTCGGCTGCCCATGTCTGCCCCATCTTTGATCGCCGACCCAGAAACCCTGCACCTCCGCTCCGACACCCGGCTCATGGTCTGGGTGATCAGCATCATGCTGGCAGCCTCCGCCGCGACCCTGGGCTATGCCTACGGCAGCCCCTTGTTTGAAGCCTTGGCGCCCTACCGGCTTGTGGTCCTGCTGATCCTTCCACTGTGTCTCACCCTGCTCTGGCGCCAACGCGTGCGCACGGCCGCCAGCCTGCTGATCTGGGGACAATGGCTGGTCTCGCTGGACGCCATCTTTCACAACGGCGGCCTCCATGGCCCACTGATCCTGGTCATGCCGATCCAGGTGGCCAGCGCGGCCTGGCTGCTGGGCGTGCGCAGCGCTGTCATGATCGCCCTGCTCAACAGCGGCTTCATGCTGGCCCTGCACGAACTGGAGACCCGAGGCTGGCTGCCCGGGCTTCGATTCCAGCACGAGAGCGCCCCTTACCTGATCGTCCTGACCAACATGGGCATTGCGCTGTGCATCGCACTTTTCTCCCGTCAAAGCTATCAACGCGAGCGCGAACGGGCCCAGGCCACACGGCAAGCCTGGCGGGCCCATGACGAAGAACTGCACAAGCTGGCCAGCCTCATCGAGCAATGTCCGATCGCAATCGCCATCACCGATGCGCAGCGGCGCATCGAGTATGTGAACCGGGCTTTCATCGGGAGATCCGGGTTGAACTCGGCCTCGTTCCGCAACCTGCCCGCAGACCTGGTCTCCACGCCAGGACTGAGCCCGCAGCAGTTCGCCAGTCTCCGACAGGCCATGGCCCAGGGCCAGACCTGGCGGGGAGAGCAATCTCTGCTGAAACCTGACGGGCATCGGGCCATCGAAGAAATCGAGATCGGACCGATCCGGCGCACCGATGGCGAGATCAGCCACTGGTTCGAGCTCAAACAGGACATCACGGCCAAACGCTGGGCGGCAGAGCGCATCGATCGCTTGGTGTACATCGATGCACTGACCCAATTGCCCAACCGGGCAGCCTTGCTCGACCGGCTGGTCCAGGAGCTGTCAACGCCCGGCCTGATCTGGCATTTGCTGGCCATCCGGCTGGACGGTCTGGGGCAACTCAACGGCTTGCGAGGCCCCGAGGCCGGAGATGCCTGCCTCCAACAGGTGGCGCATCACCTGATCCACGCCCTGCCTGAAGCCAGGCCCAACATCTTCCGCCTGGGCGGTAGCGAATTCATCGTCCTGTTTCCGCCCCATGTCAGCCGTGCCGAAGTGGATTCGTGCGCCGAGCGTGCCTACCTGAGCCTGACCGCCTATGCGGGGCAGCCAACGGCCTCATTGAGCGCGATCCGAGTGCTGCTGGCGGCCACCCACCTGTCCAGCGACGAGGACGACCCACTGAGCCAGAGCCTGCGCCGGGCCAGCCTGGCCCTGCGCCAGGCCCGCCACGAAGCCCCAGGCCGCCCTTGCTGGTATGGCCCAGGGCTTGGACGGAAAGCCCAGGGGCGCGTGCTGACACGCCGCTCCATCGGGCTGGCAAGCCTTGAACCATGGCTGACCCTCGATGTGCGAGAGCGCTCAGACATCTGCGGCCAATGCTGTGGCCACTGGGCCGGGCTGTGCTGGGTGCCCAGTGCTGGCCCGCTCTCCCCGCTGCTGCAGGTGGCGCGACGGGCCGAGTTGAACTTTGAGCTCGATGAGACCTTGATCGCCGAGCTGGCACGGTGGCAAGGCAGGCTCCGTTCCACCGAGCCGGCCCGTCCTCTGACTCTGGCCCTGTTGACGCCTCTTCTGGCACAGGACCATGCCGTGACCTGGCTGACGGACTGCCTGCGCCGGCACGCCTACCAGGGGCCGGCACCCGCACTCGTGCTGCACACCCAGGACTTGGCCCGGGTCGCCTCCGACCCCGATCCGGCGCTGCGCCGTCTGAAGGCGCTGAGAGAGGCGTGCTTTCACCTGTGCCTGAACGATGTCGGACTGGGTTACCCCGGGGTCCTGGAACTCTCGGGTTGGCCGGTGCAAGAATGGCTGCTGGCACCGGGTCTGCTTCAACGCCCGAACGACGACCGCATTGCCAAGGGCTTGCTGAAGGCTCTCCTGGCGACAGCGCAAGCCATGAACATGCCCCTGGTCGTCGAGGGCGAGGTGCCCACATTCCTCAAAAAGGCGGCCCCTCGGTTGATCGTTCAGGCCACCCGCACGGGTGGTACGGCCCAGCGCCAGCGTCCAAACGGGTCGCCCGGCGAGGCGAATTCCACGCCGGTTTGAGCAAGCGCTGCCGACACTCCGGGATAATGTGGTTCCATGAACCCCCTGCTCTCCAAACTGCAGCCCTATCCCTTCGAGCGCCTGCGGCAGCTTTTTGCCGGCGTCACGCCCAGCCCTTACCACAGCCCGATCAGCCTGGGCATCGGCGAGCCCAAGCATCCCACGCCCGAGTTCATCAAGACCGCCCTGGTCGGCAGCCTCGAAGGTCTGGCCGGCTACCCGGCCACCGCCGGTGAGCCCCGCCTGCGCGAGACCATGGCCGCCTGGGTCAAACGGCGCTACGACCTCGACCTGAATCCGGCCACCCAGATCCTGCCGGTGAACGGCTCGCGCGAGGCGCTGTTCGCCTTCGCACAGACCGTGATCGACCCGCGCTGGCCGACGCCGGCCGTGGTCTGCCCCAACCCGTTCTATCAGATCTACGAGGGTGCCGCCCTGCTGGCCGGGGCTGATCCGTACTTCGCCCCCAGCGATCCGGCACGCAACTTCGCGGTCGACTGGGACAGCGTGCCAGCGGACACCTGGGCCCGCACCCAGCTCCTGTTCGTGTGCTCGCCCGGCAATCCGACGGGTGCAGTCATGCCCTTGAGCGAGTGGCAGAAGCTGTTCGAACTCAGCGACCGCCACGGTTTCATCATCGCCTCGGACGAGTGCTACAGCGAAATCTACTTCCGAGACGAGCCCCCCCTGGGGGGCCTGGAGGCCGCCAAGAAGCTGGGCCGCGACGATTTCCGCAACCTGGTGGCCTTCACCAGCCTGTCCAAGCGCAGCAACGTCCCGGGTCTTCGCAGCGGCTTCGTGGCCGGCGATGCGGCCATCCTCAAGCAGTTCCTGCTGTACCGCACCTACCACGGCAGTGCGATGAGCCCCGTGGTGCAGGCCGCCAGCGTCGCGGCCTGGAGCGACGAGACCCATGTGGTCGAGAACCGGGTGCTGTACCGCAAGAAGTTCGCCCAGGTCACGCCCATTCTGGCCGGTGTGCTCGATGTGGCCCTGCCCGATGCCGGTTTCTACCTCTGGGCCCGGGTGCCCGAGGCCCTGGGCCTGACCGACACCAGCTTCGCACGCGAGCTGCTGGCTCAATACAATGTGACGGTGCTGCCCGGCAGCTACCTCGCTCGCGAGGTCGGGGGGGTCAATCCTGGTAACCAGCGCATCCGCATGGCGCTGGTGGCCGATGCGGCCGAATGCGTCGAGGCGGCCTTGCGCATCGTCAACTTCGTCCAGTCGCGCAGCCGTTGATCCCAGGCTTCCGGGGCCGTCAAGCCACCTGCACTTTGAAAGCCAGTCCATGAGCGCCAACATGAGCATGATGGAACGCATCCTGCGGTTGATGGGCGAAAAGGGCGCCTCCGACGTCTATCTGTCGGCCAACGCCCCGGCCCTGATCCGCATCAATGGCACCTGTGTGCCCATCAACAACCAGTTGCTGCCTTTTGATGCCCCGCGCAGCCTGCTGGCCGAGATCCTTCCGGCCAGCAACATGGAAGAACTGCAGGAGACCGGCGAGCTCAACGTGGGCTATGCCCTCAAGGGTGTGGGCCGGTTCCGCATCAGCGCCATGCGGCAGCGAGGCAGCGTGGCGGCCGTGATCCGCTACATCAGCCACGAGATCCCCAAGCTGGAAACCCTGAACCTGCCGACCATCCTGACCGAGCTCATCATGGAAAAGCGGGGCTTGCTGCTGGTCGTGGGCGCCACGGGCTCGGGCAAGAGCACGACGCTGGCTTCGATGCTGGACAACCGCAACGAGCACAGCACCGGCCACATCCTGACCATCGAAGAGCCGATCGAATTCCTGTTCAGAAACAAGAAGTCGATCATCAACCAGCGTGAGGTGGGCACCGACACCCAGTCGCTTCAGGTGGCGCTCAAGAACGCATTGCGTCAGGCCCCTGACGTGATCCTGATCGGCGAAATCCGGGACCGCGAAACCATGTCGGCCTCTCTGGCCTATGCCCAGTCGGGCCACCTGGTGCTGGCCACCATGCACGCCAACAACAGCTACCAGGCCCTGAACCGCATCCTGAGCTTCTATCCGGTCGAGGTGCGCCAGACGCTGCTGGTCGATCTGAGCTCGGCGCTCAAGGCCGTGATGTCGCAGCGCCTGCTGCGCAGCAACCACGGCGGGCGCATTCCGGCCTGCGAAGTGCTTCGCAACACCAAGCTGATCGCCGACCTGATCGAAAAAGGCGACTTCAACGGCATCCAGGAGGCCATGGAGAAATCCATGGCCGAGGGCTCGCAGACCTTCGAAGAAGACATCGCGCGCCTGATCCACGAGGGCATGATCGACCGCAAGGAAGGCATGGCCCATGCCGACTCGCCCACCAACCTCATGTGGCGCCTGCAGAACGACTTTGACCAGTCCGGCAAGGCGGCGGCCGAGGCCGCCAAGTCCCGGGCCGAGCCCGAGGACGAACCCTCATTCACAGAAATCGTCCTTGACGTGAAACACTGATGTCCCGAACCCTGCACCTGACCGAACAACTGATCTCGCGCCCCTCTGTCACCCCTGACGACGCTGGCTGCCAGTCCCTGCTGCGCGAGCGCCTGGAGGCGCTGGGCTTTGTCTGCGAAACCCTGGTCAGCGGCCCGGACAACTTCCGGGTAACCAACCTGTGGGCCAAGCGACCCGGCGCCACCCCCGAGGCCCCGACGCTGGTCTTCGCCGGTCACACCGATGTGGTGCCCACGGGCCCTCTGGAGCAATGGAAAAGCGACCCGTTCACACCCACCCACCGAGACGGCAAGTTGTTCGGGCGCGGGGCCAGCGATATGAAGACCTCGATCGCCGCCTTCGTGGTGGCCACCGAGGAGTTCCTGGCCGCGGTGCCCCAACCCCAACTGTCGCTCGCGCTGCTGATCACCAGTGATGAGGAAGGCCCCTCGGTCGACGGCACGGTGGTGGTCTGCCGTGCCCTCAAGGAGCGCGGAGAAAAGCTCGATTACTGC
>RXJO01000159.1 GCA_003987795.1 Curvibacter sp.
GGCGTCTGCCGCCCAGACTCCTAGGGCAGCGGTCGCCAGAGGTAGGTGGCCTCATCACCATAGCCGGCCAGGCCGGCCTGCGAGGCCTCATCGAGCCGACCTGGTACGAAACCCTGGCGCTGCCAGAAGGCTTGCGAGCCCTGCACCGCCACCAGGCCCAGGCCTTCAAGCCCCTCAGCACGGGCCAGCGCCAGCGCGGTCGCCACCAGACGTGGTCCCAGGCCCTGGCCCTTGGCCTCCGGATGCACAGCCAGGTCGTGCAGGTACAAGGCCCTGGGCCGGGGGGCGGGTTCAAAAGGCTGGTGCAGCGAGGCCACGGCACCCGGCACACTGCGGTAGGCCAGCAGGTAGGCCCCCATCGCCCCGGGTGCATCGAACAGACCCCACACCGTCTGCGGGCTCACGGCCAGGCGTTGAACCATGACGGCAGCAGGCTCGACGAAGGCCGCCCCGTAGGCCTGCGCCTGCAAGGCCATCAAGGCGGGCAGATCGGCGGCCTGCAGGCCGCGCAGGGCGTACCGACCTCCAATCATGAGGGGGTGCGGCCCCGCAACTGCTGCAGCGCCAGCAAGCCGGCATCGTGGCCCCGCGTGAAAGCCTCTTCGAACACCGAATAGCCCGACCAGTCGCTGTGGGCGTAGCTGACCCGGCCCTGGGCCAGGGCAGCGGGCACCCCGTTGCCCCCTCGGCGCTGGCGCAGCGCGGGCACGGCCTGGGCCGCGGTGGCCAGGGGCAGGCGGGACAGGTGGGCCAGGACGCCGGGCACCGGCACGGCCATGGCATGCCCGTGCCGGCTCAGCGAGAACTCGCGGGCATGGCGCAGCAGATCTGGGTGCGGGGTCAGGAACTCGTCCAGCATCTGGCTGCGCCAATGGGTCCAGGGCTGCTCCAGCAAGGCCTTGCGGGCAGGCTTGGCAGCCCCCAGCGCGCGGTAGAAGGTGAGCACGGTGGGGCCGGGGCGGGGGTCCAGGCGTTGATGGGCCGCGTTCACATAGCCCAGGCCACTGGAGCCGTAGATCACGTTGTCCCAGGCCGGGGCCGCGCCGGGCCGGTCAGCCAGGGGTTGGTCCAGCAGCAGGTTGCCCACCACCCAGGCCGCATGCTGCCAGCGCAAGACGGTGGACTGCAGCCAGTCGGGCGCGGTGACCACCACCCGGGCGGCCACATGCACCGGCAAGGCCACGATGCAATGCGCGGCCAGCCAGCGCTCGACCCGCTGCCGGGCCACATCCCACACATCCACGGCCACGCCCTGGCGCTGGTCTTCGATGCGCAGCACCACCCGGCCCGGGTACAGCGGGCCATGGCGGGCATCGGCCTGCCAGGGCGCCGCCAAGCGGTCGACCAGCCAGCCATTGCCCTCCGGCCAGGTGAGTACCGGGGTGTCTGCTGCTTCGGCGGCCTCGTCGCTGCCAGGGGCGTGAAAGCCATGCCGGCTGGCAAAGTAGTGGATGCCGGCCCAGGCCGAGACCTCGGCCAGGCCGGCACCGTAGTCGTCACGGCAGCAGTAGTCCAGATACCAGCGCAGCCGCGGGTCGTCCAGGCCCTGCTGGGCCAGCCATTGCGCAAACGTCTGGCTGTCGAGCGCCAGTTGCACGGGCTTCAGGGCCTGGCTGGCCAGCGGGATGGCAAAGCGGGCCTGGCGCTGCAGACCAGCCACCAGATCGGCGAAGCGCTGGTACTGTGCCCGGGTGACGGCGCTGAGATCGTGCGCCGGCAGCAGGCCCTCCTGCCAAGCGCCGTCCACGTAAAGACGCTCTTGGGGGCTGTGGCACAAGGCCTGTTCGTCATACACCCAGCGACCTGCCTGGCGTTGGCGCAGGCCCAGTTCCTCGAGCAGGGCCTGCACCTCGGGCGCGTCGTCGCCGGGCAGGGGCAGGTAGTGGGCGCCCGTGGGGCAGGGCTGGCCGCCGAGCACACGGCCTCGGCTGTTGCCGCCGGGCTGCTCGTCGAGCTCCAAAATGGCCAGATCGTCCACCCCGCCCAGGCGCAGCGAGCGCGCCGCAGCCAGACCGGCGATGCCCGCGCCCGCCACCAGCACCCCCACCCGGCGCGACACCGCAGGGGCTGGCCAGCGGCGCGGGTTGTCGCGCAGCAGATGGCCGCGCTCAAAGGCCGCCCCGTCGAATCCACCTTGAAGCGCGGGCTGGGCCGGCCCGCAGCCGGGCAGCACCAGACCGGTGGCGGCCAGGGCAAACCAGTCCCGCCGACGCATGTCAAGCCGCATCAATGGGCCACCTTGCCCCATTCCTGCTCATAGGTGCGCACCAGGATCTGGTTGGACAGCCGATTGATGCCGGTGGGCACCGCCGCCATGTCCTGCGGGAAATCGAACAGCAGGGGCAGGGTCTGCAGGTTGAGGAAGCGCAGGCCCTCGGGCAGGCGCGTCGGCTGACGCCAGGGCCGGCGCGAAGCCACCACAAAGCCCCATTCACCGAAGCTGGGCACATTGGCATGGTAGGGCGCAGCACCCAGGCCAGCGGCCTCGATGGTGTGGACCACGGTCCAGAAACTCTGGCGCGCCACCAGGGGCGAAGTGGTCTGCACCACGGCATAGCCGCTCGCCGACAGGCGCTGGTCCAGCAGGGCATAGAACGACTGGCTGTAGAGCTTGCCGAGCGCGAAGTTGGTGGGATCGGGGAAGTCGACCACGATGACGTCAAAGGTGTCGGCCTCGGTCTGCAGCCACTGGAAGGCATCGGCGTTGACGATGCGCACCCGAGGATCGGACAAGGCCCCGCCATTGAGCCGTTTGAGGGCCGGCTGGGTGCTGAACAGGCGTGTCATCTCGGGGTCGAGCTCCACCAGGGTGATCTGCTGCACCCCGGGGTACTTGAGAATTTCACGCACGGCCATGCCGTCACCGCCACCCAGCACGGCCACCCGGCGCGGGTTGCCCTGGGCCGCCATGACCGGGTGCACCAGGGCCTCGTGGTAGCGGTACTCGTCACGCTCGGCAAACTGAAGGTTGCCATTGAGGAACAGCCGGTGTCCCTGCGCCCCGCTGGTCACGACGATGCGCTGGTAGGGGCTGGTGGCGGTGTAGATGACGCGGTCCTGGTAGAAACGGTCTTCGGCCACGGTGGTGATGGCGTCGGCGCCGAACAGGGCGCCCAGCAGGGTCAGCAGCACGCCGGCACAGGCCAGCACATGGGCACGCAGGCGACGCAGTTCGTGCCGGAACAGCCAAAGCGCCCACACCGCCACAACGGCGTTGAGCAGACCGAACACCAGCCCGGTGCGCACCAGGCCCAGGTGAGGCACCAGCACGATGGGGAAGGCCAGCGAGACCGCCAGGGCGCCCAGGTAGTCGAAGGTGAGCACCTGAGAGACCAGCTCTTTGAGTTGCACGTGGCGTTTGAGGATGCGCATGACCAGCGGGATCTCCAGCCCCACCAGCACGCCGACGGACCCCACCAGGGTGTACAGCACCAGCCGGAAAGCCCCGGGCACAAAGGCGCTGCACAGGAACAGCAGGGCCGGCATGCCGCCGCCCAGCAAGGCCACCAGCAGCTCGATGCGCAGGAAGTGCGCCGGCAACTGGCGCTCGAAATGCCGCGAAGCCCAGGAGCCCAGACCCATGGCGAACAGGTAGGCGCCGATCACGGTGGAGAACTGCAACACCGAGTCGCCGAGCAGGTAGGAGGCCAGCGTGCCGGCAGCCAGCTCGTACAGCAGCCCGCAGGCCGCCACCACGAAGACGCTGCACAGCAGGGCCAGCTCGACCGGTCGGGGGGCGCCACGGCCAGGGGAGGTATCGGGCGATCGCGCGCCACGGCGCCCAGGCAGGCGCCAGGGCACATCGGAGACGACCGCCGCGGGCAACAGGGGGTCGGAGGAATCAGGTCGCTGGCTCAAAACAATCCACAGTCATCAAAACAAGCCGCCAGACCGACGGCAAACCGAAACAGAGGCAGGTGACAGGCTCAGCCATGGATGGCAGCGGCCACGATGAGGCAGATCCCCAGCGACATCGCCGCCACCACCAGGCCCAGGGCCACGTTCTGCTTTTCCACCAGTTCGCGCCACAGATCGTAGGGGGTGAGCTTGTCGATGACGACGAAGCTAAGCCAGAACACCAGCACGCCCACCAGGGCGAACACGATGGAGCCCAGCACGGCGCCGGGGCGCAGCCATTCAAGTCCCATGGAAACCTCCGAAAAAGAGTGGTTGGTTGAGCAAGTCGGTGCCTCATCATCACTTGTGGCTGCCGCCGCTGCCCGAATAACCCCCGTAGGAGCCGCCCGAGCTGCGGTAGCCGCTGCTGTTGCAGTTCTCGACCGCGGGGTCGCAGCTGGAGCAACGGCTGAGCAGCAGCACCAACACGATCAGCACCACCGCGATGATCAGGATGGTGCCCCAGCCCAGGGCCCGGAAGCTGCCCGCCGGCGCCACGTCGGCCCGGCGCAGCAGGTCTTGCCGGGCTTCGAGCTTGAAGGCCTTGGCCACCGTGGCGGCATCGAGGCGGCTGCCGCCCGACCAGGTGATTTCGCTGGGGGTGCTTTCCTCGGACAAGAGGCCCTTGGCACTGGCAAAGTCGCGGTTGCTGGTCTTCTGGCCGCGTGCCACGGGCCAATAGAACTCGCCACAGGCGTAGCTGGTCTCGGCGTCGTAGCGGTACTGCAACTCGTAGCGGGTGCCCAGGTAGGTGGCCACGCGACCGGCGGCATCGAGCTTGGGGGCGCCGGTGATCGGGCGCACCAGGCTCCAGCCATCGGTGGCATCGACCAGGAAGCTGAAGCCGCGCTGGCGGTTGTAGAGCAGGTATTCCTCCCAGCCGAAGAGCTCGTCATCGCCGGGTTCGCGACCCATGCGGTGCTGAAAACCCACCACCTGCCAGTCGACCCCTTCGAGCCGGCCCTGGCTGCCCAGGGCGATCAAGGGCGCCACGGGCTCATCCTGCAACGCGTGGCGCAGCTCGCCGCCCAGGCCTTGCGAGACGTCGATCAGGCTGTTGCAGCTGCGGCAGGTCAGGGTCTTGGTGCTGGCCAGGGTGATCTCGACGGGCGCCCCGCAATGCGGGCAGTTGAACTGACGCCCGACCTCGTTCTTGACCGATTCGTCCTTGAGGCCACTCAGCGACAGGTCTTCGAGGCGCACCGAGCGCCCCGCCGACAAGGTGGGCGGGGTGCGGCTGTAGTCGAGGCTGAGCACCTCGCCGCTGTCGCTGCGCAACTCGACCAGGCCGAAGGCGAAGCCCAGCGGGGGCAGGCGCGGCAGCTCGCCCTGGGCAGAGATCAGGCACACTTGGTCGCTGAAGGCCACCGTGAAGGGTTGCCCGTTGACGGCCGTGCTGGCACCGGGTCGGAAGGCCGAGGCCGGGGGCATGTCGCGTTGCAGATCTCGCGGGCGCGACATCACATAGGCACCGTTGTCTTCGCTGAGGCTGGACTGACTGCCATCATCGAAGAGCGCGATCCACTCCGTCCAGACGCCTGCGGGCGACTTGTACTGCAGCCGCCCGATCAGGACAAAGGGCCTGTCATCGAAACGGCCGCTGGCCATGAGCTGCAAGGGACTGTGGTCGTCGAACAGCTCAGCCATGCGGCCGATGCGGCTCAGCACCTCGCCCTGGCGCAGCACCGTGCTCTGGCAGTAGGGGCAGACCGCATGCGTCGATTGGGCGCTGCGAAATTCGACCGGGGCGCCGCAGCCCGGGCAGGGTGCGCGATAGAAACGCTCTGTCACGAACGGGCGATGCGGTTCAGACGAGCTTCTTGAGCAGTTCGGCCTTCTTGGCGTAGAACTCTTCAGCAGTCAGGATGCCTTTGGTCTT
>RXJO01000480.1 GCA_003987795.1 Curvibacter sp.
CCATGCTCTATGAAATCCTGCAGAAGGCGCGCAAAGAGGGGTTGATGGCGATCGAAAAAGACGTCGAGTCACCCCACGATTCACCGATCTTCAGCAAATTCCCAGTGGTGGGCCACGATCACCATGTGATCGAGTTCACCACCGACTACCTGCGCATGATGGTGTCAGGCAACCTCAACGCCCACGAGATCGAAGCCTTGATGGATTCCGAAATCGACACCCATCACGCGGAAGCACACGCTCCGGTGGCCGCGCTGGCACGTCTGGCAGGCGCCCTGCCGGCTTTCGGGATCGTGGCGGCCGTGCTCGGGGTCGTGAACACCATGGGCTCGGTGGGTCAGCCACCGGCTGTGCTGGGGGGCATGATCGGCTCGGCGCTGGTGGGGACCTTCCTCGGCATTCTGCTGGCCTATGGCGTCATGGAACCTCTGGGCGGCCTGCTGGAGCAGAAGATGGAAGATGCCGCCAAAGAGTTGCAGTGCATCAAGACCACCTTGCTGGCCAGCATGCAGGGCTACAACCCGACGACAGCGATCGAATTCGGGCGCAAAGTGCTGTTCTCGACCGACCGCCCCAGCTTCTCCGAGCTGGAATCCCACGTGCGCGGCAAGAAATAAATAGCAGACAGGCAACCGTTCTCCCATGGCAGACGCCAAGAAGTTACAGCCGATCATCATCAAGCGGGTCAAGAAGGGGGGCCACGCTGCGCACGGTGGCGCCTGGAAGATCGCCTACGCCGACTTCGTGACGGCCATGATGGCCTTTTTCCTGCTGATGTGGCTGCTGGGCTCCACCGCCAAGGGCGAGTTGCAGGGCATCGCATCCTACTTTGCCTCGCCCATGAAGGTGGCCATGTCGGGTGGTTCGGGGGCAGGCAACAGCTCCAGCATCATCCCAGGTGGCGGCACCGACCTGAGCAAATCAGTGGGCCAGGTGATGAAAGCAGACCAGGCAGCCGATGCCAAGTCGGCCGCCAAGAATCACCCGGAGGCCGTCCGTGCCGAACTGGCCAAGCAAGATGCCAAGCGTATGTCCAACCTCAAGAACAAGATCGAGGCCTTGATCACGGACAACGCCAAGCTCAACGAGTACAAGTCACAGATCAAGCTGGAGATCACGCCTGATGGCCTGCAGATCCAGATCGTCGACGACCAGAGCCGACCCATGTTCGACAGTGGCAGCGCCCTGGTCAAACCTTATATGCGTGACATCCTGCGCGAGATCGGCAATGCCCTCAACGGGGTCGAGAACCGGATCAGCCTGGCCGGCCACACCGACGCAGCCCCTTATGGCAATGGCGAAAGAGGCTACAGCAACTGGGAACTCTCGGCCGATCGGGCCAATGCTTCGCGGCGCGAATTGGTGGCAGCCGGCATGCCTGACGACAAACTGGCGCGGGTCGTCGGTCTGGCCGCCGTCGACCTGATGGACAAGAACAACCCTCGGGCCCCCGTCAACCGGCGCATCAGCATCACGGTGATGACCCGAGAGGCTGAAGAACGACTGTTGAGTTCAATAAAAACGCCTGCCAACGCAACAGAAACCGACAACGGGAAAGAAACTGAGGTTTTGAGCGAAAAAAAACCTTAACATCCCAATAGCGCTCCCAAAGACTTTTTACACAGAATTTCAAGATCGAAAGGGTCACCTGTGGCAAACACCCTTCGCTTTCTCATCGTCGACGACTTCTCGACGATGCGAAGAATCGTGCGGAACCTGCTCAAAGAAAGCGGGTACACCGAAGCTGACGAGGCCGAAGACGGCGTCGCGGCACTGAACAAATTGCGCAACAGTCGCTTCGACTTTGTGGTGACGGACATCAACATGCCGAACATGAACGGCTTCCAGTTGCTGGCTGAAATCAAGTCGGATGAAAAGCTCAAGCACCTGCCGGTGCTGATGGTGACGGCCGAAGCGCGCAAGGAAGACATCGTGGCAGCGGCCCAAGGCGGGGCGGCGGGTTACATCGTGAAGCCGTTCACGAAAGCCACTCTCGAAGAGAAGGTGGCCAACATCCTCAAAAAATTGGGTCTGTGAGATCACCATGGATACCAGCGACTCCACCCAGTCTGCGAGCCATGGCGACGTCACCGATGTCCATCAAAAGATCGGTCACCTGACCCGACAGCTGCACAATGCGCTCAACGAGTTGGGCTACACCGAACGTCTGCGGGGCACCATGGGTGAACTGCCAGACGCCAAAAGCCGCCTGTCGTACATCGCGAGGCTGACCGGAGAGGCGGCCGAAAAGGTGCTCAACCGTGTGGAGTTGGCCAAAAGCGAACAAGATGAGCTGGCCAATGACACGCAGGCTGTGAAGGCGGCGCTCATCAAGGACCCGGTCCGGGCCGTGGCCAGTGGCCGGTTGCTGAACTACCTGACGGATGTGGAAAAGCGCACCCGTGATGCCGACACCCATCTGACCGAAATCATGATGGCCCAGGATTTTCACGATCTGACCGGCCAGGTGATCGCCCGTGTGGTCAGCTTGGCAGCCACGATCGAAGAGCAATTGGTGCAACTGGTGATCCAGACGGCCCCCAATCCGGTGGCCCTGCAGGCGCCGGCACCACCGCCCCGGGAGCACCTGGCCGGCCCCGTGGTGGATCCGGAGCACACGCCCGACATCGTCACCGACCAGTCTCAGGTCGACGATCTCCTAGCCAGCCTGGGATTCTGATCGCCTCTGGCATTCAATCCGAGCGCAAAAAGCAAGCGCAAACAAGGCCGCGCCGAAAGGCGCGGCTTTCATTTTTGCCGATCACCAGGGTCAGCGCGAACACAGGCCCGACTCAGTGGGAACAAGCCAGAATGTCCCCGCTTTTCAGACTTTAGATTTTCCTGCAGGCTTTCAGAATGACGGTCACAGCCTCGTACCGTCATCATGGACAACCAAGACCGCCCCCTACCAGCGTCACAGCGCAAGCTCAGCCAAGCGCGCAATGACGGCCAGGCCTCGCGATCCAAGGACTTGTCGCACATGGTGGTGCTGGGCGCGGGCGCTGCCGCCCTGTGGGTCATGACCCCACCGCTGGTGCAACACCTCAAGCAGGCCCTGATCCAGCAACTGAGCTTCAATGCCGAGACCCTGCTGCGCCCGGCCAACATGATCAACCAACTGCAGCACATGACCGCCATTGCCGTGGCGGCCTCGCTGCTGTTTGCCGCCGTGATCGCCTGTGCGGCCATTGCCAGCGAAGTGGCCTCGGGTGGCTGGGTGATGAGCTTCAAACCCATGATGCCCGACCTGAGCCGCCTGAACCCCATTTCGGGCATGGGCAATCTGTTTTCCAAGCAGCAGGCCGTCAACATCCTCAAGCTGATGCTGCTGTCGACCATCATGGGTTGGACGGGCTGGCACTACCTCTCGAACAGCTTTCAGGAAATCGCCTCGCTGCTGATGCAGCCTTCTGCCGCGGCGGTCATGCACCTGGTCAACTGGATCGTCAAGGGCCTGTCACTGCTGCTGCTGGTCGTGTTCGCTGCGGCGGTCATCGATGTCCCGCTGCAGAAGCACTTCTTCATGGACAAGCTGAAGATGTCGCACGACGAAGTGAAGCGCGAAAACAAGGACGCCGAGGGCAACCCCCAGGTGAAGAGCAAGCTGCGCGCCAAGCAGCGCGAGATGGCGCAACGCCGCAGCATTGCGAACGTGCCCAAGGCCGACTTCGTGGTGATGAACCCAACCCACTTTGCCGTCGCCCTGAAGTACGACGAAGCCACCATGGCGGCGCCGCAGGTGATTGCCAAGGGGGCCGACTTGCTGGCCTTCAAGATCCGCGAAGTGGCCAACAGCCACTCGGTGCCGGTGCTGCAGTCGCCCATGCTGGCTCGTGCGCTGTACGCCCATGCCGAGCTGGATCAGACCATCCCCTCCAGCCTGTATGCCGCCGTGGCTCAGGTGCTGGCCTATGTGTACCGACTCAAGGCCGCCATGCGGGGCCAGGGGCCGATGCCCCAGCAGCCCGATCCGCACGTGCCGCCTGAACTCGATCCGCTCAACAAGCCCGCCCGGGCCGGAGCCGACGCATGAACGATCTGCTCAAGACACTGCAACAACGCCTGGGCCCGCACGCCCACCTGATCCAGGGCCTGTCGGCACCACTGCTGGTGGTGATGATCCTGTCGATGATGGTGCTGCCCATGCCAGCCTGGCTGCTGGACACCTTCTTCACGCTGAACATCGCCGTGGCGCTGATGGTGATGATGGTGGCGGCGTACATGGTCCGGCCGCTCGACTTCATGGCCTTCCCCTCGGTGCTGCTGCTGACCACGCTGATGCGCCTGTCGCTGAACGTGGCCTCCACCCGGGTGGTGCTGCTCGAAGGCCATACCGGCGCGGGTGCAGCCGGTGCCGTGATCGAGGCCTTCGGCCACTTCCTGATCGGCGGCAACTTCGCGGTCGGTCTGATCGTGTTTGCCATCTTGGTGGTGATCAATTTCGTGGTGGTCACCAAGGGTGCGGAACGGATTGCCGAAGTGTCAGCCCGCTTCACCCTGGACGCCATGCCCGGCAAGCAGATGGCCGTCGATGCCGACCTCAATGCAGGCCTGATCGACGAGACGGAAGCGCGTCGCCGCCGCCTGGAGATCGGCGAGGAAGCCAACTTCTTCGGCGCCATGGACGGTGCCTCGAAGTTCGTCCGTGGCGACGCCATGGCCGGCATCCTGATCCTTCTGATCAACATCGTCGGGGGCTTCACGGTCGGCATGGTGCAGCACGACCTGAGCGCCGGCCAGGCAGCCAATTCGTACATCCTGCTGGCCGTCGGTGATGCGCTGGTGGCGCAGATCCCGGGCTTGCTGATCTCGGTGGCCGCGGCCATGGTGGTCTCGCGCGTGGGCAAGGAACACGACGTCAGCAACCAGATCATGAGCCAGATGCTGGGTTCGCCCCGCGTGCTGGGCATCACAGCCGCGATCCTGACGCTGCTGGGCATCGTGCCGGGCATGCCCCACGTGGTGTTTCTCGGCATGGGCTCGGCCATCGGTTATGGCGCCTGGCGCCTGTCGCGCCGGCTGGAACGCGAAAAGAACGTGCCGCCACCGCCGCCACCGGCCACCAACGATGGCGAGGCCAGTTGGGACGATCTGCAGCCCATCGACCTGCTGGGTCTGGAGCTGGGCTACCGCCTGATCTCGCTGGTGGACAAGAAGCGCCAGGGCGACCTCTTGACCCGAATCAAGGGCGTGCGTCGCAAGTTCGCCCAGGAGGTGGGCTTCCTGCCGCCGGCCGTGCACGTGCGCGACAACCTCGAACTCAAGCCCAGCGCCTACCGCATCACCTTGCGCGGCGTGATGGTGGGCGAGGGCGAAGCCTTCCCAGGCATGTTCCTGGCCATCAACCCGGGCGGCATCACCACCCCCTTGATCGGCACCGCCACCACCGACCCGGCTTTCGGTCTGCCAGCCCACTGGATCGACGATCGCCAAAAGGAAGCGGCGCAAATGGCCGGTTTTACCGTGGTTGATTCAGAAACCGTGGTGGCCACTCATTTGTCACACTTGATGCAAACACAGGCCGCCAGGTTGTTGAGCCGCACCGAGACCCAGCAACTGGTCGAGCATGTGAGCAAACTGGCCCCGAAACTGATTGAAGAAGTCGTCCCCAAAATGGTCACCATCGCCAACTTCCAGAAAGTGCTGCAGCTGCTGCTGGAAGAGGCCGTGCACATCCGCGACATCCGCACCATCATCGAAACCCTGGCCGAGTACGCCGGCACCATCA
>RXJO01000564.1 GCA_003987795.1 Curvibacter sp.
CGGCGGCCAGCGCCAGGGCCAGGTTGGCCGCCGTGGTGCTCTTGCCCACCCCGCCCTTGCCCGAGGCCACGGCGATGATGTTGCGCACCTCGGGCAGCAGCGGCACACCGCGCTGCACCGCGTGCGCCACCACCTTGCTGCGCACCTTGGCCTGGACCTCGGTGACACCAGCCACCGTGCGGGCGGCCGCTTCCAGAGAGGCGGTCAGGGTGGGGATGAAGGTGCGGGCCGGGTAGCCCAGTTCGATGTCAAAGGACACCTTGCCGCCCTCGACCTGGAGGTTCTTCAGGGCCTTGGTGGAGACGAAATCCTGACCGGTGTGGGGGTCGACAACGGTTTGCAGGGCCTGAAGAAGGGCTTCGGTCGTGGGCATGAGGGGCTCTTTGATTGGTCGGATGCGAAACCGTCTAGTTTAGCCAGACCATCCACGGCCCTGCGGGTTCAAGGGCTTAGAACCTGCCGGGCCGCCCTCACTTGAGCGTGGCCAGGTAGGCCAGCAGATCGGCACGCTCGCCGGCATCGGGCAGGCCCGAGAAAGGCATGTGGTTGCCCGGCACCACCGCCTGCGGATTGGCCACATAGGCCGACAAGGTGTCGGCGTCCCAGGTTTTGCCCGAGGTCTTGAGGGCGCGGCTGTAGCGGAAGCCCGGCACCGTGCCGGCGCGCCGACCCAGCACCCCTTTCAGAGAAGGGCCGACCCCGTTACGACCATCGACGCTGTGGCAGGCCGCACACTGGGCAAAGACCTGGCGCCCGGCATCGACCGAGGCCGCGTGCGCCCCGGCCGGGCCCGCGAGCACGGCCAGGATGATGGCCAGCAGGCCGATTCGCAGCCCCATCCGGACGGCTGGGAACAAGGAGAGGTGGTTGTGAGACATGGAATGGAAAAGCTGAAATGGGGTTGATCAGGATCCGTCCCGCCCGGCCAGAGAGGCCAGGACCCGGACGGAACAGACAGGGCATCGAAGCCGAGGCTGTGGGGCCGCGCGCCCTCAGAGCCAGCCCGGGCGGGCCACATAACGCAGCAGGTCGTCGCCCAGGCGCAGAGCCAGCGCGGCCAGGGGGCCGGTGGGGTTGAAGCTGGAGTTGTGGTCGTACACCGACGCCCCGACCACGAACAGGTTGGCGGCATCCCAGTGCTGCAGATGCGGCGACACCACGCTGTTGAGCGGGTCGGCGCCCATGACCGTGCCCCCGGTGATGTGGGTGCTCTGGTAGTTGCGGGTATCGAAAGGGGCGATGCTGGCGTTCAGAGGGCCGATCACATCGCCACCGATGGCCTCGGCGATCGCCTTCATGCGGGCGCCCACGTAGGCCAGCATGCGCTGCTCGTTGGCACGGAAGTCAAAGGTCATGCGCACCAGCGGCTGACCGAAGGCGTCGGTGTGCACCGGGTCCAGACTGAGGTAGTTGTCATGGTCCGGGTAGCAACTGCCCAGGATGGTCAGCGTCATCGCGTGGTTGTACCAATCGGCGTTCGCCTGCTTCCAGGCCGTGCCCCAGGCTGGCGTGCCCGGGGGTACCCGACGGGTCTTGATGGGCCGCCCACCGCTCTGGCTGGCCCCGATCAGCCCCCCGCCGAGAAAGCCCAATCCCCGGTGATCGAAGTTGTCGTTGTTGAAGTCATCGATCGCGGTGGTGGTGCAGCCGCTGGCAAAGTAGGGATTGAACCAGTGGTCCTTGCGGAAGATGTCGATCGAGGCGTTGGCCTGATAGCAGAAGTTCTTGCCGACCACACCGCGGCGGGTGGCCGGGTCGTAGGGGCGTCCGATGCGGCTGTTGAGCAAGAGGCGGGTATTGGTCATGGTGAAGGCGGCCAGCACCACCACGTCGGCCGGTTGCTCGTACACCTCACCGGTGCGCAGGTCGAGGTAGCGCACCGCCCGTGCGCGCTTGCTGCGGGCGTCGTAATCGATGCCCAGCACATGGGCATGAGGCCGCAGCTCGAAGCTCTTGCGCTGGCGCAGCACCGGGTAGAGCAGCAGCTCGGGCGAGGCCTTGGCCGAGGCCTCGCAGATGAAACGCTCGCAATGCCCGCAATACTGGCAGGGCCCCAGCTTCTGGCCGTCGGGGTTGGTGTAGCTGCCCGACGAGTTCGAGGCCGGGATGGGAAACGGGTGGTAGCCCAGGGTTTCGCAGGTGGTCTTGAACAACACGCCCGCCTCGGTGATCTCCAGGGGCTTTTGCGGGTACTCGGTGCGCCGGGGTGCCTCGAAGGGGTTGCCCCCCGGCTGACGCTGGCCCTTGAGGTTGCCCGCCTTGCCGGACAGGCCGAACAATTGCTCGAACAGCTCGTGGTAGGGCTCCATCTCGCCGTAAGTGACGCCCCAGTCCTGCAAGGGCATGGTGTCGGGAATGGCCTGCTTGCCATAGCGTTCGACGTAGTGGCTGCGCAGGCGAGGCTCATACTCGGCCCAGCGCCAGGTGTGTCCGTTCCAGTGGTTGCCGGCACCCCCGATGCCCTCGCCTGGCAGAAAGGCTTCCATCCAGCGCACCGGCACCGCCTGTTCGCTGCTGCTGTGGCGCGCGGTGTAGGTCTCACGGCTCCAGTCCTGGATCAGGCCCTGGTTCACATCCCAGCGCAGTTCGTCACGCTGGCTCGGCAGGCGGGCCTCCGGGCCCTGGCTGCGGTCGCCACCGCGCTCCAGCACCAGCACCTCCACCCCCTGGGCGGTGAGTTGGCGGGCCACCAGGCCGGCACTCAGACCGCCGCCGACGATGACCACGGTTTTCTTGGCAAGTTTCTTCATGATGGGGATCCGGTTCGGGTTCAGCTGAAATCGACGATGGACATCGGGCTCTGACTGCCCGGGAAGGGCTTGTTGCGGAACTGGACGATGTTCAAGGCGTTGGTGGCCGGCAGGCCGGGGTAGCCGATCAGCTTCCAGAACACCTTGCCGGCATTGCCGCCGTACAGCGGATCACTGAAGCAGGCCTGTGTGAACAGGGGGTAGACCAGTTCGTTGAACCAGACCTTCAGGTCGATCTGGTCGACCACCAGCGACGTCGAGCTGATCTCATGCAGCAGACGGTCGATCTCGGGTGCGCTCAACTGGTCCAGCGCCGGCCGTTGGCGGGTGGCCAGCAGCGAATTGACGGCCGCCACACCGGCCTTGAAATGCTGTTCGGGCGTGAGCGGCAGTTGCAGGCCGAACTGCGGCTTGGCCGCCGTGAAGGGGCCGCGCAGGTCGCGGCGGGCACCCTGGCCGAAGCTGCCGGCCAACTGGCGATCGATGAACAGGGCCAGCCCGCAGTCCACCCCATTGGGCGTGAAACGATCAGCCGGGCACATGACATTGACCAGGGCCTCGACGAAAGCCGACTCGGTGGCGCTGAAGCTCTGGTAGCCCTGCACGACATCCGGCGCAGCGGCCGAGGGCACGGGCGCGGCGGAAACGCCCCCGGCAGCGGCAGCGCTGGGCAGCCCCAGACCGGCACCGACCGGCAAGGCGGCCGAGGCGACGGCCAATTGCTTGAAAAAGCCGCGACGAGGCGGATCGGAAGAAGGATGAGCGGGCATGGAGATTCTCAGGGCAAGGTGACAAGGTGCTGGACGCCTCCGACGGAGGGTCGAGCCGGAGGCTAGGGCCGCGACGAGACGTCGCGGTTCAGCGCCGTAAGGCGTGCAAGCACCTGTTTCGGCCCGATCTGCAGCGAGCCCTGAAAGCCCAGGGGCGGCGATGGCACTCGCCAGCTTCTAAAATCATGGATTCGCTCGAAACCGAAGAACACCATGTCTGCCCAACGCCAGCTTTTCGTCACCACCGCCTTGCCGTATGCCAACGGCAACTTTCACATCGGTCACATCATGGAATACATCCAGGCCGACATCTGGGTGCGGACGCAGCGCATGCTGGGTCACCAGGTGAACTTCGTCGGTGCCGATGACACCCATGGCGCGCCGATCATGATCGCGGCCGAAAAGGCCGGCAAGACGCCTCAGCAGTTCGTGGCCGACATCGCCGCGGGCCGCAAGCCCTACCTCGACGGCTTTCACATCGCCTTCGACAACTGGCACAGCACCGACGCCCCTGAAAACCACCAACTGGCCCAGCAGATCTACCTCGATCTCAAGGCCGCCGGCCTGATCGAGACCCGCGTGATCGAGCAGTTCTTCGACCCCGAGAAGAACATGTTCCTGCCCGACCGCTTCATCAAGGGCGAATGCCCCAAGTGCCACGCCAAGGACCAGTACGGCGACAACTGCGAGGTCTGCGGCGCGGTCTACGCCCCCACCGATCTGATCGAGCCCTTCTCGGCCCTGTCGGGCGCCAAGCCGGTGCTGAAAAGCTCAGAACACTTCTTCTTCAAGCTGTCCGATCCGCGCTGCGTCGCTTTCCTCGAGGAATGGACCCAGGACGGTCGCCTGCAGCCCGAGGTGGCCAACAAGGTCAAGGAATGGTTCACTGTGCGAACCAACCCCGATGGCACCCAAAGCGAGGGCCTGGGCGACTGGGACATCAGCCGCGACGCCCCCTATTTCGGCATCGAGATTCCCGGCGCCCCGGGCAAGTACTTCTATGTGTGGCTGGACGCGCCGGTGGGCTATCTGGCCTCGCTGAAGAACCTGCTCGAGAAGCGCGGTGAGAGCTACGAGGCCTACATGGCCAACCCCGCGCTGGAGCAGTTCCACTTCATCGGCAAGGACATCGTCACCTTCCACACCCTGTTCTGGCCCGCCATGCTGAAGTTCAGCGGCCGCAAGACACCCGATTCGGTGTTCGTGCACGGCTTCCTGACGGTCAACAACGGCGAGAAGATGAGCAAGAGCCGTGGCACCGGCCTGGACCCGCTCAAGTACCTGAGCCTGGGCATGAACCCCGAGTGGCTGCGCTACTACCTGGCGGCCAAGCTCAGCGCCCGCAACGAGGACATCGACTTCAACCGTGACGACTTCATGGCCCGGGTCAATGCCGACCTGATCGGCAAGTTCGTCAACATCGCCTCGCGCGCCGCCGGCTTCATCCACAAGCGCTTCGGCGGCCAGTTGGGTGCGGTGTCGGCCGACGGCGACGCCCTGCTGAGCCACCTTCAAGACGCCGCTCCAGGCGTGGCTGAACTCCTGGCCGAGCGTGACTACGGCAAGGCACTGCGCGAGATCATGCTGCTGGCCGACCGCGTCAACGAGTACGTGGACCAGAACAAGCCCTGGGAACTGGCCAAGCAAGAAGGCATGGAAGCCCGCCTGCAGGATGTGTGCAGCGCCTGCATCGAGGCGTTCCGCCTGCTGAGCATCCTGCTCAAGCCGGTGCTGCCCGCCCTGGCCGCCCAGGTCGAAGCCTTCCTGCAGGTGGGCCCCTTCAACTTTGACAGTGCCCGCAGCCTGCTGGGGGCCGGCCACCGTATCCAGGAATACAAGCACCTGATGCAGCGCGTCGATGTGAAGCAACTCGATGCGTTGTTCGAGCCGCCGGCCGCGCCTGAGCCCGTGGCCACCGTGCCCGGTGGCGAGGAACTGGCCCCCACCATCGGCATCGACGACTTCGCCAAGATCGACCTGCGCATCGCGCTGATCGTCAACTGCGAGCCGGTGGAGGGCTCGACCAAGCTGCTGCGCCTGACGCTCGATGTGGGCGAAGGCAGGCACCGCAATGTCTTCAGCGGCATTGCCAGCGCCTACCAGCACGCCGACCTGATCGGCAAGCACACCGTGATGGTGGCCAACCTGGCCCCGCGCAAGATGAAGTTCGGC
>RXJO01000262.1 GCA_003987795.1 Curvibacter sp.
ACTCCTGAAGGCAGCCGGCCAGGGCCAGCACCTGCGTGCCGAGTGCGGGGCGGCAGGCCACAGGCTGCGGGCTTGGTTGGCCCGTGGCGGCAGGCGGCGCAGCCGAGCCCGGCTTGTAGAATCCGGCCCAGCCCACGATCAGCACCGCGCACCAGGCGAGCCAAGTCATCCGAATCCAACGTCTTGCCATGTCCGCCATCGCTCCCAAGACCCTCCTGCTCGCCGACGACCACACCTTGTTCCGCGAGGGGTTGAAGTTGTTGCTGGGCACCATGCCCGGCGTGCGCATTGTCGCGGAGACCGGCGAGCTTTCAAGCCTCAAGGCGCTGGTGCAGCAGCATCAGCCTGATCTGCTGCTGCTCGATTACCACATGCCCGGCGGCGACACGGCCGCCTTGGCCCAGTACCTGCGCCAACGCTACCCCGCGATGCGCCTGGTGATGTTGACGGGCGCGGCCAGCCCCTGGGTGCTGCGCCAGTTGGTGGATCTGGGGGCGGACGCCGTGCTGCTCAAGGCCTTGGATGCCCGGACTTTGCAGGCCAGCCTGTCCGAGGTCCTGGCGGGAAAGCGCGTGCTGCCGCCCGAGGTGCAGGCCTTGATGGCGCAGCCACAGATCGAACTCACGCGCCGTGAGATGCAGATCCTGAAGCTGGTGTACGACGGCCTGTCCAATGCCGCGATCGCCGAACTGCTGTCGCTCTCGCCCAAGACCGTGGACAAGCATCGCGAGAATTTCATGCGCAAGATGGGGGTCAGCAGTGCCCCTCAACTGGTGCGCAAGGTCCATGAGCTGAGGTTGTTCGAAGAGCGCCAGGATGGCGCCGCCGGTGAGGCGGGTGCAGCATGAGCCGATGGCATCAACCGGCGCCGCAGGACGGTGCCCTGAGCGCTGGCGCAGAGGCCCTGGCCGCAGGCATGCCGGCGCACCCGCTGCCGGCGCCGGCGACCCTGGCCGCGGCCCAGGCCCGGATGGCCGCGCTCGACCCCGCCGCCTACGCCCGCACCCGCAATGCGCTCGATGGCGCCGTCAGCGGCTTGTCGCCCTACATCACCCACGGCCTGGTGAGCTTGCCGCAAGTGCTGGCCGAGGTGCATCGACGTCACCCGATCGAGGTGCAGCACAAATGGGTCTATGAGCTGGGCTGGCGTGAATTCGGTCGCCATGTCTGGGCGCAGCGGGGCGACGGCATCCTGCAATCGCTGCACCCGGGCCCCTTGCCGGACGGGGTCTATGCGTGCGGGCTGCCTTCCGCCATCCGGCAGGGCTGCACCGGGGTGCCGGTGGTGGATCGGGCCGTGCAGACGCTGTATGCCACGGGCTACCTGCACAACCATGCCCGCATGTGGCTGGCCAGCTATGTGGTGCATGTGCGCAAGGTGCATTGGCGGGTGGGCGCCGATTGGCTGTACGGCCATCTGGTGGATGGCGATCTGGCCAGCAACCACCTGAGCTGGCAATGGGTGGCCGGCACGGGCAGCAGCAAGCCCTATGTCTTCAATGCCGAGAATGTGTCCCGCTTCGCGCCGCCGGATTGGCACAGCGCAGGCAGCGTGATCGACACCGACTACGACGCCTTGGATCGGATGGCCCGCTGCGCTGAGCCCAGCTCGGGTGCCGAGCGGCCGGCTTCGGTCTGCGGTTCGACACGGACCGAACCTGCCTTGTGCGGCCACCCACCTGACTGGCTGGGCGCCCGCCCGCCTGAAGCCGCCGACGTGGCGGGGCGTGATGTCTGGCTGCTGCACCCCTGGCAACTGGGCCCTCTGCCCGTCGATCTGCCGTCCGACACGGTGGTGCTCGGCCTCTGGCTCCAGGACTTTCACCAGGTCTGGCCCTGGAGCGAGGCGCGCTGGCGTTTTGTCGGCACCCGCATGGTCGAGCTGGCGCCGCTTCAGTGGTGGGGGGATGCCTCATCCGTGGGGCAGGCGCTGTCGTCGGCAAGCCGGGTGCGCTGCGTGGGCGATCCGCATCTGCAGCCCTGGCTCGAGCGCTGGGCCTCGGTGCTGCCACAGGCCCGGCTGTTTCCGCGGGTGGAGCGGCCCTGCACCTCGTTTTCGCAGTGGTGGAACCGGGCCACCAAAGGCATGCCCAGCGTGTCGGCCTTGTTGAGCCAGAGTCAGACCTGATTCAGGCCGGGGTCAGGGAGCTTGTCCGCAGGGGCTCACTGGCCAGGGCAACCGTCCTGGGTGCAGTTGAGGTACTGCTGCAGGATGCGCAGACGCGCTTCGGTGTGCTCGGCCAGGCAGGTGTTCTGCAGCAGGGGCCAGATCGTGCCCGAATCTTCCCGGGGGCCGTTGCGGAACAGGCAGTCGGCCTCGGCGTACTTCAGCCAGGCGCGCTGGGCCTCGCGGTAGCGTTGCGCATCCACCTTCGACGTCATGCGGGCGAGTTGGGCCTGGTAGGTGCGGTTCAGCTCGGCATCCCCCTTTTTGTACCGGTGGAATGAGCACAGGTTCAGGCTGGTCTGGTTGGCCTCGCAGTTCTTCAGGGCTTCGGCCTCCAGTTCGGCCTGCCGGCTGGCCGCTGTGCCGGTCTGTGCACCGACCGGGGCGATCAGGAGCGTCATGACCCATCCGGCCAGTGCGACGGTTTTCATGGCGTTCACATCACCACCGGGCCGCCCTGGGCGATGGCACGCTGGTAGGCCGGTCGGGCGTTCATGCGCTGCCGGTAGGCGGCCAGGTGCGGGTAGCGGTCGGCCTTCTCGGCGCGGGACAAGGCGGCCTCGACGGCAAAGCTCATCTGGAAATCGGCCAGTGTCAGCCTCGGGCCGGCAAACCAGGTGCGGGTGGCGAGGTGGCTGTCCATGAAGGCCATCGCGGTGTCCACGTTCGGGTCGATCAGGCCGGCCTGTACCTTGGCACACAGTTGGCGGGCGATGGGCCGCACGAAGAAAGGCATGGGCTGGGTCGGGATGGTCATGAACACCAGTTTCATCACCAGCCAGTTCATCAGCGAGCCTTCGGCGTAGTGCATCCAGAAGCGGTGTTGGCGGTGCTCCTCGCTGCCCCGGACGGGCTCCAGCCCAGCCAGGTCGCCCCCCAGGCTTTGGCCGTACTGCTCCGCCAGGTACTCCAGGATGGCGCCGGACTCGGCCACCGTGATGGCGCCATCGGTGATCACCGGGGATTTGCCCAGGGGGTGGATGGCCTTCAGTTCAGGGGGCGCCAGACGGGTCTTGGGATCGCGGCGGTAGGTCTTGATCTGGTAGGGCAGGCCCAGTTCTTCGAGCAGCCAGAGCACGCGCTGTGAGCGCGAGGTTTCAAGGTGGTGGACGGTGAGCATGACGGTTCCGGAAGAGGGGTGAGAGGGCAAATCGCGGCCAGCGACGGCGCGATTGTCTTCGCTTTGGCGGGTGGCTGTGTCTCAGCATGGTCAAGCCAGCGCCTTCGGCGGGCGAAGTTTTAAAACTTATTTTTCTATCGACGGAATTTCATATTCCGATCCCTGTTATGATTCGTCTGCGCGGTGGAGCAGCCTGGTAGCTCGTTGGGCTCATAACCCAAAGGTCGCAAGTTCAAATCCTGCCCGCGCAACCAATTTCCAAGCCGTCCTGGCTTGCTGCAGACGCCCACTGATCATCGGTCCGTGGGCGTTTTGCTTTGGGCCTCGCCATCTCTTCGGGCCAGTACCACCGGGCTCTGTGGTTCACACGGCCCTGGTCTGCGCCGTCTCGCGGGCCTGCAGGATCTGAGGCAGGCTCCGCTCGATCCAGTCTGCCAGGTCTTCCACCCGCCGGCTGACCTCCTGCCCCACGGGCGTCAGCGAATACTCCACATGCGGCGGGATCACCGGATGCGCCACCCGCAGCACAAAGCCGTCCTGCTCCAAGGTCTGCAGGGTCTGGGCCAGCATTTTTTCACTGATGCCATTGACCTTGCGACGCAGGTCGCTGAAGCGGTGTGTCCCGCCGCGCAGCGCCACCAGGATCAAGACCCCCCAGCGGCTGGTGACGTTGCGCAGCACCTCGCGCGAGGGGCAGGCCTCCGAAAACACATCACCCCGGGCCAGGCGCTCGGCCAGCGAGTCGGCCAGGGGAATCTCGTCACGTCGTCTGGCATCCATGGTGCTTACCTTTTTGTGCGTACTTGCGAAAAGTTAGTGTCGTCGCAATCATAGCGGCTCCTTCATTTTTCAAGCACAGGAAAGCACACCATGATCGTCGTCACCGGCGCCTCCGGCCAACTGGGCCAACTTGTCATCCAATCGCTGCTGCGCAGCGTGCCCGCCTCACAGATCGTGGCCGCCGTGCGCCAGCCCGCCAAGGCGGCCGCCTTGTCTGCTTTGGGCGTGCAGGTTCGCGAAGCCGACTACAACCGTCCCGATACCCTGGACACCGCGTTCGCCGGTGCCGAGAAGGTCTTGCTGATCTCATCGAGCGAAGTGGGCCAGCGTCTGCCCCAGCACCAGAATGTGATCGACGCCGCCGTGCGCGTCGGCGTCAAGCTGCTGGCCTACACCAGCCTGTTGAAGGCCGACAGCTCGCCGTTGGCGCTGGCTGCCGAACACGTGGCCACCGAACGCGCCTTGAAGACCTCCGGCCTGCCCCATGTGCTGCTGCGCAACGGCTGGTACACCGAGAACTACCTGGCCAGCGTGCCGGCTGCCATGGCTCATGGGGCCCTGATCGGCTGCGCTGGCGAGGGGCGCATCGCCTCGGCCGCCCGAGTCGACTATGCTGAGGCTGCGGCCGCTGTGCTCACGCTGCCGGATCAGGCCGGCAAGGTGTACGAACTGGCCGGTGACGGCGCCTACACCTTGGCCGAACTGGCTGCCGAGCTCAGCCAGGCCACTGGCAAGACCATCCCCTATGTGAATCTGCCCGAGGCCGATTACAAGGCCGCGTTGTTGCAGGCGGGCTTGCCGGCTCCCTTTGCCGATTTGCTGGCCAACTCGGATGCCGGGGCGGCGCATGGGGGCTTGTACGATGGCGGTGGCCAACTGGGTCGCCTGATCGGTCGTCCGACCACCGCCCTGGCGCCGCTGCTGCGGGCCAGCCTGGGCTGATCGTCTGACGGGCTGGGGGCGGTCAAATCTGGCGGCGCCCGGCCCCGCTCAGAATCATGCGGGTCTGTCTGCCACCTGGATGCTCTCACCATGTCCGATCTTCATCACACCCTGAACCTCCTGCGGGCAGGTCGCTGGAACGAGGCCCACGATCGCATCCAGCACGATGACTCGATGTTGGCGGCCTGGTTGCATGGCCTGTTGCATCTTCAGGAGGGCGACCTGGAGGATGCCGAGAACTGGTACAACCGGGCCGCCCGGCATTTCCGCAGCCGTGGCAGCCTGGAACAGGAGCTGGCCCTGTTCGAGGCGGCGTTGCGTGGCTCGACCGATCAAGAGCAGCCGGCGGTGCAGGCGCCGCTGGCATCGAACTCCAGGGTCTTGTCCGACAGCGGCACGTAGGCCGGCACCTTGCTGGCCTTCAGGAAGGCTTCGGTCTTGCTGCCGGGGCGCACCTTGCCGCCCACGGTGCCCACCTCATTGGCATGAGACAGGATCACCGAGGCGGGCTTGACCAGGTCGTTGATCACGTAAGCGGCTTCGGCAGGTCCGGTGGTGAAGCCGTCGCCCATGTTCATCACGGCCAGTCTGGCGCGGTAGTGGTCGCGCACCACGCGCTCCTGGTCGGCCAGGATGCCGGTGTCACCCGACAGGTAGGTGACCAGACCGTTGCTGAACGTCAGCACATAGCCGGTGGCCGAGCCGGCA
>RXJO01000430.1 GCA_003987795.1 Curvibacter sp.
ATGTTGGTCTGGAAGGCAATGCCATCGATCACACCGATGATGTCGCTGATTTTCTGCGACGAGGCCTGGATGCGCTCCATGGTCTGCACCACCGAGTGCATGACCCGGCCACCATGCTCGGCCGTGCTTGCGTTCTCTTGCGCGATCTCAGAGGCCCGGCGAACCGACTCGGCCGTCATCTGGATGGTCGAGGTGGTCTGCTCCAGCGCCGCCGACGACTGCTCCAGCGCAGCCGCGGCCTGCTCGGTGCGGGCCGACAAGTCGGCTGTACCCTGGGCAATCTCGGTGCTGGCCTGCACCACCTGATCGCTGGCCTGCTGCACCTGGCGCACCGTGTCGGTGAGCGAGGTCTGCATGTGGCCCAGCTCCCGCATCAGGTCAGCGACCTCGTCGCGCCCCTTGGTGTCGACCGTGGTTCGCAGATCGCCCATCGAGATGCTCAGCAGGAACTTGCGCAACAGCTTGAAGCCGCCGCTCATCGAGCGGTAGAAACCCATGAAGAAGTAAAGCGCCACCAGCAGGCTCAGCGCCGTGAGCGCCGCCGTCAGTCCCACGTGCAGGCGCAGCGCGCTCTGGCGCTCGGCCAGCATGTCGTCGAGCACGGCCAGGTTCTGCTTCACCTGGTCTGACTGGGCCTGCAAGGCCTCGGTGGCCAGCACGCGAAAGGCCTCGGCATCGCCCTTCACATCGACCTGCCCGGGCGGAAAGCTGCTGTGCGCGGCGCTTTCCAGGCGCTGCAATGCAGCAGCCGCGTCGGTCTTCAGGCGGCCTGCGACTGACGGCGCGGCCGCGCGCACCTTGTCGAGGTTGTCGGAGAGCAGCTGACGCTCGTGGGCCAGCACACCCAGCAGCGCATACAGCCTGGCGGCAGCCTCGGGTTTGAGCTGGCCACTGGCCAGGGCGGCCCAACCCAGGCCGCGCAACTCGGCCGTGTCGCGCATCAGGCCCGGCGGCTGCATCAGCGTGGCACTCATCAGATAAAAGGTCGCCAAATCAGAATCTAGTGCCAGCCCAGATCCATCAGTGACCTGATCCTGCAAGTCACTGAGCGCCCCGGAAAGCTTGTTCATGGCTTCAAAGACGGCATCTGGCGTGCTGTTCGCCCGCTCCGCGGCTTGGCTGTAATCGAGCACCTTGCGCAGGGCCTCTGTGCTGCCCAACTGCACGCCAAGCTCGGTGTCCAGGGACCGCAGTTTCTGCAGGGCCTCCTGGTACTGCATTTGAGCCTGTGCCTGCTCACCGCGGCCTTGTCCAGCTGCTGCATTGCGGGCCCTGTACCGCCAGACACTGGCGGCGTTGACCACAGGAGCCAGAGCCTGGCTGTAGCGAACCCCCAGTCGTTCGTTAGCAACGAACTCAAGCTCAGCATTCTTGGCGCTGCCATAAGCAAACAGCAGCCAAGCCGCAGGCAGTAAAAATGCACCTGAGATCAGACCCATCTTGGCGGGGAAGCGAAGCTTGCGCATCAAGGCAGCACTGGGGCGCCAGACGGTTAATTTGACGATTGACATCGCTGATTTCTGAGTGGTGTGGATTCGGCCTCTGATGGCTCCGCAAACAACGCAGGAACCTCTCTATGGCTCAATGAATGACTGATAGGGCTCGGTGTGTTTTCACCCGGGTACCGGGGGAATGAGGTCGCTGCAAAGGCGTTTGTGCAACACAGCCATCACCTCAGCAGCCTCCACGCTTTTGAGGCTGTAGTAGACGTGTTTGCCTTGGCGTCGTGCATCCACCAGTCCCTCTTGCCTGAGAACTCCAAGTTGTTGCGACAAGCTGGGTTGGCGGATGCCCAAGGCATCCTCCAACTCTCCAACACAGAACTCTCCCTCACTCAGGCGACACAGCAAGATCAAGCGATCTGGATGCGCCATCGCTTTCAGTAGGGCACTGGCTTGCACTGCACGAGCTTGCAGCGGAGAGAGGTCAGTTCCAACGTATGGCTTGTCCTCTGCCTGGGTCTCAGGCGTACCGGAATTTTCAGCTGGTTGACCTAGGGGCATGGCATCAATCTGTATTTTTATATATTATAAAAATATAAATTGAACTGTGCATAGCGCCTACCCATCAATCCATGCCTTCCCTGACAAGGCCGAAAGCACCTAATGACGTCCTCACCCTTATTACCAGATGAAGGGCAGCGTTTCGGTGTGACGTTGGCTGGCCTGAACGAGCGAATTGCACGTCTGTCCAGGGCGCTAGGGATCTCTTTGGTCCAAGCTGGACAACTACAACGTGTTCTCGATCGCGACCCAGTGCTATTTGGGGTAACTGCGACCGATGCCGCTGCTACCCGACACCGTCGCGAGCTGGAGGAACTGCGTGGACTACTGGTCCTTCGATGTCATTTGATGGCAAGCAGCCTCCCAGCGTTGGGGTTGGAGGCCATTGAGCAAGTGGTACTCGAAGTTGAAATGCAGATGCTTCGAGATGGCTTCTCTCCTGGCGCGGATGGATTCGAATTGTTGGATCGCTTTGCACGCCCAGGCTCATCGGAATGATGACTGGACTTCCGAACCACACTAACTTGACTCTCGGAGATATGCCATGAGCACTTTTGATCACGCCGGCTTGATGCAAGACATCAACGAATGCCTTGGCCCTTTTCGCAAAAGCCAATCAGAGGCGATGCGGGGATTTGCCCAGTTGGCCCAGTCCTCAATGGCGGAGGGCTCAATCAGTGCCAAACACAAAGAGTTGATCGCACTGGCCATTGGCATCAGTCAACGATGTTCGGGTTGTATTGGTTTCCACGTCAAAGCTCTGCGACGTTTGGGCGCAAGTCGGGCAGAACTGGAAGAGATGCTCTCGGTTTGCGTTTACATGGGCGGCGGTCCTGCTTTGATGTATGCCGCTGAAGCATTGAAAGCTTGGGATCTTTCAACGCCCGGCGCGGCTTGACTCACAAGAGCCGCTGTGTACCCACTTCATACGACCCCCTAGATACCAATCAAAATGAACAACCCTCCATCATCAGCAGATTTGGCTCGCTGGAACCAGCGTTATGCCCAAGATGAGTTTGTGTTTGGGACAGAGCCAAATGAGTGGTTGAGGCAACAAGCCGCGGTATGGCGCAGCGGAGATCGCGTCCTCTGTGTCGCAGATGGTGAGGGTCGCAACAGTGTCTGGCTGGCAGAGCAAGGGCTGCTCGTAGATGCATTTGACCCCTCAGAAGTTGGTGTCGCGAAAGCGCGGAAACTTGCCGGGGAGCGACAGGTAAACGTCAATTTCAATGTTGCCGACTGTGATTCATTCCCATGGCCGGAGTCGTCGTACGACGGCGTGGCTGCTATCTTCATTCAGTTCGCTGATCCCGTTTTGCGTGCCCGCCTGTTTCGTAAACTCGAAAGCTGCCTCAAGCCGGGTGGGACATTGATTCTGCAGGGCTACACCCAGAAGCAACTGGAGTATCGGACTGGTGGACCGTCGGAGTTGTCACACCTGTACGACAAAGGGTTGTTGCTCCGAGCTTTCGGCAACATGGAGATCTTGAACTTGAATGAATACGAAACTGAAGTGGCTGAGGGCGCTGGCCACTCCGGTTTGTCAGCACTGATCGGGTTGGTGGCTCGAAAGCAGTGACGCCGTGTCCATGACTCTCTGGCCTACGGTAAAAGAGCGAGCAGGCGAGGCCCTTGTCCTCGCGCAGTTCTCACTGATCGCCGCGCTCGCATGGGAGGCTTTTTCAACTTTATCAATCAATGGCGTGCCGTGGTTCACGTGGTGTACTGCGGCTGCTGCGAGTTGCTTGGGTCTGTGGACGCTCAAAGTGAACCCGCTCGGTAACTTCAACATTCGACCAAACCCGAAACGCGGTGGGCGACTCATAGAGGTTGGTCCCTACCGATGGATCCGACACCCCATGTACAGCACTGTGCTTTTATACGGCTTGGCGGCAGTTGCATCAGCGTCACACTCGCGCTTTGCCTGGATCCTGTTCATCGCCTTGTGTTGCATCATCAATGCCAAAGCTGCGCTCGAGGAGCAAATGATGAAGCTGAGTCATGAGGGCTATGGTGCGTATTGTCATGGGCGTCAGCGATTTATCCCCAAGGTTTATTGATTCCGCCTCTATCTCTATCAAAAATGAGGTGGCTGCTATTCGACAGCGGGCGTTTCTTTGGGCTTCCAGAGACATGACAGGTAGCAACCATTTTCTCTAGGTGATCGAGCCGCCCATGGCACTTCCATTTAGCAACAAGACGTTCTTGACGCTGCTTTAGCTCCAGCAGGGATGACTGCAGACTGCTAAGTGGCGTCGCCAGTTGATCCGCGAATCACAAATCTGCCTGCGATGCGTCTGGCTTAAGGTCGCGTTCAGGTTTGTAATTTGTCTCAAACATGATGCGAAACTGTCGAAAACGAGATGCCTAACCAAGGAGTTTTCATGGCAATCAGTCCCGTTTCTAATAGCCCCAGCACCCCATACACTGCGCCCACCTCAGCTGCGTCTCGAACAGACAGCGATGGCGACCAAGACGGTAGCAAAGCCGCAGTCTCTACCCTCGTGAATTCAATTCCTCCGGTACCTAAACCAACAGCAACGATGGGCAACAGCGTCAACGTTCGGGCATGACCTGATTTTTGGCGAGGGTTTCGGCACGTTGAAAAAAGCAGTCAGGGCCGTCGCCTGAAGAGAGATCGAACATCGCGTCCCCCGCACGATGTTCGGCTTCAATCGACATGTTCCTTTGGAATCTGAACATCCACGCGATCAGACTCGCCACCGTGATTCAGACCCCGTTCACAGTGCCCGCCTCGACGAATTTTGGGCTTCCGTCTTTTGGCGCGTGTCGCCGTTCGTCGAGGGGCTAAGTAAGTATTCGCGCACCAACTCGCGTGCCCGGTGCAGGCGACTCTTGATGGCTGGAGGGTTCTCTTCGAGACGCTCGGCGATCTCAGCGATGGTGAGTTCCTCAAAGTCGCGAAGCAGGACGACCTCCAGGTAGTGGGCTGGCAGGGACTCCAGCGCGTTGGCCAAGTCGATCCGCAGCTCGTGGTTAGCCCTGCAATTCAATTGTTGCTCGATCTTCTCCTCATCAAGCTCTTCGGTGCTGAACATCATTCGCTCGTAAGCGTCCGACGCCCACCCTCTAGCCAGGCCATCAAGGCGGCGTGAAGATCGCGTCCACTATGAAGCAGATGGTGGACGCGATCGCAAAGCAAGAGTCTGACGCCAAGACAGGCGTTGTCGGTGTGCGCAATCGGCGCACGTACAGCAAGCAGTTCAAGGCCGAAGTGGCGGCGCAATGCGTCATGCCCGGCGCATCGGTGTCTGCAGTTGCCCTGAGTCATGGCATCAACGCCAACGTGATTCGCAAGTGGCTGCCGCCAGGGTCCGCACCCATGGCCCGCGCGCCAGTGCTGTTGCCCGTGATGATTGAGCCTGATGCGCAACCTGCACAGGCAGCAGCGACTTTGCCCATTGAGCTGAGCATCCATGGCGCCACCTTGCGCCTGCCCGCTGGCTTTGCTGTGCAGGATCTGCGCAGCATCCTGCAAGTGCTGCGCTTACTACCATGATCGGATTGCCAGCGGGCACCCGAGTTTGGCTGGCTGCCGGCCACACCGACATGCGCAAGGGCTTCGATGGTCTGGCCGCTGTGGCGCAAGAGGTCCTGCTGCAAGACCCATTTGGCGGCCATGTGTTCGTCTTCCGTGGTCGGCGCGGCGACATCATCAAGCTGCTGTGGTGGGATGGCCAAGGGCTG
>RXJO01000028.1 GCA_003987795.1 Curvibacter sp.
CTGCATCAGCCCGGTGCCATCGTTTTCACGTCCGGTGAAGCCCAACCGAGTCACTGTCGTGCCCGTGGTCGCCTGGGTTTCCCCAAATGCCCAGAAGGTCTGGGTGGCCTGGGTGCCGCCATTGGTCTTGGTCGTGGCACTCACGCTCATGACCTGGTCGTGATGGAACATGAAGGGCGTGAGGCTGCCTGACAGGTAGGTGTAGCCCGCCACCAGCTCATCGATCGTCGAGCCGCGGAAGTACTTCTCCTGCAAGGTGCCGCCCGAGTACACCGACTCCAGATGGTCCCCTTCGAGGTAGTAGCTCAGGTTGCCCAGGCTACCGCCACTGCGCTGAATGCGGTGGTCCATCGGGTCGTAGGCGTAGCTCTCAGTCGTGCTGCCCGTGGTGACGCTGGCCACACGGCTCTTCGGATCCCACGTCAGCGTCTTGGCACCAGTGCCGGTCTGCGCGGTCAGACGGCCTTCGTTGTCGAAGGTCAGGCTGCTGTCCAGCGTGCCGCTGGCGCTGCCGATGCGCACTTCCTTGAGTCGGTTGTTGTAGGTCTGCGTGTAGGCGCCGTTGAGGCCCACCGGCGCAGCGGTGACCGTGGCCGCGTAGTAGTTGTAGTAGCGGGTTGTGCTGCCCGTCGCGCCGATGCTCGTGCCCCCACGCGTGGCGGTCAGCCGGTTGCCGATGTGGTCGTAGCTGAAGGCCTCGCTGTTGGCCGCCGTCGGCGCCGCCACGGTGGTCAGGCGGTACAGAGCATCGAGCGTGTAGTTCGTCGCCCCTGCTGCCGTGGTCAGCGTCGTGATATGGCCCAGGCGGTCGCGGTTGGTGCTCTGGGTGCTGACCTGGTTGCCTGCCGCGTCGTAGTGCGTCAGGCTGCTCAGCCATCCGCCGTTGTCGTAGGCATAGATGCTTCGCGCGCCCGAGCTCATCACGCGGCTGAGCAATCGGCCTGCCGCATCGTACTGGTAGTTGACGCTCAGGTAGTCCGGGTTGCTGGCGTTGACCAGCCGGTTGGCGCTGTCGTAGGTGTAGCTGGTCGTGGAGCCCTGGTACGTCGTCTTGGTCTGGATGTTGCCCGTCTTGTCGTAGGTGAAGCTCAAGGACTTGCCGCGTCCGTCGGACTTGCTCTGCAAGCGCTTGAGGTTGTCGTAGCTGAAGGTGTAGGTGACGCTGCCATTGGTCGTGACGTTGGCCGCGCTGTGCAGCGTGCCCGCTGGGTCATAGTTCAGCGTCTCGGTGCTGTTGTCCTTCTTGTACAGCACGTTGGTGGGCCGGTTGAGCTTGTCGAAGGTGCTCTGCGTCACCTCGGCCAGGCGGTTGGTCTTTTGCCAGATATTGCCGGCTTCGTCGCTTGAGTAGCTGGTGGTCTTGCCGGTAAAGTCGGTCTCGGTGGACAGGCGCCCCAGACCGTCATAGGCCCAGGCATACTGGCGGCCCTCGGCGTCGATCTGGGTGAGCGGGTGGCTCAGGCCATCGTAGGTGGTAGCCGTCGTGCCGTTGAGCGCATCGCGGATCAGCGTGACGCGGTTGAGTTCGTCGTACTGGCGGCTCTCGGTGCAACCGTCGCTGTTCTTGGTCTGCAAGCTGGCGTTCGCATTGGCATCCACCATGCACAGCAGGTTGCCGTTGGCATCGTAGCTGGTGAACTTGGTGACATAGCCGTGCGGGTCGGTCACCTGTGTCTTGCGGCCCAGCGCATCGTACTGGAAGCTGGTCGTCTCACCCATCGCGTTGGTCACCGAGACCACCTCGCCACGCAGGTTGTAGACCGTGCTCGTGCGGTTGCCGTTGGCATCGACCACCGCCGTACGGCGGTTCATCGCGTCATATTCGTACTTGGTGGTGTGGTTCTCGGCATCCTTGACCGAGATGACATTGCCAGCCTGGTCGTATTGATAGGTGGTCACGCCACTCAGGGCATCGGTTTCGGTGGCCACGCGGTCGGCTGCATCGAAGGTGCGCGTGACAATGTTGCGCGTGTCGTAGGTGCCGCCGGTTTGCAGATACTGGTGTGTCACCTGCCAGAGCTGGCCGTTGTCGTCATAACGGTTGATCACCAAATCGCCTTCGGCGTTCTGCGCCTGGGTCACCCGGTCGTTGCTGTCGTAGGTGTAGGTGGTGGTCAGGCTGATCTGGGTGGCGTCCGTCGGGGTGTTGCGCCGCTTGAGCGTCTCGGTCTTGATCCGGCCGAGGTTGTTGGTCTCGTAGGTGAAGTATTTGCTTGTGGTGCTGCTCCCCCCTGTATCGTCCCAGCCCACCGTCGAGATGTGATCGACCAGGAAGTGCGTGGTGTCGGTATAGGTGTAGGTCGTCACGCGCGTGTGCGCGCTGTTGTTGGGGTCGAGGTAATCCGTCTGGCTCTTGATGGTGCCGTCGCTGTTCCAGCAGTAGCTCACCAGCGGCACGCTGGTCTTGACCGTGCCGGGGCTGACCGTCAGGCTGGCGATGCTCGTGGTGTCGGGCTTGCCGGTGAGTTTGCAGGTCGAGTCCGTGCTGGTGTGGAAGCTGGTGGTGACCGTGTTGCCGCGCTTGTCCTTGACGCTGGCCACCTGGTCGTAGACACCGTAGGTGGTGTCAATGGTGTTGCTCAGCGCATCCTGCTCGCGCGTAACGTTGCCGTAGGTGTCGCTGGCGCTGTTGAAGCTCTTGTCGCTGCGATAGCTGTACTGGGTCTGGTAGCCCAGGCCATCCTTCTTGCTGTAGCGCAGGCCGTCGGTCGTGGTGTTGGCGAACATCAGGATGCCGCCATCGGGCTCGGTGAGCTTGGTCAGGCGGCCGGAGCTGTCGTACTCGTGATCTCGGATGCCGCCTCTCGGGTCGGTCACGCGCGTGGTCTTGCGGTACAGGTCGTAATCCAGCGTCTCGATGTTGCCTAAAGCATCCTGGTAGTTGAAGGTGCGGCCGTTGGTGTAGTAGGCAAACGTGGTGGACACCGTCGTGCCATTCCGCTTGAGCGGCTTGGCGATCGTTTGCAGGTTGTTGGTGCCAGGGGCGTAGCTGTAAGTATAGGTCGCGCCGCTGCTCGGTGCCTGCGCGGCCGTGTAGCTGGTGAGCTGCTTGTTGGCGCCGTTGACGGTGACGACGTAGGTCCAGGTACGGCCTGCCCAGTCCTTGATGGTGCTCAGGTTGCCGTTGGCGTCGTAGGCGAAGACCAGGCCGGTGCGGCCCGTGATACCGAGGTTGTCAGTGACCGTGGACAGGCGCCCATTGCCGTCGTAGCCGAAGTTGAGCTGGTTGCCCCAGGCATCGGCGATCTGAGTCAGGCGGGCCGTGACGCCAGGCGTGGTCTTGATGTTCGAGCTGCCCACCGTCGTGAAGACGTACTTGGTGCCGTTGCGGAAGGTGACCGTGGTCTGGCCTGCCGCAGGCGTGTCCAAGGCCATGCTGTCGAACTCGCCTTGCGGCGCCGTGACGGCGTAGGTGCTCTCGTTGACCAGGTAGTTGTGGTCGCCGCCGCGCTCATCGGTATACGTGATGGAGCTGGTCTTGCCGTTTCCATTGACCGGGTCTTGCGCCGCCGTGCAGTTGGGGCACGCGCCGTAGTCGTTGGACTTGAGCTTCATCGCATAGGAATGCGTCCAGCCGTTGCCCAGCACGCCGGCCACCGCCGTGGCCGATGGTGCGGAGTTGAAGGTGCGCGTGAAGGCGTAGTTCAGCCCCGCACGGCCCTTGATCACGAAGTCCGTCTCGTCGTGGAAGTTGTTGCCCGTCACCGTGGACACCGGGTCGGCCGTGTGCGGCGTCTTGACCACGTTGTTGTTGGTCTCACCAATGGTGTTCTGGTCGGTCAGCGTCGCGTTGTTGAACGTCGGCACCACCGAGCCCGCGCTGCTACTGATCTGAATCGATGAGGCCTGTTTGAGTTGTGTGCCGCCATCGGGCACGTAGCCGCCCGCCCGGGCGCTCAGTGGCGACAGCACGATGCCCAGCGATACCACGCTCAGCAGCGCCTTGCGTACTCTCGTGGCTGACTGGTTGCGCTTGCTGCGAAACTTGACCTTGGTTTGGGCCGTGAAGCTCATCTTGCATCCCTGAGGTTTGTGCCGGGCGACACTTGCCTCGCCGGCGCTCAAATTGACAAAAAACAGAACAGGGCTTGTGCTTTGCTCACCGCGAACCGTTGACAGCAGTCAGGGATCGACAAGCCTCTCACTCAACTCGTATGCGTTGTCAGTGACTAGCCAAGTAAGCACCACTTACCGGGCATTCGTCAGACTCCACATCCACGTATTTCGAAAAATCCTTATCCGCATAAATTCGGATCTTAAATTTTATATATGCAACATCAATTTCACCAGGCTTAATTGACCAATACCTTTTAGTCCCACCAATCAAATCGGACAAATTAACCCTCTTTAACAATCTCTCTCGCGGCGGAATCTCAATCAACTTTCTTTGCTCTGGCGACTCCAGCAAACTGGATCTGAGCATATTCGATGACAGAAAGCCATCGCCATGCTGATCTGCTTTCGTTATCACTCCGTGCTTGTCGTCTCGCAATGAATACGACAAGAAATATGGAACAGTTAATTTTGGCGACAAGGAATCATATATCTCAACATTTCCCTCACCAACATTCTTTGCGGCAATCTGCACAACGGCCTGACCAGCATCAAAGCTCACATGCACGTCCAACCCATCTATTCCGGATGCCCGAGCAACGCCCCCCATCATTAGCCACAGAAAAGTCGCGAGCAACACGCCCCAAAGGAAATATGCATCGAAACACCACACACACCAGCCTGGCTCTTTAATGACGGGATTTGACACACTCATTTTCTGTACACATTCAATACGTTATTATTGTTCGGCTTATTGGGGTAGATCAAATATCCACCTGCAGCCCCACCACTGTTTCCTTCAACAGATCCATTGCTTGTTGCAACCGGATCAAGCCCATTGTCGAGGCTAGACTTTGGTCCAGGAACAGATGACGTCCCTGATCCTCCACCAGTTGACGGTTGACTCGGTGTCTGGGGCGTGGAAGGAGTCGAAGGCGTAGTTTGCCGATAAAACTGATAAGTAGCATTGGGGTCATACCATCCACCATCTGGGCCTGGCTTGACTGGAGTTGTCTCAGGTGAAGGTGTTACCCCGCCTTTTCCAGTAACGGACACCGCACCTGTCCTCATATCTATATACGTCACCGTTGCACTGTGCTGCACCCCATCAACATCGCGATAAACAACAATATCGCCTAACCTGGGTTGTGTGATAGGGGTATAACTATCTCCCTTCAAGATCGCCGGCACTTGATCATTATTGATCCAGACTTGCGAATTCCCAAAAGTCATGCCGTGGCAGTCATAGTTAAAATGATCGTTATACCCAACATTTTTATATGCTTGGATTGGCGTTCCGTCATTTGCATAGACATACCCCCCCTGCATGATTGTTGCCTCTCCACTGGCATGCCAGAAAGGATATGGTTTATCAACCGGGGTAAATTTTATCGAACCATCAGTATTAAATTGAAGCTCACCGCTGGGATCATTGGCATCTATAGGGTCATTGCTCACATAGGCATAGAAGTTGATGCCAGCAGCCTGCTTCTTGGGATCTTCCGAGATGAAGCGACCGGTGACGGGGTCGTAGTAACGGGCGCGGTACTGCATCAGCCCGGTGCCATCGTTTTCACGTCCGGTGAAGCCCAACCGAGTCACTGTCGTGCCCGTGGTCGCCTGGGTTTCCCCAAATGCCCAGAA
>RXJO01000310.1 GCA_003987795.1 Curvibacter sp.
TTCATGCAGGCCATCGCGCAGCGCCAGGACGCTACCATTCACTGAATCTCAATCGAACCGTTTCAACAACTGGTGTTGCGCTTCGGATTTGAGATCGCCATGCAATTTATCAGAAATTCTTAACATTTGGAGACATCCTTGCGTCTCCGCTTCGCGGACCACGCTGCTTCAGGTTCGCTGTTCGCTCATCCCTAACGGGACTGGCATTCGCCAGCCTTCCGCATCCCTGACGCCTCCGGCCCGGCTTCCAGCTTCGGGCCTGCGCGCTTGCGCTTGCCGTGCGGTTCGGCACAGAGGGAGGGCCGTTGCCATGTCCAGCCGTCTTTCCTGACTCCATCACCTTGTCCGCGACTGTAGCCCGCGTCCGTGTGCCGTCAAGGCGCGCAGGGCCGTGTCCTCGGCTGCGCCTGCGGGCCGCACCAACCCTGCGCTTGTCTCCTTGACGGCCCCCGTCCACGGGCTCCCTTTCGTCGCGGGCGATGAACTCAGGAAAGACGGTGGCAACAGGGCCAACCGGGTTCCTCGTGCCGACCGCACCGAACAGCCGAAAGGCTGGGCTCCGAATCTAGGAATCCGGTGTGCGGTTTTCTTCAACAGCCTTTTTGTTCAGGAGAACGACATGCTTGCAACCCGTTTTGCCTCCCACTCCCCAGCACTGCGCAGCGACTACCCGCTGTCCGATGACCAGATTCGCAGGGTGGCCCCGTCCATCTTCGCGGATGCCCCGCACCAAAGCCGTTCCGAGCGGTACGCCTATATCCCCACGGCCGCCGTACTGACCGAGCTTCGCAAGGAGGGGTTTCAACCCTTCATGGTGACGCAGACCCGCGTGCGCGATGAAGGCAAGCGCGAGCACACGAAACACATGCTGCGCCTGCGCCACGCCAGCCAGATCAACGGCGCGGAGGCGAACGAAATCGTGCTGCTGAACTCGCACGACGGCACCAGCAGCTATCAGATGCTGGCCGGGATGTTCCGTTTCGTTTGCAGCAATGGCCTTGTCTGCGGCGACACCGTGGCGGACGTGCGCGTACCCCACAAAGGCGACGTGGCCGGTTCCGTCATCGAAGGCGCTTTCGAGGTGTTGAGCGGTTTCGAGCGCGTGAAGGAATCGCGCGACCTGATGCGCAGCATCACGTTGGACGATGGCGAATCCGACGTGTTCGCCCGTGCTGCGCTGGCGTTGAAGTACGACGACCCGGACAAGCCCGCGCCCATCACCGAATCGCAAATCCTGATGCCGCGCCGGTTCGATGACCGCCGCCCTGACCTGTGGAGCGTGTTCAACCGCACGCAGGAGAACTTGACCAAGGGCGGATTGCATGGCCGCAGCAGCAATGGACGCCGCCAGAGTACCCGCCCCGTGCAGGGCATTGATTCCGACATTCGCCTGAACCGCGCCCTGTGGCTGCTGGCCGATGGCATGCGCGCTCTCAAGGCTTGACCGTTCCCCCCCCGGAGGGGCCGTTTCCCCTCCATTCCCTTGTTTCACTCGATTGGAGATACATCATGAACGCTATCACCTACACCGAAGCCCACGCCGTCAACACCGCAGCCAGCAGCGCCGCGAACGTGCTGCAAGCCGCCGACCCGAGCAAGCACATGATCCTGGTGCCGCTGTCGCGGCTGGTGCTGCGCCCCACGGGCCGCAACGTGCGCAAGACCCCGCGCATGTCCATCCCTGAACTGGCCGCGAGCATCCAGCGCGTGGGCCTGCTGCAAAACCTCATCGTGATTGCATCCGCCGATGGCGAGCATTACGAAGTCGTGGCCGGTGGCCGTCGCCTCGCCGCGTTGAAGCTGCTGGCAAAAAAGCACCGCATCGCCAAGGATTGGGACGTGCCTTGCTTGCAGGTGGCCGATGGCACGGCCCGCACGGCCAGCCTGACCGAGAACGTGCAGCGCGAAGCCATGCACCCGGCAGACCAGTTCGAGGCATTCGCCGCGCTGGTGGCCGAAGGCCGACCCATCGAGGACATTGCGGCGGATTTCTCCGTTACGCCGCTGGTGGTGCAGCGCCGCTTGAAGCTGGCGAACGTCTCGCCCCGCCTCATGGCCGACTATCGCGCCGATGCCGTGAGCCTTGACCAGTTGATGGCCCTTGCCATCACCGACGACCACACCATGCAGGAAGCCGCGTTCTACGATGCCCCACAGTGGCAGCGGCATCCCTCGCACTTGCGCGAACGCCTGACCGAAAGGGAAATCGACGCTTACCGGCATCCGCTGGTGCGCTTCGTCGGACTGGACACCTACGAAGCCGCAGGCGGTGGCATCCGCCGTGACCTGTTCGCGGAAGGCGATGCGGGCGTGTACCTCAACGATGCCGCGCTGCTGGAACGGCTGGCGCAAGACAAGCTGGCAGGTATTGCCGCCGCTATCCGCGCCGAGGGTTGGGCGTGGGTGGATGCCACGCCGGGCGTGACCCATGCCGACCTGCACGCCTTCCAGCGTGCGCCGAGGGAACGGCGCGAGCCGAACAAGCGCGAAGCGCAGCGCATCGAAAAGCTGCAAGAGAAAATGCGGGCCATCGGTGAAGCCGTGGACGCCGCGATGGACGCCGACGACGAGGAAAAGGCCGATGCCTTGCAGGAGGAAGGCGAAACCCTGGGCGAGCAGTTGCAGGCGTTGGAAGATGGTTTGCAGGACTACGGCGCGAACGTGAAGGCCGCAGCCGGTGCCATCGTGACCATCGACCGCAACGGCGAGGCCGTGATTCATCGAGGGCTGCTGCGCGAGGCCGAAGCAAAGGCGCTGCGCACGCTGGAGAAGCTGCGCCAAGGCTTCAGCGACCCGGACACCGCGAACGATGACGAAGGCGAGGAAGACGAGCAGCCCAAGGCCGCAGCGATTTCCGACCGGCTGGCCCAGCGCCTGAGCGCTCACCGCACCGCTGCGCTGCAAATCGAGGTAGCCCGGCATCCGCAGGTGGCGCTGGCCGCTGTGGTGCATGGCATGGTGCAGACCGTCTTGCAGGAAAGCCGCTACGGTCGCAGCCGTGATTCTCTGCCGCTGGGCGTGGGCCTGAAAGTGCAAGATCGGCTGGAAGGCATGGCCCCGGACTGGCCGGAATCGCTCGCCGCTGTGGCGCTGCGCGAACTGCAACAGGCGGCGGGCGAAGCCTTGCCGGAGGACAGCGCCGAACTGTTCGCTGCGCTGCTGGCGAAGCCGCAAGACGAACTGGTACGGCTGCTAGCCGTGTGCGTGGCTTCCACGGTGGACGTGGTGACGCCTCGCGCCGTGCCGCACCAGCCCGGCGAGGAACTGGCGCAGGCCGCGGGCCTCGACATGGCCGCATGGTGGCAGCCGACCGCAGAGGGCTACTTCAAGCACGTTTCCAAGGCCATGACTCTGGATGCGGTGGGCGAGTACGCGCCGCAGCACGTAACCCGGCTGGCGAAGCTCAAGAAGGCTGACATTGCCAGCGAGGCCGAGCGGCTGGTGAACGGTACGGGCTGGATGCCCGCCATCTTCAAGGCCGAAGGCCCGCAGCAGGCAGTGAAGGAAAGCGCGCAGGAGGCAGGACCGGAGCAGGACGCGCCGGAGGATGCCGAGTCAATGGCGGATGAGCCCGCCGAGGCGCTGGCCGCTTGACCCTGCATCACAGGTAAGCGCCCCGGTTCCGACCGGGGCGCATTGCTGGAAGGAGACTCCCTATGACCCGTACCACCACCAGCCGCCCGCGCATGGCGGCGATCTACGCCCCCAGCACGGTGCGCGCCCGCAGCTGGCACGGCGAGGGCGATGTGCGCGGCTACCGCCCGCCCTCGGGCTGGACGGCCCGCGCAGACCTCACCGACATTCATCCCATCACGGGCCGCGCTTTGGCGCGCGCCGTGTGGTGGATCATCGAGACGAAGGAATAACCGCGTTCAGCACCGCGCCCAGGTCGTTCCGTCCTGGGCGCGGTGAAACGCAAAATCCGGGCGCGGCAGTGGCCGCGCCCGGTGAGGATGCTTCATGGCGCGATCAAGACTCTGACCTTGAGTTCGTCCTGCTCTGCATTCAGGTCGTTTTCGATTCCGCGCGGGTTATGGATTCGGCCATCCGGGTCATATACGAAGCAGAAAAGCGTGCGGCAGTTTGGGTGCCTCTTGTATTTCGCAATATCTACGATGAGTTGCTCGCCCAACTCTCTGGCACCGAGTCCTGGCCGTGATTTCTTAATCTCCACCACGGCTTCAATCTCGGGAAGCAAGAAGTCCATTCTGGACGCGCCGCCAGCGTAGCTGGGCGTCCATTCTTCCGGTCGCACATCGTCGAAGGGGATTCTCAAGAGCGCGTGGAACAGATCCTGCACGTCGTATTCATCACCGATGTCCAGAGTCGGTCGGTCTTGACGCCGAACACGTAGTTGCTTTGCGACCTGATGAAAGCGCTCTCCTATCCGATAGAGCGCTTCGACCCTTTCGGGTGCTGTGACTTTCCCCGGAGAAAGTTGGGCGCTTCTAAGGCAGGCAGGACTTCTCCTTACCCGTGCAAGCATGGCGTTGACTACTCCTCTGACATTTTCCACGCCCCGGTATGACGGCGTGCCGATATAGGTATTGGTGCTGTCGTTGAAGTAGTCTGCGACGATCTTCGCATGATGCAATCCGTCAACGACTTCATCCCGAAAAAGGTCGATGAGTTCGACCCCGATTTCCCTATACCTGCCTTCATCTCCTTGGGCCATATAGATGCCACTGTGAGACTTGGTAAATCGCCCAAGCATTGCGCTCAGGGCGGCTGAATACCGCTCCAATGTGTCGATGAACTCATCTTGGGTCATATGAATCTGGTTCTGAGAGGTGTAAGCAGGGTAGAGCGTAGCTTGTTTATAGTGGGAAGTAGGTGATATGGGCCTGTGCGTGTAGGCGCGATGCGCCACCGGGCTTTCGGGCTGCGCCCCGTGCCGACTTCGCCGTCACGGCCATTCGGCTTCAATCCCTCACGCCTTCGCGCCTGCGGTGCTGCGCGCTGCGCTTGCCTCTAGGGGAAAGCCCTACGGGCTATCCCCGCCGCGCGCAGCTTGGCGCCCCTCGATGCTGCCGAACCGGCTGCGCCGGATCGGCACGATCAGCGCCTCTTCGCAATGGACGGTGCGTTGGCGAACACGCTGATGCTTGCTGCGGCAGGTTGTGCAGATGCGTGCCGTCCTCAACGCTGGCGGTTCTCGCCCATCACGTCACGAAGGACGGTTCACGGGCATCCCGCCCGACATCGCCATGGAGCTTCCACGCCACGCCTCAAGAGCGGCGCCGCAAGGTGCGGCAGGGGCGTTCTCGCCTGTCGTTGGGGTGTTGACCTGGCCCGCGTCAGAGGGCGAGCCGGAACAGCCTTCGGGCGGGGATGCCGAGTCGGCCCTGTCTCCCTTCGAATTGGGGGTGGTTCGGCCCAAGGCGTCCTTGTGTTGTTGTGAATCCTGGCGGTGGCGCGGCTGCGCCTCGGGCTTCATGGCTGCAACCGTCCAGCGAAAACAATTTCCCCTCTGCTGCGCAGATTCCTCGCGGGCCAAATTCTTTTCGCCTTCCGGCTCTCCACTGCGTTTCGACCGCAAGCGGTGCGGCCCGCCCGTCCCCCGCCGGCCGGATCACAACAAGGACGCGATGGGCGCGAACCTTGTTCCACCAAAAGGAGTTTCATCATGGCCAACATCGGCAGCTTCACCGCAGACAAAGACGGCTTCACCGGCACGCTTCGCACCCTGACGC
>RXJO01000208.1 GCA_003987795.1 Curvibacter sp.
CTTCCTGGGCGCCGTGGACGAGCAGATCGCCAAGGAAGCCAAGAAGGCCTTCGACAAGCAAGGCTTGAAGATCGAACTCGGCGTCAAGGTCGGCGAGATCAAGAACGGCAAGAAGGGCGTCAGCGTCGCCTACACCAACGCCAAGGGCGAGGCTGTGGACCTCGAGGTCGACAAGCTGATCATCTCGATCGGTCGCGTGCCCAACACCATCGGCCTGAACACCGAGGCGGTCGGCCTGCAGCTCGACGAGCGTGGCGCCATCGTGGTCAATGATGACTGCCAGACCAACCTGCCCAACGTCTGGGCGGTGGGTGACGTGGTGCGTGGCCCGATGCTGGCCCACAAGGCCGAGGAAGAAGGCGTGGCTGTGGCCGAGCGCATCGCCGGCCAACACGGACACGTCAACTTCGGCACCATCCCCTGGGTCATCTACACCAGCCCCGAGATCGCCTGGGTGGGCCAGACCGAGCAGCAGCTCAAGGCCAGCGGCCGCGCCTACAAGGCCGGCAGCTTCCCCTTCCTGGCCAATGGTCGTGCCCGTGCCCTGGGTGACACCACCGGCATGGTGAAGTTCCTGGCCGATGCCACCACCGACGAAATCCTCGGCGTGCACATCGTGGGCCCCATGGCCAGCGAGCTGATCTCCGAGGCCGTCGTGGCCATGGAGTTCAAGGCCAGCGCAGAAGACATCGCGCGCATCTGCCATGCGCACCCGTCTTTGTCCGAAGCGACCAAGGAAGCAGCCTTGGCCGTTGACAAGCGCACGCTGAACTTCTGATCTGTCACGCATGTCGGGATTGAATGCCGTTCGATCGGCCTATGAGGCCGAGATCAAGGCGCGGGGGTTCAGCAGTGACCCCGCGCAGCTTCGCGCCGTCGAGGCCTTGCAGCGCTGTGCCGATGATTGGGCAGCTTACAAGGCCAAGCGCTCCAACTCGTTCAAGAAGCTGATCAATCGGCCGGACATCCCGCGTGGCGTGTACATGTATGGCGGGGTGGGGCGGGGCAAGAGCTTTCTGATGGATTGCTTTTTCAACGCCGTCCCCATCCGCCGCAAGGTGCGCCTGCACTTCCACGAGTTCATGCGCGAGGTGCACCGCGAAATGACCGCGCTGCAGGGCACGGTCAACCCGCTCGATGTGCTGGGCGCCAAGATCGCCAAGCGCTACAAGCTCATCTGCTTTGATGAGTTCCATGTGGCCGACATCACCGATGCGATGATTCTTCACCGTCTGCTGGTGTCTTTGTTCGACAACGGGGTGGGCTTTGTCACCACCTCGAATTTCAAGCCTGACGACCTGTACCCCGATGGCTTGCACCGTGACCGCATCCTGCCCGCCATTGCTTTGCTCAACGAGCGCATGGACGTGTTGAACGTGGACAACGGCACCGATTACCGCCGACGCACCCTGGAGCAGGTTCGTGCCTACATCACCCCCCTGGGGGCGGCCGCCGATGCCGAGATGCGCGACAACTTCGCTCGTCTTGCCGAGACCAAGGACGAAGATCCGGTGATGCGCATCGAACAACGCGAGATCCACGCCCTGCGCAAGGCCGGGGGGGTGGTGTGGTTCGACTTCAAGACGCTCTGTGGAGGACCTCGCTCGCAGAACGACTACCTGGAGATCGCCACCCAGTTTCACACTGTGTTGCTCAGCGGCGTGCCGCACATGCCTGTCAGTCGGGCTTCCGAGGCGCGGCGCTTCACCTGGCTGGTGGACGTGCTCTATGACCGTCGGGTCAAGCTGATTCTGTCGGCAGCGGTTCCTCCTGAGGAGCTCTACACCGAAGGGCCCATGGCGCATGAGTTCCCGCGCACCGTCTCGCGTCTCAATGAGATGCAGTCGGCCGAGTTTCTGGCGCTGGAGCGCCGTCTCGTCGACACGAGCCTCACATGAACTCCGGATCACGCCTGGCTGGGCTGCTGATGTCGCTTGCGCTCGGTGCGGCATGGCCGGCTCTGGCCGCAGAGCCCGTTCCAGAGGGCTCATCGGCAGCGCCCGCCACCCCTTCTTTTGCTGATGTGGAGCGCTCGCGCATTGAGCGCGAGCGTGCCGCAGAGATGCGGCGCCAGCAACAGGTCGAGAGCACCTGCTACCAGCGTTTTGCCGTCAACGACTGCCTGCTGGAAAGCCGGGTCAGGCACCGCGAGGTGCTGGGTGATCTCAAGCGCCAGGAAATCACGCTCAACGACCGCGAGCGGCGTTTGCGCTCCAGCGAGCAGTTGCGGCGGATCGAGGACAAGGTCTCATCGCCTGAGCGCGACATCGATCTGCTGAACCGCCAGCAGCAGGGGATTCAGAAAAATGCTGATGCTGCTAACACGGCGGCCCAGAAGGCGGCCGATGTGGCCAGCCAGGCCCGTGAACGTGTCGAGCGGCAGGCCGAGCAGCAACGCAAGCAGCAACAGGCCGCCGAGAAGGCGGGCGAGCGCGCCAGCAAGGCAGCGCAAGCCCCTCAGGAAGCTCGAAGGTTCCGTGACAAGCAACAGGATGCGGCCAGCCATCGCCAGCAGGTGGAGCGGGATGCCAAGAACAGCCCAGGCCCACGTGGCAAGCCGTTGCCGGTGCCTGCTCAGGCCGGCAGCGCTGCTGCTGTGTCGCCCTGACGCTCGGATGCCCCAGACCCGCGAAGGGCGTGTGTTCAGCGCCTGGTGATATGGGGGGCACCCACCAGGGGCTCGATGCGCACCACCACCAAGGACAGATTGTCGCCACCCCCCCGTGCGCGGCTGCGCGCCTTGTCGATCAGGAACTCGGTGGCCTCGCGGGGCGAGAGGCCTGCCACGACCGATCCCAGTTCGGCTTGGGTGAAGTAGTGCCAGACACCGTCACTGCAGGCCATCAACGAGTCGCCAGGCTTGAGCTGGTCAATCACGTGGTAGGCCATCGGCGGATCTGATTCCGTCCCCAGACAGCCCAGCAGGATGTTCGATTGCGGATGATGGCTGGCCTCTTCCTCGGTGAGCTCGCCACGGTCGACCAGGGCCTGGACATAGGAATGGTCCATGGTGCGCCTCACCATCCGGTCGCCATGGAAATGGTAGATGCGTGAGTCGCCAGCGTGGATCCAATGGCATTCACCATTGGGCAGGATCAAGAACGCCGCCACCGTGCTGTGGGGCTCCTGTTCGGCTGAGATGGCCGTCAGCTTGATCACGAGGTGGGCCTCCATGACCAATTGCCGCAGCAGCTCATGGGGCGAATCGTTCTCGGGAGCGAAGCGCTCGAACAACTGGCGTGCGCTGAGCATCACCTGGTCGGAGGCCTTGCGACCACCGCTGCGTCCCCCCATCCCGTCGGCCACGACGGCCAGAACGCAGCCGTTCACGCGGGCATGGCTGAGCAGTGCCACCTGATCCTGCTGGTACTCACGATCGCCCTTGTGAATGCCCGTAGAGGCGGTAAGACGGTAACCTTGGGACATGATAGGGGCTTCGACCTGCAGGAGTTTCGCCCAAAGTGGTCTCTTATTATCGTGTGAAGAAATGACAAGCGAATCGCAGCCTGGGCTGTCTTTTTCGATCGTCCAGGACTCAGAGCCTCCTGCCTGGGCTGCGCAGGTGCTCGATTGCCTGGGCGCGGACGGCCGACTGCAGCAGGGCGAGCCCGGTTTCCGGGCCCGTCCAGGGCAGTTGCAACTGTCTTTGGCGGTGGCGCGCTGCGTGGCCGAAGGCGGGGTGCTGGTGGCGGAGGCGGGGACCGGGGTCGGCAAGACCTACGGCTACCTCGTGCCCGCTCTGCTCAGTGGGCAGCGCACCTTGATCGCCACCGCCACCCGCAACCTGCAGGATCAGCTCTCCACCCGGGATCTTCCTCGCCTGCTGGCCTTGCTGGGGGTGAACCGGCGGGTCGCCCCCTTGAAGGGGCGTGCCAGCTACCTGTGCACCCACCGGCTTGCCAGTGCCCGGCGCGAGGGCCACTACCTCGGGCAGACCGAATTGAGGCAGCTGGCCCAGGTGGAGCGCTGGGCCCATTCGACGCGTTCCGGTGACCTGGCCGAGCTGCCTGAGCTCGACGAGACCTCGCCATTGCTGCCCCTGATCACCTCGACCCGTGACAACTGCCTGGGGTCCCGGTGCGCCGGCTGGCAGGGCTGTCATGTCAACGAAGCGCGTCGGCGCGCCCTGGTGGCTGATGTGGTGGTGATCAACCACCACCTCTTCTTCGCGGATCTGCAATTGCGCGAGGCCGGTGTGGCCGAGCTGCTGCCCTCGGTACAGACCGTGATCTTCGATGAGGCCCATCGCCTCAATGACATCGGGGTGCAGTTTCTGGGCCGCCAGTTCAGCACCCGCCAGCTCCGAGGCCTGGCCACCGAGCTGGTCAACGAAGGCATGCGCTGGGCGCGCGGCTTCCAACCCTGGCCAGAATTGGCATCGCTGTTGGAGCAACAGGCCCGCGCTCTGGATCAATGCCTGGGGCGCGAAACCCCGCGTGCCGGCGTGCGCCTGCGCTGGCTGGACGCCAGTCCCGAAGGCGTGGCCGCACCGCGTTGGCAGCAACTGCAGCTTCAGCTGGCCGCCTTGCTGGCGCGCGTCTCCGAGGCGCTGCTGGCCGTGGCCGAGACGGCGCCTGAGCTGCGCAGACTGGCCGATCGGGTGGGCGTGCTGCAGCAGAGTTGGTCCGGCTTCATGCGCCCACCGGCCGGCATGGTGGTCCGTTGGCTGGAGCTGGGCCGCCAGGCCCGGTGCATGGAGGCGCCGCTCAGCATCGCGGCAGCCCTCGCGCCCTTGCTGGCCCCCGAGACGCAGGCGCCAGCCCGTTCCTGGGTGTTCACCTCGGCCACCTTGGGTCTGGATGAATCGCTCAGCTGGTTCACCGAACCTGCCGGATTGAAGGGGCTGGCCACCGTGTTGCGGGTCGCCAGTCCGTTCGACTATCCCCGGCAGGCCTGCCTGCATGTGCCAGAGGGCTTGCCAGACGCACAGGATCCTGAGCACGCATCGGCTCTGGCGCAATGGCTGGTCGAGCCGGTGCGCTGCCTTCGGGGGCGCACCTTGGTGCTGGCCACCTCCTTGCGTGCCCTGAGTGAATTGGCCCATCAGTTGCAGCACCTGATGGCTGGCACGGGCATCGATGTGCTGGTGCAAGGGCAGGGATCGCGCAGGCGCCTGCTCGAACGTTTTCGTGAGGGGGGCGGGGCAGGGCATCCCTGCGTGCTGCTGGCCTCAGGTGCATTCTGGGAGGGCGTCGATGTGCCGGGTGATGCCCTGCAGATGCTGGTGATCGACAAGCTGCCCTTTCCGGTGCCGGATGATCCCTTGGTCCAGGCTCGCAGCCAAGCCTTGCGTCAGCAAGGCCAGTCGCCTTTTGAGCGCTACGTGCTGCCTGAGACCGCGATGGCCTTGAAGCAGGGCGCCGGGCGATTGATTCGCTCAGAGAGCGATCGGGGGGTGCTGGTGGTGGCGGATGAGCGTCTGCTGCAGCGCAGCTACGGGCAGGTCCTGCTGGGCGCTCTGCCGGAGATGCCTGCCGTGAACGGGCAGGCGGCGCTGATGCAGGTGCTCAAGGCCTTGCGCGAGCCGGGCTAGGAGTCTGGGCGGCAGACGCCCGGTGGACGGGCATCAGGCGGTGGGCATCGATCCTGGAACCGCGTTTGGCAATCAAGAGCTCGAGAGA
>RXJO01000081.1 GCA_003987795.1 Curvibacter sp.
AAGTTCCTGGTCAATGACGACGGCTCCCTGGGCGAACGCAACGACCTGGCCTGCACCTCGATCGAGCACAAGCTGGGCATCCACGGCAGCCCCACGGCCTCTATGACTTTCGGCGACAACGGGGGCGCGATCGGTTATCTCGTCGGCGAGCCGCACCAGGGGCTGGCGTGCATGTTCACCATGATGAACCACGCACGGCTGAACGTCGGGCTGGAGGGCGTGGGCGTTTCCGAGCGTGCCTACCAGCATGCCCGGGCCTATGCGCTCGAGCGCGTGCAGGGCAAGCCGGCGCTGGCCGGCAGCAGCACCATCGCTGGCCACCCCGACGTGCGGCGCATGCTGATGGACATGAAGGCGCGCACCGAGGCCATGCGCGCGCTGGCCTATTTCTGTGCCGGCCAGATGGACCGCGCCGCCGGACACCCCGATGCGCAGGAGCGCGCGCAGGCACAGGCCCTGGTTGGCCTGCTGACGCCTGTGGTCAAAGGCTGGTGCACCGACAGCGCACAGGGCATCACCTCCGATGGCCTGCAGATTCATGGCGGCATGGGCTATATCGAGGAAACCGGGGCCGCGCAGTACTTCCGCGATGCCCGCATCACGACGATCTATGAAGGTACCACCGGCATCCAGGCCAACGACCTGATCGGCCGCAAGCTGGCACGCGAGGGGGGACGCACGCTGAAGGGCTTGTTGACACGTATCGACAGCGATGCGCGCCGGTTGATGGATGCGCGCGACCCGGAGCTCTCGTCCATCGGCGACGCGTTGATGAGAGCAGTTCGGGCTCTGGAGGACGGGGCTGACTGGCAGCTGGCCCACAGTGACGCGCAGCCGCAGGACTGCGCCGCGGGGGCGGTGCCTTTCCTGCGATTGGCGGGCACCGTGATCGGTGGCTGGCTGTCGGCGCGCATGGCCGAAGCCGCCACGGCGCAGTTGGCGGCGGATTCCAGCGATGCGGGCTTTCTGCGGGCCAAGCGCATCACGGCCAGCCACTATGCGACGCACATCCTGGTGGAGGCCTCCGCGCTGCGCGACATCGTGGTCCATGGCGCGGCCAGCACGTTGGCATTGTCGGACGACCAGCTCTGAGAGATATAGACGATGAACGACCTGAATGGCTACGACGTCGAGGATCTGCAGCCGGGCATGAACGCCTGCTTCTCGAAGACCATTACCGAAGCGGACATCGTGATGTTTGCTGGCGTCTCCGGCGATACCAATGCGGTACATCTCAACGAAGAGTTCGCGGCCACGACGCGATTTGGCGCACGCATCGCGCACGGCTTTCTGACGGCCAGCGTGATTTCTGCAGCGGTCGCAAACCGGCTGCCGGGGCCAGGTACGGTCTATCTGGGGCAGCAATTGCGCTTCAAGGTGCCTGTCAAACCGGGCGACACCGTTCATGCCGCGGTCACCGTACTGTCGGTGGAGGTGGCCAAGGCACGGGCAGTGCTGTCCACGGTCTGCCGAGTCAAGGACACCGTAGTCATCGAGGGCGAGGCAACGGTGATGATCACTTCGCGTGCGCAGCGCGCAGCAAGCGAGCTCCAGGCCATGCCCTCGGTGGCCTGAACCTCAATAGGAAATCCTCTCATGAAAATTCTCGTATCCGTAAAACGCGTGGTGGACTACAACGTCAAGGTGCGTGTGAAGTCCGACGGCAGCGGCGTGGACATCGCCAACGTCAAGATGAGCATGAACCCCTTCGACGAGATTGCTGTTGAGGAAGCCGTGCGCCTGAAAGAAAAAGGCGTGGTCACCGAAGTGATCGCCGTCTCCTGCGGCGTGGCCCAGTGCCAGGAAACGCTGCGCACTGCCATGGCCATCGGCGCCGACCGCGGCATCCTGGTCGAGACCAATGAAGAACTGCAGCCGCTGGCCGTGGCCAAGCTGCTCAAGGCTCTGATCGAAAAGGAACAGCCCGGCCTCGTGATCCTGGGCAAGCAGGCCATCGACGACGACTGCAACCAGACGGGTCAGATGCTGGCGGCGCTGGCCGACCTGCCGCAAGCCACCTTCGCCTCCAAGGTCGAGATCGCTGGCGACAAGGTGAACGTGACCCGCGAAGTGGACGGCGGCCTCGAAACCCTGGCGCTGAACATACCTGCGGTCATCACCACCGACCTGCGCCTGAACGAGCCGCGCTACGTCACGCTGCCCAACATCATGAAGGCCAAGAAGAAACAGCTGGACACCTTCAAGCCCGAGGAACTGGGCGTGGACGTGGCACCCCGCATCAAGACGCTGAAGGTCAGCGAGCCGCCCAAGCGCGGCGCCGGAGTCAAGGTGCCCGACGCGGCCACCCTCATTGACAAGCTCAAGAACGAAGCCAAGGTCATCTAAGGCTCATCACAACAACATCGAAAGGACACCAGCCATGACCGCACTCGTTATTGCAGATCACGACAACGCAAGCATCAAGAGCGCCACCCTCAACACCGTCACGGCCGCCAAGGCCTGCGTCGGTGACGTGCACGTGCTCGTCGCCGGCGAGAACGCCGCCGCCGCTGCTGCCGCCGCCGCCCAGATCGCTGGCGTCGCCAAGGTCATCCACGCCGACGGCGCGAGCCTGAAGCACGGCCTGGCCGAGAACATCGCCGCCCAGGTGCTGGCCATCGCGGGCAACTACAGCCACATCCTGTTCCCAGCCACCGCCGGCGGCAAGAACGTGGCCCCCCGCGTGGCCGCCAAGCTCGACGTGGCGCAGATCAGCGACATCACCAAGGTCGACGGCCCCGACACCTTCGAGCGCCCCATCTACGCCGGCAACGCCATCGCCACCGTGCAATCGGGCGACGCCACCAAGGTCATCACCGTGCGCGGCACTGGCTTCGACGCCGCGTCCGCCACCGGTGGCGCAGCAGCGGTCGAGACCGTCGCCGCCGTCGCCGACTCCGGCAAGAGCAGTTTCGTGGGTTCCGAGATCGTCAAGAGCGACCGTCCCGAGCTGACGGCCGCCAAGATCATCGTCTCGGGTGGCCGGGCGCTGGGCAGCGAAGAGAAGTTCAAGGAAGTCATCACCCCGCTGGCCGACAAGCTGGGCGCCGCCATCGGTGCCAGCCGCGCCGCGGTGGACGCGGGCTACGCCCCCAACGACCTGCAGGTCGGCCAGACCGGCAAGATCGTGGCGCCGCAGCTGTACATCGCCTGCGGCATCTCGGGCGCCATCCAGCACCTGGCGGGCATGAAGGACTCCAAGGTGATCGTGGCGATCAACAAGGACCCGGAGGCACCGATCTTCTCGGTGGCCGACTACGGGCTGGAGGCGGACCTGTTTGCCGCCGTGCCGGAGATGACAGCAATTATCTAAATAGGAGCATGACTATGGCCTTGCTGCGCCAGTATTTGTTCGAACTGCGAGCGGCCCTTGAGGCAGGCGCGGCAAGTTGCGATAGCCAAGAAGTGCCGAGTATATTGAATCCCTGTTTTACCGAAATTGCTGCTATCGATCCATCAACCATGGCGGAATCAAATGTGCTATTCAGACCATCTTCGATTGTCAACAAGGTACCACTAGTTCAATGAAGCGGGTCTTGTAGTAATCGCACTCAGTCGCTAACTCGCCGACAACGACTTACAGGCTCGATATATTGGTACATCGGCATTACGACCGGTATTCTCCGCCTTCAAAGTCCCAAGAATCCGGGGGGGGGCTTGCGTGTCGCAGGAATGGAAAATTTTCCAATGGAGCTTAGACATTTACGCTACTTTCTCACGGTCGCCGAGGAGCTTCACTTTGCTCGGGCTGCAGAAAAACTGCATATGGATCAGTCACCTCTATCCCGTGCCATCAAAGATCTGGAAGACGAACTAGGAGCAAAGCTATTCACCCGTACCACACGCAACATTCGACTGACTCATGCCGGCAAAGTATTTCTGGAGCGGGTTCCACGTATCTTTGAGGCACTGGAACAAGCGCGCGATGGTGCGAAATCGGCCGCCAGTGGGTTTCATGGCCAGTTGCGCATTGCCCTGTCCGACGGTATCACGCCATCGCGGCTGCCTGCCTTGCTGGCCCGTAGCCGCGAGGAAGAGCCCGAAGTAGAAATCCGCCTGTTCGAGGTACCACTGGATCAGCAGATCAGAGGCTTGCAAGAAGACCTGTACGACGCGGGCTTGTCTATGGCGGACGAGGTAGGCGACGGCATCGTGACGACTCCCGCGTGGGATGACGAATTGATGGTGGCGCTGTCTTTGCGCCACCCCTTGCTGGAGCACCGGCGCATTCCGCTGGAGATGGTGTTGCAGCAACGGTTGGTGCTCGGCGACCCGGCCGCATGCCAGGGGCATACTCGCCAGATAGACCGCATCCTGCAGAAGCGGGACGAGGAGTTGCAGATCCTCCAGCGCGTTGCCACCTTCGACGTGATGATGGCCCTGGTATCCGCAGGACTGGCGGTTGGTCTGGCAGGTGCAGCGCATATCGCATCCAGTAAAGAGCCTGGAGTCAAGGCCCGTCAGTTGGCGGGAACGCCACCCATGCTGACAACTTATCTGCTGCGTCGAGATACTGAACCGTCACCGATGCTGACCCGGTTCATTCAACGTGTCGTCACCATGGATTCGGCTGGTGCCGATAACGTGACCGATTCGTGAATCCGAAATCCAAAGGACGCTCGCCATGAACAAAATCGTGATGTCCGTGATTGCCGTTGTGATGACGGCCTGTGGTCCTGCCAATCCTACAGAGACAGTGGATGAGCTGGTGGCGAACCCCGCACGCATCAAGGAAATCCAGCGCCAATGCAAGGAAGATCGCGCGAAGATCGGCGATGAACTTTGCATGCGCGCAGCCGCAGCCGCCGAACGGCGCTTCTTCGGCGACAGGCCGGAGCAGAAGAAAGCCCCGTAGCCCACGCAAGGCGCACCGGCGTCGCGCTTCTGCGACAGCTTGCGCACTGTTACCTCGATACGCCGCAGCGCCTTTGTGCCTGCGGCATTTTTATTGTCTTCGCCACAGCAAGAACTATGGCTTTTTAAGCCTTAATCCCGGCGATTTCAGTCTTTGACCGGTACTCCCTATGGCATTGATCCTGATAGGGGCGGCACGTTGTTGTGCCGTTCTCGGAGGCAGGATCATGCAAGGGACGAACGTGCTGTTCGGTCAGATTGCCGTCGTATTCGGCATCGTGATCGCCGGAGTGTGGAGCGCCACGCAATGGACGGCAGCGGCTCTGGGGTACCAGCTACGCCTGGGATCGCCGTGGTTCGATTTCCTCGGCACGCCGGTCTATCACCCGTGGCGCCTGTTCGAGTGGTGGTTCTTCTTCGATGCCTACGCGCCGCATGTCTTCGACGTGGGCGGGGTCATTGCAGCGGGCAGTGGCCTGTTCGCGGTGCTGGTCGCCATCGGCATGTCGATCTGGCGCTCGCGCCAGTCCAAGCTGGTCACGACCTATGGCTCTGCGCGCTGGGCCAACGCGGAGGACATTCACAAAGCGGGCCTTGACCAGTCCGCGGGCGTGTTCCTCGGCCTGCATCGCCAGCAGTACCTGCGCCATGAAGGCCCGGAACACGTCCTGACCTTCGCGCCCACCCGCTCGGGCAAGGGTGTGGGCCTAGGAGTCTGGGCGGCAGACGCCCGGTGGACGGGCATCAGGCGGTGGGCATCGATCCTGGAACCGCGTTTGGCAATCAAGAGCTCGA
>RXJO01000176.1 GCA_003987795.1 Curvibacter sp.
GCAAACCCTAGCAGGAGACAAACCATGGCCCATATCGTGATTCTTGGCGCAGGTACAGGCGGCATGCCCGCTGCCTATGAGCTGCGTGAAAAACTTTCATCCGAGCACCGCATCACGGTGGTCAACGCGCTGGACTATTTTCAGTTCGTGCCCTCCAACCCATGGGTAGCCGTGGGTTGGCGTGAGCGTGAAGCCATCACCTTTTCCATTCGCCCCTACCTCGAAAAGAAAGGCATTGACTTCGTGGCTCAGCGGGTCACCCGCATCGATGCCGAGGGCAACAGCCTGACCCTGGCCGATGGATCCAGTCTGGCCTATGACTACCTGGTCATCACCACGGGGCCAAAGCTCTCCTTCGATGAGGTTCCCGGCTCCGGCCCGGAGGGCCATACCCGCTCCATCTGCAGCATCGACCACGCTGAGCAAACCTGGGCCGACTACCAGCGGTTTCTGGAAGCACCGGGACCTGTGGTGGTTGGAGCCATGCCAGGGGCCTCGTGTTTCGGGCCAGCCTATGAATTCGCATTCATCCTGAATCGCGACCTGCGCAAGCGGCGCCAACGCCACAAGGTGCCCATGACCTACGTTACCAGCGAGCCCTACATTGGACACATGGGGCTGGGGGGGGTGGGCGACTCCAAGTCGATGCTCGAAAGCGAACTGCGCAACAACGATATCAAGTGGATCACCAACGCCAAGGTCACCCGGGTCGAGGCCGGCCGCATGTTCGTCACCGAGTTGGACGAGGCCGGGCAGATCAAGAAAGAGCATGAACTGCCGTTTGCGTTCAGCATGATGCTGCCGGCCTTCAAGGGCGTTGATGCCGTGGCGGCCGTGGAAGGGCTGTGCAACCCGCGTGGCTTTGTGCTGATCGACGAGTACCAACGCAGCAAAAAGTACCGCAACATCTTCTCGGCGGGCGTGTGCGTGGCGATCCCTCCGGTCGAGGTTACCCCGGTGCCTACAGGAGCACCAAAGACAGGTTACATGATCGAGACCATGGTCACGGCCATTGTGCACAACATCGCAGCCGACCTTTCGGGCGAGGCTGCGAATACAAAGGGAAGCTGGAACGCTATTTGTTTAGCCGACATGGGGGACACCGGGGCCGCTTTTGTCGCTCTGCCGCAGATTCCGCCGCGCAATGTCAACTGGTTCAAGAAGGGCAAGTGGGTGCACTTGGCCAAGATCGCCTTCGAGAAGTATTTCATGTACAAAATGAAAAACGGTAGCTCTGAACCCGTCTACGAAAAGTACATGCTGAAGGCCTTGGGCATCGAAAGACTCGATCGAACCCAACAGTGACAGCGTTCAAGCTGCTTGAGTTTGGGGCGTTCTACCCGACGACCCAACTCCGGCAGGCTTGTCGGCGGAGGAGAGTCTTCTACCCAACAAAACTCTCACCATAAAGGGCTGGTTTCTGTTGATAGGGTTCTGAGTGAGATACGTTACATGTAAGCGTCCGGCCATCCCATCTTGACTGCGCCGAATCGATTTCGACGCTACAGTGAAGCGATTCGCCGACTCGCGGCACGTCGATTTCAGGAGGCTTCCATGCAATCCAAGGAACATTGGGAACAGGTCTACACGACAAAGTCTGAGAACGATGTCAGCTGGTTCCAGGAGCATGCACGTCAATCGGTTGATCTCATAGCGCGCACAGGTGTGCCCAAGGGGGCGAGCATCATCGACGTTGGCGGTGGTGCCTCGACGTTGGTTGACGATCTGCTCGTCACCGGTTACCAGCAAGTCTCCGTCCTCGACCTGTCGGAGGCCGCTCTTGCGGCATCGCGGGCTCGGCTCGGCGATCGAGCATCTGGCGTATCTTGGCTCGCTGGTGACATCACGAAGGTCGAGCTTGCACGTCATGCCTACGATGTCTGGCACGACCGCGCCGTCTTTCACTTCCTCACGACTCGCGAGGAGCGCGAAGCCTACGTCAATGCGGTCCTGCGTGCAGTCAAGCCGGGGGGCCACGTGATCGTGGCAACGTTCGCCGAGGATGGACCGGAGAAGTGCAGCGGGTTGCCCGTCATGCGCTACAGCGGCGACGGCCTGCATGCAGAGTTCGGAACTCCGTTCACGCTCCTGCAGCAGGAGCGCGAAGAGCATCAAACGCCCTTTGGAACCGTTCAGAAGTTCATCTACTGCCTGTGCCGCAAGGAGTCCAACTGATCGTAGGCGCGGTCCAGTGATGCGGCAGCAGCTCCTCGATGTGACTGGCCTTGTGCGTGGGCAGCCGCGTAAGGACATCTCTGAGGTAGGCGTACGGATCATGCCCGTTCATGCGCGCTGACTGGATCAGGCTCATGACGGCTGCCGCCCGCTGACCAGCGCGCAGGCTCCCGGCAAACAGCCAGTTGGATCTTCCGAGAGCAATGGGCCGGATCTGATTCTCGATCCAGTTGTTGTCAATCGGCAGCCGCCCGTCATCGACGAACCGGGTAAGCGCCACCCAGCGGCGCAAGCTGTAGTCCAGCGCCTTGGCCGTCGCTGATCCCTCGGGCACCTTCTGGCGCTGCAGCAGCATCCACTCGTGCAGCGCATCGAGCATCGGCTGGGTGTGGTGTTTGCGAATCGCCTTGCGCTCGTCGGCGCTGATCTCCTTAGCCTCACGTTCGACGGCATAGACCTTGGCAAACTGCTCCAGTGCAAACTCGGCAATCTGACTCTTGTTGGCCGCATGTAGGTCGAAAAACTTGCGCCGTGCATGTGCCAAGCAGCCCACCTCAGTCACGCCACTGGCAATCAGCGCCTTGTAGCCGCTGAAGTCGTCGCAGGTCAGACTGCCACGCCAGTCGCCCAGGAATGCCCGAGCATGTTTCCCCGCGAGCGATTCGCAGAAGTCGTAGACCACGGCCTTCATATCTTCGAACACCCCCGGGGCGTAGGCCCAGAGGTAGGCCCGGTGCGTCTTGCCATTGCCGGGCTTGAGCATCTGTACCGGCGTCTAGTCGGCATGCAGCACGCGGTACTGGAGCATTTGAGCCTTGAGTGCATCCACCAGCGGCTGTAGCCGAACCCCGCATGTGCCCACCCACTGTGCCAGGGTCGAGCGCGGGATGGCCAGGCCGGCACGCCCGAATATCGCCTCTTGGCGATGCAGCGGTTGGTGGTCGGCGTACTTGGCCACCAGCACCTGAGCCAGCAGTCCGGTGGTGGGGATGCCCTTGTCGATGAAGTGAGCGGCCACCGGTGCCTGGACGATGGTTTCGCACTGGGCACAGACCCATTTGCCACGTATATGACGCTCCACGCTGAACATCCCAGGTGCGTAGTCCAGCTTCTCGGCCACGTCTTCGCCGATGCGCTTCATCTGGCAGCCGCAGCGGCAGGTACTGGATTCGGGTTCGTGGTGGATCTCGTGCCGGGGCAGGTTCGCAGGCAGTCGAAGCCGCTTGGGTCGCTTCTTCTCCTGCGGGGTCGCCGTGGGTTCCTGCTGCAGCGCGTCGATCTCGCTGGCCACGGCCGCCAGATCGGCTTCGATCTCGTCTTCGAGCAGGCTCTTCTGCTCCGGATTGAATCGCTCAGACTGGGCGGCAAACTTCATGCGCTTGAGCAGTGCATTCTCGTGGGAGAGCTTCTCCAGCAAGGCGCCCTGGTGGCGCAGCTGAGTCATCAAGCGAGCAGCCATCTCGCGCAGTTGATCGGTGCTCAGACCATCCAGGGATTGCGGCTCCACTACCATGGCCCTCACTGTGCCAATACCGACGTGCGCGCGCCATCAGCGCATGCACCAATTGGCAAGTGCCCATCGCTGCCGGAGAGTCAGACCACGGTGATGACGCCACCGTCGGCCAGGCGTTGCCAGGGTAGGCCCATGACCAGCGCATCGAGCTGCTGGCGCTGCAGCGCCAGGTTGGAACCACCGGCCAGAGGCCAGATGAACTTGCCCTGGTGCAGCCGACGCGCAGCCAGCCAGATACCGATGCCGTCGTGCACCAGGATCTTGATGCGATTGGCGCGTTTGTTAGCGAATAGGTAGGCATGATGGGGATGGGCGGCGCCGAAAACTGCAATGACCCGGGCGAGTGCCGTATCGGTGCCAGCGCGCATGTCCAGCGGTGTGGTTGCCAGCCAGGCGGCGTCGATGCGGATCACCGAAGGCAATCCCTCAGCCATTCCACGCAGGATGACGATGCCTCGATGGGCCAGCTCACCGTGATCACGCCTGTGCCGAGCCGGATCTCGACGCGAATCTCCGAAGTGGGACTGCCCGAAGCGTGAACAAGTGCAGCATCCTCAACCTCGGGCGCAGAGAGGCTCAAAGGGATGAACGGGTTGATGGGTTTGGGAGCGTTTGTCGCAGCGTGCTCGCGCAGCCAGCGATGGACGATGTTGGCGTTGATGCCATGGGCTAGGGCCACAGCTGCAATCGACGCTCCGTCCGCCCGGCACTGCGCCACGACCTGGGTCTTGAGCTCTGGACTGTAAAAGCGCCGCTTGGGATTTGGGGCGTTCGCCTCGCTCGACATAGTGTGCATGATCTCCATCGTGCACACCATGCCTGCTCGAACGGGCTATATCAAGATGGGTTCACCGCGCGCATACCGTTACATTCCGGCCAGCCCTAATTCGCCGTCAAGTTTGCCAGGGCCGATACATCCAGTACCAGGTTCTCATCTGGTGATCCCATGGCACAAACACAGAAGCTGGCCTTGACAGACCTTGCACCCGATTCGACGGCTTGCATTTTGATGCGTGAGTTTGGTTGCGCCGAACTCGCGTTGGAATTTGCTAAGCGCAAGGCAGCTGGTCAGGGACCTGTCGCCCAGCTTTATCAAGAGGCAGTACTCCAGCTGCGTTCTGAAGTAGCCCGATCAAGGGAGCTGCCAGTCGGGCCTGTTCAAAGCAAGACTTGACAGCCCATTCGCATGAGTATCGCGGTGACACTTGTGGTTTGCATGGTCGAAGCGAGTATTGTGTTGACCGAACGATACTCGCGTCCCGGGTGAGGTTCGTTGTCTGGATGGCCTCTGCAGATCATCGGTCTTGCTGGCATGTGTTAGGGGTTGAAAGACCACCTCACAAGGCCGGTTGTGCGCAAGATTTGCTCTAGAAGTTTCCATAGTCGCCCGCCAAGAGTCACTAACGTGATGCTTGCAGGGGCATCGAAGGATTCCCGTGACATGCTAAGTCGGATGACCTCGGGCAACTTCAAAAGGTCTTATCACTGGACGAAAGCCTGTCTGAATTCGGCCTTCTTCATGTGACGTTTCGACGCAGCGTCTATTCCATTTTGGAACGATTGCCACCCTAGTAAGTCAATCGAGTTGAACGAAACTCGGAGGTGTGGAACTATTGAAAGCCCACATGCCGTTCGCGGCGGCGTTGCTTACGCTGGACACTTCTCACCGTGAGCGCAACGGCCATTCCAAAAACAACATGGATGCAAAGACTGGGCAGGACCACGGCCACACCCAGGGTCCAAGGAAGTGGGTCTCCGAAAAAGATCGGCAAGGCCAAAGAGTTCACCATCACATAGTAAAGCGCTCCATAGATAGCACCCAACAATGTCGTGGTGGAAAATGATCTGCGGTGGAGGTGTACCAGGGCAAGTGGTGCCGCAGACACCCAGCCAAGAACAATATGCTGTGCGAAGTTAGCCCATGGTCCAGGTG
>RXJO01000002.1 GCA_003987795.1 Curvibacter sp.
TTGGCGGCGGCCTGCTGCATCTCGCTGAGGATCTGCTGCTGGGTCAGCCGCTGGCCTGCGCTGCTCAAGGTGTCGCGGATCCGGTCCTGTGCCGCCTGACTGGCCAGGGCCAATGCCTGTTGACGCAGCACCTCGGTGGCCGCGTTGGCGGCCGCACTCTGGGCGGTGCGGATGGCCGACTCTGCCGCCAGTGCCGCGCCCTTGATGCCCGACACCAGGGTGAAGAGGTTGTAGGCGGCACTGGCCGTCTTGACCGAGTAGTGGTAGAGCTTCATGCGGGCGCCACCCTCCTCGGACAGTCCCTGTGTCCACAACACCACCCACAGCGCCTCGTCCTCGGTGAGCCCGGCTTGCGCCAACTGCAGCGGGTGCAGGCTCATCAACCAGTGGTAGTCCTGGGCCTGGGGGGTGGCCGGGGAGGCGAGGCGGGCGTAGCCGCGGCAGACCTCGAACGGTGTCACCTTCACCGTCTTGCCCGTGCTCAGGGTGATGTCGAAGGGCCGGCCCGCATCGCGCCGCTCTGAGAGCGCCTCGAGCATCTTCACCGCATCCTCGCGGCTGTAGCCGGCGATCTGCTTGATCTTGTCGCGGGGCTTCAATGGGCTGTCTGCTGCCGCACCGATCACGGTCAGTCGCTCGTCAACCCCCAGGCCGCGCACCCAGGCCACGCGATCGTTGGCGCTCAATCCGTCGCTGGTGGCCACCGCGAAGGGCAGTTCCCATTGCTTGTCGCACGCGGGATCCTTGAGGGTCGCTGACTGGGCGATCGCCGGCCGCAAGGCCTGCTCCCCGGCACCAAAATCCCGGATCCGGCCCAGCAAGGCCTCGTCGACCTGGCGGCCATCGTCCAGCGTGTAGCGCGGGGCAGAACAGGCGCTGATCAGCGCGACCAGCAGCAGGGGAATCAGGCGCAGGCAGGGGGGAAGGCAGGGGCGCACGGCGGGCTATTTGTTACCAGATGCAAAGCCCTCGATTATGGAGGGGACTCTGGCCGTCAACGTGTCCGTGGCGTGACGTCGGCCCCTGGGCAACTGCCCGCAGGGCGCTCAGAGAGGCCGGCGCTGGCGTCTGTGTTGCCAGGCCACACTGCCCAGCATCAGGCAGGCCAGCCCCATCAAGGCCCATTCAGACAGCGTGGGCACAGACGTCGTGCTCACGACAGGGTCGGCGGTGATCGCCAGCGTGAAATTGCCCGGGGCACCCACGCGTGTGGCACGCGCAGTGCCGTAAGTGACTTGCACACCGCCGCCATCGCCGGTGTACAGCCGGATGCTTTGGCTCGGAGGGCCTGCCACGCTGACAGTGATGTCGAATCCGGTGAGGTTGCCCCCCGGGTCGGTGCTCACCTCGAAAGTCCTGCTGGTGGCGTTGGCCTGGGTGATCACATTGCCCTTGCCGTCATCAAAAGAGAACGAGGTCACAGACGCGTTCACATTCGATCTGACCAGTCCTCCTGTCAAGGTCGTGGCCATCGTGAAGGAGCCGCTGACCCGGTCGGTGGTGCTGTACAGCGCGGTCCCCCCGGTCGAGGTGTAAGGATTGGCGGTGATGCTGTAGGTAGCGGCTGCCCAGGTGGTGGTGCTGAACAGCAGGGGCAGCAAGGCAAGCCAAAGTTTTCTGATCAAACGTCGTTCTCCCAAGGGTCTGTGTGAATCTCTTCAACCCAAGGCCATGCGCCCGCCGGCGGTCCCCGATCGGGACCGCCGGCAGCACACTTCTCCCTGAGCACCCTTTCATTGTTCGAATCAGGCGTTGACAAAGCGTTGAAAGAAAAAAAGCCTTTCAACGAAAGGCTTTTGGGGTGGGCGGTGCAGGGGCCTCAGAGTTCAAGCACCAGGCGATCACCACAGGCGCGTGAGCAGCACACCATCATGCGGTTTTGCGCGTCACGTTCGCTTCGGGTCAGCACCACATCGCGGTGATCGATCTGACCGCCGAGCACCCGCACCTCGCACGAGCCGCACAGGCCTTCGCCGCAATCGCTTTGCACATCGATGTTGGCCGCCCGCAGCACCGACAGCACGGTCTGGTCGGGCGCCACCGGCAGCGTCAGGCCCGAGTCTTTCAGCACCAGCTCGAAGCCATGCTCACGGCTGGGATCGAGCTGGGTGGCCTGGGCGTGGAAGTGCTCGGTGTGCAGGCTGTCCTCGGGCCAGTGCGCACCGGCCTCGGCCAGGGCCTGGAGCAGGCGTTCCGGTCCGCAGGCATACAACTGGGTGCCGGGTGAGGGCTCGTGCAGCAGTTGGCGCAGGTCCAGCCGCCGGCCTTCGTCGCTGACATGCGCGTGCAGCCGTGCACCATGCTAGGCCTGCATCTCGGCCAGGTAGGCCATGCTGCCGCGTGAGCGACCGCAGTAATGCACCTGGTAATCCAGGCCCAGTGCCGCCGCCCGGCGTGCCATGGCCCGGATCGGCGTGATGCCGATGCCCCCGGCCAGCAGGATCACCTGGCGGGCGCTTTCGTCGAATCGGAAGTGGTTGCGTGGGCCTCGGATCTTCAGCCGTTCGCCCACACGCAGTTGCTCGTGCAGCCAGGCCGATCCGCCCCGGCTGGCCGGGTCGCGCAGCACAGCGATCTCGTACACCGAGGCTTGCGCCGGGTCGCCGCACAGCGAGTACTGCCGCGACAGCCCGGTGCTGCCGCATTCGACGTCAATGTGTGCCCCCGGTGTCCAGCGGGGCAGTGGCTGGCCATCGGCCGAGCGCAGCCGGATGCGCAAGGTGTCGGTCGCCAGCGCAGTGAGGCTGTCCACCACCACCGGGCGCGCGATGGCATGGCGTGACGGCTCGCCGATGCGCACCGGTTGCCGAGCCTCGTGCAGATCGGGCTGCACCCGCTCGGGGTTGGCCGCCGGGTCCCACTCGACCCACAGGTGCTCGGGGCCACGGAACGAGGTGTTGGGCACGTAGCTGAAAGTCTGTTCAGCCAGCCGCATGTGGGGCAGGCGACGCGCAAATTCATCGATGAAGATCTGCAGCTCCATGCGGGCCAGATTCTTGCCCATGCACTGGTGGGCGCCATAGCCGAAGGTCAGGTGTTCGCTGGCATCGTCGCGGCGGATGTCGAACAGATCGGCATCGGCAAACCGGCGCTCGTCGTGGTTGGCCGAGGCCATCACGATCAGCAGCTTGCTGCCAGCCGGGATGTCGATGCCGCCCACCTGCACATCCCGGGTGGCCAGGCGCCGCCAGGCCGCTACCGAGCCGTTGTGGCGCAGGCATTCCTCCACCGCGCTCGGGATCAGGCTGCGGTCTTCGCACAGCTCGCGCCACGCGCTGGGGTGCTGCAGCAGCAGCTTCAGCGCGTTGGCCGTCGCGTTGGCCGTGGTCTCGTGGGCCGCCACGATGCCCGCCATCATCATCGAATGCAGGTACGAATCCGTCACCACGTCAGGGTGCTCGGCCTGCTTGCGGATGCCGTACTTCATCCAGCCCGGGCCGCTCGGGTCTTGCCGCATCTTGTCGAGGATCTTGCCGGCCAGCTGCCAGAAATTCCCCACCGCGTGCGCCACCTTCACCTGCTCCTCGGGGCGTGGGCGGCCCCAGGTGTTCACGGTATGGGCGATCGAGTACTGGCGCAACTGGTCCATGTCTTCCTCGGGCACGCCGAGAAAGTGCAGTGCAATCGTCAGCGGCACCTCCCACAGCATCTGGTCGACCAGATCGGCGCGGCCATCGTCGATGAAGCGGTCGATGTACTCGCGCGTCACGCGTCGCACCAGGGGTTCGTGGTGCTTGAGGGCCTCGGGGGTGAAGGGCTCCATCAGCACCCGGCGACGCGCCATGTGGGCGGGTTCGTCTTCATTCACCAGGGTGCGGTTCATGGCGTAACCGTACTGGGCCAGCACCGCGTTGGCCTCATCGCCGGTGGGCGTGATCTTCTCCAGTGCGATCGAGGGGCTGAAGGTGATGTTGTCGCGGAACACCGCCTTGATGTCGTCGTAGCGCGTCACCACCCAGTAGCCCAGTTGCGGGCTGTAGAACACCGGCTCTTGCTCGCGCGCCCAGCGCACGTACTCGGGGGGATCCTGCTGGTAACCGTCCGAGAACGGGTCGAACTCTGCCGCGGAGCGGCTCACCGGGCAGCCGGTGGGCGAACGCTGCGCCGTCAACGCAGCGTGGTCGATCGGGCAGCGGGCGGCGTCGGCCGCAGTGTGGGAAGAGGTGCTCATGGGGCGGTGGGTGTTTTGAATAGCGTAACTATAGTCCGCTATGCGTAATTTTGGAGAACGTGAAAACCCTGAGTGGCGGAGTCCTCAGACCGCTTGGGGTTTTGCGCCATGGCCTTGTTTTTAAAATGCATAATAAATACACATTTAAAGGAAGACCCATGCTCGACAGCTCCACCCGCACCCTCGTCAAAGCCACCGCCCCCGTGCTCAAGGCGCACGGCCTGGCCCTGACCCGCCATTTCTATGCCCGCATGTTCGAGCACAACCCCGAGCTCAAGGCCATCTTCAACCAGGGCCACCAACGATCGGGCGCACAGCAGCAGGCGCTGGCCATGGCCGTGGCGGCCTACGCCGAACACATCGACAACCCCGGCGTGCTGGCCCCCGTGCTGCAACTGATCGCCCACAAACACGTGAGCCTGGGCATCCGGCGTGAGCACTACGCCATCGTGGGCAAGCACCTGCTGGCCTCGATCCGCGAGGTGCTGGGGGCTGAGGCCGCCACCGATGAACTCATCGCGGCCTGGGCCGCCGCCTATGGGCAACTGGCCGATCTGCTGATCGGCATGGAAGAGGGCCTGTACCAGGCAGCCGCCACCCAGCCCGGCGGCTGGACGGGTTGGCGCGGCTTCCGCGTCCAGCGCAAGGTCGCCGAGAGTGAAGAGATCACCTCCTTCTACCTGGTGCCGGCCGACGGCGGCCCGGTGCCGGGGTTCCAGCCGGGCCAATATGTGAGCGTGCGCGTGCCGGTGCCCGAACTGGACCTGCACCAGCCGCGCCAGTACAGCCTGTCGGCTGCGCCCGGCGAGCAGGCGCTGCGCATTTCGGTCAAGCGCGAGGCCGGGCAGGGGGCCGCACAAGCCATGCCCATGGGCATGGTGTCGAATGTGCTGCACGCTCAGGTCCAAGAGGGCGATCTGCTCGACGTGGCGCCCCCCATGGGCGAGTTCGTGCTCGACACCCAGGCCGAGGCCCCGGCCGTGCTCATCAGCGCGGGTGTGGGCATCACCCCGATGATGGCCATGCTCGAGCACCTGGTGCAGCGAGCGCCCCAGCGCCCCGTGCACTTTCTGCATGCGGCCCGCCATGGGGGCGCCCATGCCTTCGGTGCCCGCGTGCGCGAGCTGGCCGGCCGCCATCGGGCCCTCCAGGCCCGCATCCACTACGAGCACCCGCGTGCCGAGGATCAACTGGGCCAGCACTACGATCAGGCAGGCCGCATCGAGCTGTCGCCCGAACAGGTCCGCGCTCTGGGCACCGGCTCGCAGTTCTACCTGTGCGGCCCGCGGGGCTTCATGCAGGCGCAACGCCAGGCCCTGCAGGCTGCCGGCGTGCCCGAGGCCCAGATCCATGCCGAGGCCTTCGGCACCGGCGGCGTGTGATTGAAACGCGTTATGCTGCCGTGATCTGGAGGCCATCTGCC
>RXJO01000180.1 GCA_003987795.1 Curvibacter sp.
TGAGTCTGTGAGTCTTTGAAGGAGAACATCATGAGTGTGATCGGTAAAACTTCTGAAGGTGCCCCGGCCGGTGCTCGTGAGTACCTGACATTTCGTCTGGATCAGGAGGAGTACGGGATCGACATCCTGAAGGTGCAGGAGATCCGTGGCTATGAGCCACCGACCCGCATTGCCAATGCGCCGGAGTTCATCAAGGGCGTGGTGAACTTGCGCGGCACGATTGTGCCGATCGTGGACATGCGGCTGAAGTTCAACTGCGCCAATGCCGAGTACAACAACTTCACCGTGGTCATCATCCTGAATCTGCGTACCCGTGTGGTGGGCATCGTGGTGGATTCGGTGAGCGATGTGATGGAGTTGTCCCCGGATAACATCAAGGCGGCGCCGGACATCGAAAGCGTGATCGACAACGGCTGCATTCTGGGCCTGGGTTCGGTAGGCGAGCGCATGCTGATCTTGCTGGACATTGAGAAGCTGATGTCGGGTGTGGACATGGGCTTGGTGGCTGCCATTTGAGCCTTTCTTTGTTCCCGTTTGAGACAGCCGCGGCGAGCAATGTCTTCCAAGGCATGTGCTCGCAGATAAGGATGGCCGATGATGTCCAGCATGCACCGAGCTGATGCAGGCAGTGCACCTGTCAAAGACAAAGCACCCGTTTTGCCTCTTTCCAATGGTCCGGTGATGCAAGGGCGGGAGTTCGTCTGGACCGATGCCGACTTCTCTCGCGTCCAGTCGCTGATCTATCAGCGGGCCGGCATCAACCTGCACGATGGCAAACACGCGATGGTCTACAGCCGACTGTCACGGCGTTTGCGTGAGACGGGGCATACCAGCTTTCGTGACTACCTGAGCTGGCTTGAAACTCACGATGGTCCTGAATGGCAGGAGTTCGTCAACGCGCTGACGACCAATCTGACCGCATTCTTCCGTGAGCAGCACCATTTCGAGATTTTTGCTGCGCATTTGAAGTCACGCCCAGCGGGATCGTCCTGGAAGGTCTGGTGCAATGCCGCATCGACCGGTGAGGAACCCTACTCGATCGTCATGACGGCTTTCGAGACCCTGGGGAACAATGCTCCGTTCAAACTCACTGCGAGCGATATTGACTCCAAGGTGCTGGCCTCGGCGGCTCAGGGTGTGTACCGACTGGACAACCTCAAAGGCCTGACTCAGGATCGATTGCAGCGCTTTTTCATGCGAGGCAAGGATTCCAATGCGGGTCTGATCCGGGTGAAGCCCGAACTGCGCAAGGCCATCGAGTTTCTGAGCGTCAATCTGATTCGTGATGACTGGCCCTTCAAGGAGCCCTTTGACGTGGTTTTTTGCCGTAACGTGATGATCTACTTTGATGCACCGACCCAGCGCAAGGTGCTGGAGCGGATCCATCGTGTGCTCAAGCCAGGGGGCATGTTGTTTGTCGGCCATGCCGAGAATTTCAGTGAGTCGCGTGACCTGTTCACCCTGCGTGGCAAGACGGTCTATGAGCGTCGTTGACGCCAACCCATTCAAGATTTGTCGACCATGACTCTTACGCCCAACAACCCGTTCTCTTCGCCTCGCGGTACGCCTATGCCGGCTGGCGTTGACCGGCGGCAGGCGCCACGCATTCAGCCCCTCTCCCCCAATGCTTACAACACGGCGGGGGCTACGGGAGCGCGTACGTCGACCCTGGAAGAGCTCAAACAAAAGTCCCGCAAAGCGGGGGAAGCCAGCTTTTTCTACTTCGACCACCACTTTCAATACAACGCGGTGAAGGTCTTGCCTGGCGAGTATTTCGTGGCAGACGAAAACCTGGTCATCATGACGGTGCTGGGTTCCTGCATTGCGGCCTGCATCTGGGACAGTCGATCTCTGGTCGGGGGCATGAATCACTTCATGCTGCCCGAAGGTGAGGGAGGCGATTCCTCTGGGCGCTATGGTTCATACGCCATGGAACTGCTGATCAACGAGTTGATGAAGCAAGGTGCACGCCGTGAAACCATGCAAGCCAAAATTTTTGGTGGTGGCGCGGTGATGGCCAACTTCACGACCATGAACGTCGGTGAGCGCAACACCAAATTTGTTCGCGACTATCTGCAGACGGAGCGCATTCCGGTGGTCTCTGAGGATGTTCTGGATATCTATCCCCGCAAGGTCTGCTTCTTTCCGGTGACTGGCAAGGCCATGGTCAAGCGTTTGGCCCATGCCCATCCCGAAACCATGGCGCAGGAGAAGCGTGGCAGTGTGGCGACCGTGGTGCAGACCACCGCCGGTGGTTCTGTGGACCTGTTCTGATTTCGATGGGATAGAAGAGAAAAATGGGGATGACTAAGAAAATCCGGGTGGTGGTGGTTGACGATTCGGCGTTGGTGCGGAGCCTGCTGTCGGAAATCATCAATCGGCAACGCGACATGGAGTGTGTTGGAACTGCCAATGACCCCCTGATCGCGCGAGAAATGATTCGGGAATTGAATCCGGATGTGATCACCCTGGATGTCGAGATGCCGCGCATGGACGGCATCGATTTCCTGGGCCGACTGATGCGTCTGCGCCCCATGCCGGTCGTGATGATTTCGACGCTGACAGAGAAAGGGGCCGAGGTCACGCTTCGGGCGCTTGAACTGGGGGCCGTGGATTTTGTGGCCAAGCCCCGTGTGGGACTGGCCAACGGCATCAATGAATTGGCCAATCAGATCGTCGACAAGATTCGTGTGGCATCGGTAGCCCATGTGCACCGAGGTCATCAGGACCTGCATGTGGCGGGTGCTGTGCATGCCCCGACTGGCGGTGGGGCAGCGGTGCCGCCTGCACGCCCTGCGCCGACTTTGCTGGGGCGTCTGTCCACTGAAAAAATCATTTTCATCGGTGCCTCAACCGGTGGCACAGAAGCGATCAAGGAAATCCTGGTTCGCATGCCAGCTGACTCTCCTGCCATTGTGATCACGCAGCACATGCCACCGGGATTCACGACCAGCTTTGCCGCGCGGCTCAACGGCTTGTGCCAGATCACTGTCAAGGAAGCCGCTCAGGGCGAGCGCATCCTGCCCGGCCACGCGTACATTGCGCCCGGCGGTCGCCAGTTCCGGATCGATCGCAGTGGCGCCAACTATGTCGCTGTGGTTGAGGATACTGAGCCGGTGAACCGACACAAACCTTCAGTAGAGGTGTTGTTCAAATCAGCGGCTGCAGTGGTTGGGCGCAATGCCTACGGCATCATGTTGACTGGCATGGGCAACGACGGCGCCAAGGCCATGCGTGAAATGAAAGATGCAGGTAGCTACAACTACGTGCAGGACGAAGCCAGTTGCATCGTGTTCGGCATGCCCCGCGAGGCCATCGCCCATGGTGCTGCTGATGAAGTGCTGCCGCTCGACAAGATTGCGGGCGCATTGCTGGCGCGGCTGGGCGGGACCACCGATCGCTTGCACCATCGCATCTGAGTTGCGATGAGAGACTGGTGCGGGGCCGCTCAGCGACACCTGCACCAGTTGAACCAGCCAATCAGCTTGAAAGTGCTTCCCAGCGCTCGAGCGCACTCATGAGTGCTTCTTCAATTTCGGTATTGCGCTGAGTCAGTTGCATGGCCTTGGCTGGGTCGGTCACGTAAAGTTGCCCATCGGCCAAGGCTGCCAACAGGGTGGACTGTTCCGTCTCCAATTGTTCGATCAGGGCAGGCAGTGCATCGAGTTCTCTCTGCTCTTTATAGCTGAGCTTACGTCGAGGTGCGGATGCTGGCGCCGATGTTGCGATGGGGGCTTCTGGCGGAGCGACCTCCGTCTTGGCCGCAGCCGGCTTGAGCGCATCTTTGCCGGCGGCCGCCAAGATCTGGCGAGATCTCTGTGATTGAATCAGCCAGTCTTGAACGCTGCCTTCGTACTCTCGCCACTGGCCTTCGCCTTCCCAGGCAATCGTGCTGGTGACGACGTTGTCGAGAAATGTTCGGTCATGGCTCACCAGGAACACGGTGCCCTCAAAGTTCTGGAGCAGATCTTCCAACAACTCCAATGTGTCGATGTCCAGATCGTTGGTGGGTTCGTCCAAAACCAGAACGTTGGTCGGGCGGGCAAACAAGCGTGCGAGCAACAGGCGGTTTCGCTCTCCGCCAGACAGTGTGCGAACCGGCGAGTTGGCTCGGGCTGGCGAAAAAAGAAAGTCACCTAGGTAGCTTTTGACATGCTTGCGTTGCTGACCGATTTCGATCCATTCGCTCCCTGGGCTGATGAAGTCGGCCAAGGTGGCGTCCAGATCAATGGCTTGGCGCATCTGATCGTAGTAAGCCACCTGAAGATTGGCGCCTTGGCGGACACCGCCGGTGTCGGGCTGCAGCTCTCCGAGAATCATCTTCAGCAAGGTCGACTTGCCTGCGCCATTGGGCCCAATGAGCCCGACCTTGTCTCCACGCAAGATCGTCCCGGAGAAATCACGCACCACCGTGCGGTCACCAAAGGATTTGCTGACATGGGTGAGTTCGGCCACGATTTTGCCGGAAGGCAGGCCGGACGCCACATCCATCCGCACACTGCCCAATGCTTCACGTCTGGCGCTTCGCTGCGCACGCAGCTTTTCCAGACGTCCGATGCGGCTCTGGCTGCGGGTGCGTCTGGCTTCGACGCCTTTGCGAATCCAGATTTCCTCTTGGGCCAGCAGTTTGTCTGCCTTGGCCGCAATGACAGCCTCCTGGGCCAACTGCTCTTCTTTCTGGACGATGTATTGACCAAAGTTGCCTGGGTAGGAGCGCAGGTGACCTCGATCCAGTTCGACAATGCGCGTAGCCACCTGGTCTAGGAACGCACGATCGTGGGTGATGGTGACCACACTGCCTTTGAATTCCTTCAGCAGCCCTTCTAACCACTCGATCGAATCCAGATCCAGATGGTTGGTGGGTTCATCCAGCAGCAGCACATCTGGTTTAGCAACCAGCGCTTGCGCAAGCGCCACTCGCTTCTTGGTGCCGCCGGACAGTGTGCCGACCCTGGCATCGGGGGCGAGATGCAGGCGATCCAGTGTCTCCTCGACACGCTGCTCCCAATTCCAGGCGTCGTAGGCTTCAATCTGAGATTGCAGCGAATCCAGATCAACGCCCTCTGCACCCGAAAGATACTGGTCGCGCAGGGCAATGACAGGCGCCAGCCCAACGCTGGCAGCCTCGAACACGGTGTGCTCAGGATCGAGAAGAGGCTCTTGCGCCACATAAGCGATTCGCAAACCTTGTTGAACCTGGAGCAAGCCGTCGTCTGGCTTTTCAAGCCCGCCGAGGATCTTCAGCAACGAGGATTTGCCGGCTCCGTTGCGACCGATCAAGCCGACGCGTTCAGCTGACTCTAGAGAAAAGGTGGCTCCATCGAGTAAAGCGACGTGCCCGAACGCCAAGTGGGCGTCTAGTAAAGTTAGGAGTGCCATTGGCTCCAATTATCGACGGCCTTGTTGTCGAAGGTCTCTCCAAGGCCGATGGCGGTAGGGCATGAGTACCCCTTGGTTGCTTGGGGAAGCCTCTCTTGTTTTGGGGCGAAATTTTTGTGTATACTAGCGGGCTCGACTGCACCGACAGGTGCTCGTTGAGTGCCCGAGGCGATGAGCTTTGGGTGCTTGATGGGTGGGAAGTTGGTTGG
>RXJO01000448.1 GCA_003987795.1 Curvibacter sp.
CGGCGCAGAAGGTGGTGGACGAGATCCGCGCCCTGGGCGGCGAGGCCGTGGCCAGCACCGACAGCGTGAGCGAGGCCCTCAGCGCCGGGCGCATCGTGCAGGCGGCGCTCGACACCTTCGGCCGCATCGATGTGGTGGTCAACAACGCGGGCATCCTGCGCGACCGCTTCTTCCACAAGATGAGCCTGGACGAATGGGACGCCGTCATCAAGGTGCACCTTTACGGCGCCTACTACGTGAGTCGCGCGGCCTCCACCCACTTCAAGGAGCAGGGCTCGGGCAACTACATCCACATGACTTCCACCTCGGGCCTGATCGGCAATTTTGGCCAGGCCAACTACTCGGCGGCCAAGCTGGGCATCGCTGCCTTGTCCAAGTCCATCGCGCTCGACATGCAGAAGTTCAATGTGCGCAGCAACTGCATCGCGCCCTTTGCCTGGAGCCGCATGATCGGCAGCATCCCCACCGAGACCGACGCCGAAAAGGCCCGGGTGGAGCGCATCAAGCAGATGACGCCGGCCAAGATCGCGCCGCTGGCGGTGTGCCTGGCCAGCGATGAATCCTCGTATGCCAACGGCCAGATCTTTGCCGTGCGCAACAACGAGATCTTCCTGATCAGTCAGCCGAGGCCCGTGCGCTCGGTGCACCGCAGCGAGGGCTGGACGCCCGAGAGCGTGGCCAGCCATGCGCTGCCCGCCCTGAAGGCCATGTTCTACCCCCTGGACCGCTCGGGTGATGTGTTCACCTGGGACCCGATCTGATGGCCGCCGCGAGCAAGGAGCCGAACATGAGTGAGCAAGCTCAGGGCGTTCAGGCCCGGCACCAGGCCTGGTTGGACCAGGGCCGTTTCATGATCCAGCGCTGTGCCGCCTGTGGCCAGCATGTGTACTTCCCGCGCGAGGTCTGCCCGCATTGCGGCGCCGCCGACCCTGAGTGGGTCGCACCCTCCGGGCTGGGCACGGTGTATTCCACGACCGTGGTGCGTCGCAAGCCCGAGGCTGGCGGGGACTCCAACGTCTGTCTGGTTGATCTGGATGAAGGCGTGCGCCTGATGAGCCGGGTGGACGTGCAGCCGGTGGATGCGGTGCAGGTGGGGCAACGGGTGAAGGCCCGGGTGCTGCAGGTCGAGGGGCGGGGCGGCATCGTGGTGTTTGACCCGGCCGAAGCACCGGCGGCGACGCTGCCGACCCCCGTCCCGAGCGGACCGGCGGCCTCAACCTCCCCCGCTGTACAGACCCCACCCGCCCTGCGGGCCTTGCGGGGCAGTGCCGTGATCGCCGGGGTGGCGACCTTTGGTTGCGGCGAGGCCACGGGCTTCACCGAGATGGAGGTGCTGGCCCGCGCCGCCCGCGCCGCCGTGGCCGATGCGGGCCTGACGATGCGCGACATCGACGGTCTGTGCACCGCCAGCGTGCTGTCCACCATGTGGCCGATGCCGGTCACCGAGTACCTGGGCCTGAACCCGCGCTTCATCAACGGCACCATGGTCGGGGGCTCCAGCTTTGTGGCCCACCTGCTGCCGGCCATGATGGCCTTGCAGGCGGGGCAGTGCAACGCGGTGCTGGTCTGCTATGGCAGCACCCAGCGCACGGCCACCTTCGGCCGCAGCGAGATCGCCAAGGCTCGCCGCGTGATGGACCCGCAGCCCTACGAGACACCTTACGAGCCGATGCAGCCGCTGTCGGCCTACGCGCTGGCCGCGCGACGTCACATGCACCAGTACGGCACCACCCGCCGTGACCTGGCCGAGGTGGCGGTGGCGGCACGGGCCTGGGCGCAGCTCAACCCCGAGGCCTTCATGCGCGACCCCCTGAGCATCGACGACGTGCTCAAGGCGCGCATGGTGTCCGATCCGCTGTCGGTGCGCGACAGCTGCCTCGTCACCGACGGGGGCGGGGCTTTCGTGCTGACCCGCGCCGACCGCGCGGCCAGCCTGCCACGCAAGCCGGTGTACGTGCTGGGCAATGCCACCGCCAACTGGAACCGCCAGATCTCGTCCATGCACGATCTGACCGTGACGGCGGCCAGCCAGTCGGGGCGCGAGGCCTTTGCCATGGCCGGCATGACACCGAAGGACATCGGCGTGCTGCAGCTGTACGACGCCTTCACCATCAACACCTTGCTGTTCCTCGAAGACCTGGGCTTCTGCCCCAAGGGCGAAGGCGGGCGTTTTGTGCAGGACGGGGCCATCGCTCCGGGCGGGCGCCTGCCCGTCAACACCAACGGGGGCGGCCTGTCGTGTGTGCATCCGGGCATGTACGGCATCTTCACCCTGATCGAGGCCGTGCGGCAATTGCGCGGCGAGGCCGGCGACCGTCAGGTGCCCGGCCTCAGCACCGCCCTGGCCCATGGCAACGGCGGCACCCTGTCGAGCCAGGCCACCGCCATCCTGGGCACGGCCGACGCGCTGTGACCCCCAACCCGAGAAGCTTCCCATGATCCGAGACCCTCAAACCTTCCAGGCCCTGCTCGATTCCGTCACCCGCTTCACCCGTGAGCGTCTGGTGCCGGCCGAGAACGAAGTGGCTGAAACCGATGCCATCCCCCCCGCCATCGTGCAGGAGATGCGCGACATGGGCCTCTTTGGCCTGACCATCCCCGAGGCCTACGGCGGCCTGGAACTGACCATGGAAGAAGAGGTGCGCGTGCTCTTCGAGCTGTGTCAGACCTCGCCGGCCTTCCGTTCGGTGATCGGCACCACGGTGGGCATCGGCTCGCAGGGCATCCTGATGGATGGCACACCCGAGCAGCAGGCCGAGTACCTGCCGCGCCTGGCCACTGGCGAGCTCATGGCTTCGTTTGCGCTGACCGAACCCGATGCCGGCAGCGACGCCGCCTCGCTGCGCACCACCGCGATCAAAGCGGTGGACAGCGAGGGCGAGCACTACATCGTCAACGGCAGCAAGCGCTATATCACCAATGCGCCGCAGGCCGGCATCTTCACGCTGATGGCGCGCACCAATCCGGCCGACAAGGGCGCCGGCGGGGTGTCGGCCTTCATCGTCGATGCCCACTCGCCGGGCATCAGCCTGGGCAAGATCGATCGCAAGATGGGCCAGAAGGGCGCCCACACCTGCGACGTGATCTTTGACAACGTGCGCGTGCCGGCCCGCCAACTGATCGGTGGGGTGGAGGGGCGCGGCTTCAAGACCGCCATGAAGGTGCTCGACAAGGGCCGCATCCATCTGGCCGCGGTGTGTGTGGGCGTGGCCCGGCGCATCCTGGCCGATGCCCTGCGCTACGCCGTCGAACGCCAGCAGTTCGGCCAGCCGATCGCCGAGTTCCAACTGGTGCAGGCCATGCTGGCCGACAGCCAGACCGAGTTGTACGCGGCTGAATGCATGGTGATCGACGCGGCACGTCGCCGCGATGAAGGCCGCAACGTGTCCACCGAGGCCGCCTGCTGCAAGCTGTTTGCCAGCGAGATGTGCGGCCGCGTGGCCGACCGCGCGGTGCAGATCCTGGGCGGGGCCGGTTACCTCGCCGAGTACGGCATTGAGCGCTTCTACCGCGATGTGCGCCTGTTCCGCTTGTACGAGGGGACCAGCCAGATCCAGCAGATCGTGATCGCCCGCAACATGGTGCGCGAGGCCCGGGCATGAATCCCGCGGTGCTGGAGGCCGGTGCGGATTCGGTCACCGACCACACCCCCGATCACACCCCCGACACCCGCGCCCTGTTCGCCCAGGTGGCCTTCAATCACCTGCTGGGCCTGCAGCGCGAGTTCGCTGAGGGTGGGGTGGCCCGCCTCTCGCTCGATCTGCGGCCCGAGCTGACCAACAACTTCGGCGTGGTGCATGGCGGTGTGCTGATGTCGCTGATGGACAGCGCCATGTCGAGTGCGGCGCTGTCGGCCAGCGGCTTTCAGAAGGCGGTGGTCACGATCGACATGAGCACCAGCTTCCATCGCCCCGGGCGCGGCCGACTGCTGGCCCATGCGAGTTGCCAGGGCGGAGGCCGCTCGGTGTGCTTCTGTGAGGCCCGGGTGGAAGACGCCAGCGGCCAGGTGGTGGCCCGTGCCATGGGCACCTTCCGCTACGTGCGGGTCTGACGCGTTTCAAAAAATACAACGGAGACAAGACATGCCAACATTCTTTTCAAGGTCGCGGCGCTGGCTGCTCGCGCTGGGCAGCCTGAGCCCCCTGTGGCTGAGCATGCCTGCGCTGGCGCAGGGCAATGGACAGCCCATCCGCCTGGTGGTGGGCTATGCGGCGGGTGGCCCGGTGGACGCCACGGCGCGGCTGTTCGCGCCGGCCCTGGCCAAAGAGTTGGGCCAGCCCGTGGTGGTCGAGAACCGCCCCGGGGCGGCCGGCAGCATGGGCGCAGACGCTGTGGCCAAGGCGGCCCCCAATGGGCTGCTGCTGTACTTCGGTGCCAGCCCCACGCTGACCATCAGCCCGCACATCCTCAAGTCCATGCCCTTCGACGTGAGCAAGGACCTGACGGCCGTTGCGCCCCTGGTCAGCTACACCAATGTGCTGGTGATCAACAAGGACCAGCCCTTCAAGACCTTGCCCGAGCTGGTGGCCTATGCGCGGGCCAATCCGGGCAAGCTGGCCTATGGCTCGGCTGGCATGGGCGCATCGAACCACCTCAGCGGCGAGTTGTTTGCGCTGCGCGCCGGCATCAAGTTGACCCACGTGCCCTACAAGGGCAACGCGCCGGCCATGACCGATGTGATCGGGGGCCAGCTCAGCATGATGTTCGACATCATCGGCAGCGCCCGCAACTACATCAGCACCCAGCGCGTGCGCCCGCTGGCCGTCACCTCGCGTGAGCGCAATGCCTCGCTGCCCGAGGTGCCGACCATGGTCGAATCGGGCATCGCCGACTACGACGTGGGCGGCTGGTACGGTCTCTACGGCCCGGCCCGCATGTCGTCTGAAGGGGTGGCCCGCCTCAACGAGGCCACGCGCCGCGCTCTGGCCCAGGACGAACTGAAGGCCAAGCTGATCGAGCAGGGCTACGACCTGTGGACCGGCTCTCCGCAATTGCTGGCCGAGCGCGCGGCGCGCGATCTGGCCCTGTGGGGCACGGTGGCCAAAGGCATCCAGGTGGAATGAGCGGCCATGACGACACCCTCGCGACTTCATCACCTGTTCGACAAGCGCCTGGCCGCCACGCCGGACGCCGTGTTCCTGCACCTGCCCGACCACACGCTGAGCTTTGCCCAACTGGGCGTCATGGTCGATACCCTGCAGGCCGAGCTGCTGGCCCAGGGCGTGCAGCCCGGCGACCGTGTGCTGGCCGTGGCCGAGAACTGCCCCGAGCACGTGGCCCTGGTGCTGGCCTGCAGCCGAGTGGGGGCCTGGTCCTGCGGCGTGAATGCCCGCATGGCCCGCGGCGAGATCGAGGCCTTTGTGAGCAAGGCCGACCCACGCCTGGTCTACTTCACCAGCGAGGTGGGCAGCGCGGCCCGTGAGCATGGCGAGCACCTGGGCGCCCGGCCTTCCGCCCTGGCGGGCCTGAGCCGAACGGCCCGCCGCGAGCAGGCCACGCCTGAACCCGCCCCGCTGGCCGAGCAGGTGGCGGCCATCATCTTCACCTCGGGC
>RXJO01000203.1:0-5423 GCA_003987795.1 Curvibacter sp.
TGCGGACTTCAGGGTCGCGTCGTAATCGATCAGGGCGCGGGTGATGCCGTGACGGGTAGCGCCGGCTTGGCCGGATTCGCCACCACCGTGGACATTGACCTGGATGTCGAAGGTTTCGACATGGTTGGTCAGGACCAGAGGCTGCTTCGCGATCATGATGGAGGTCTCGCGGCCGAAGTAGGCCTGGATGTCCTTACCGTTGATCGTGATCTTGCCGGTGCCTTTTTTCAGAAACACGCGGGCGACGCTGGATTTGCGACGGCCGGTGCCATTGTTCCATTCACCAATCATCTCGGCTCCTTACAGTTCCAGCACTTTGGGTTGCTGCGCGGTGTGGGGGTGCTCAGCACCACCGTACACCTTGAGCTTCTTGATCATGGCGTAACCCAGAGGACCCTTGGGCAGCATGCCCTTGACGGCCTTCTCGAGTGCACGGCCAGGATGCTTGGCTTGCAGGTCGCGGAAGTTGGTAGCAGTGATGCCACCGGGGAAGCCGGAGTGACGGTAGTACACCTTGTCCAGGGACTTGGTGCCGGTGACCTTCAATTTGGCGGCGTTGATGATGACGATGAAATCGCCAGTATCGACGTGAGGCGTGTAAATGGCTTTGTGTTTGCCGCGCAGACGGAGGGCAACTTCGCTGGCTACCCGGCCGAGCACCTTGTCGGTGGCGTCAATCACAAACCACTCGTGCTTCACGTCTGCGGGCTTAGCGCTGAACGTAGACATGTATTGCTTTCGAGTTGGTTGCCAGCCTTTTCAGGCTGGCTGCAAAAAGCCCTTTTCCACGGTCGGTGTTTCTCTGCTGGAAACCTCTTAGGTGGGGGGTGTCACGGGCTTGCCTGCCTGCCCGGTCCAGCCGGGCTGCCACAAGCCTGTGACGAACTTCGCCGCGGGGCCTAAAACGCTGCGAAGCCTTCCATTCTACAAAAAGTGCAGTTGATCGTCCAGCGGCTTGGCGTCGGCCCTGTGGGCGGGGCTTACAAACCGCCGCTGCGCTTGACCTTGGGATCGGTATAGACCAGCAGATTGGTCGAAAGACCTTGTTTCTGCTTTTCTTTTTCAAGCCGATTGGCCTCGGCACTGGCTTGCTCCGCCGCCAACTCGACCACCGAACCACTGGCTTTCCACATCGAGTTCAAGAAGTCGATCAAGCGCTTGGAGATGGGCTCCGGTGGCGGATTCTTGGGTTCCTCGGTGGTGGCCTTCTTCTTGACCGCCGTCCAATCCTTGTTGGGTTGGTCGTTGGTGGCCGAGGGCTTGTCGGGGCTGGCCGCTTTCTGCCCGGAGACGGTCACGATGGTCGACTCTGTCGGCGCATTGGTCACTGTGGTGGCCGCCGGCTTGGTACTGACCACCTTGTCCGCGCCTGCCAACGACTGACCGGCAGCCGGACTGGCCCAGTTCATCGAACGGTCAACAGGAGGGAGTTGCATGGCAGTTCCGACGGATACAGTTTGTTTACATCATGACGGGAAAGGTTTTTAGGCGTCCTCGTACGGTGTAACGGCATTGCGCAGGAAAAGTTGAGACCCTTTTTGAAAAATTTTTAAGTTTTTGGACTGCCGGCTCGAAATAAGCGGGCTTCAAGCCTCAGGAGCCCCTCGGTAACGCTGGTAACCCCGCGCGCGAAGTTCGCATGCCGGACAACTGCCACACCCCCAACCCCAGGCATGACGGTGCTCACGGTCGCCCAGATAGCAGGTGTGCGAGTGCTCGACGATCAGATCGACCAGGGCTGGCCCGCCGAGTCGCTCGGCCAGGGCCCAGGTCTCGGCCTTGTCGATCCACATCAGCGGCGTTTCGATCAGCAGGCGTCGGTCCATGCCCAAGGACAAGGCCAATTGCATCGCCTTCATCGTGTCATCCCGGCAGTCGGGGTAACCTGAGTAATCTGTTTCGCACACCCCGGTCACGATGACCTCCAGACCCCGCCGGTAGGCCAGCGCGGCGGCCAAGGTCAGAAACAGCAGGTTGCGACCAGGCACAAAGGTGTTGGGCAAACCGCCCTGCTCCATCTTGAAAGCCATGTCGCGAGTCAGTGAGGTCTCACTGACCTGCCCAAGCACTGCCAGATCCAGCAGGTGGTCTTCGCCCAACTTGGCGGCCCAGTCCGGAAACTGCTGACGCATCGCCTCGAGCACGGCCAGGCGGGCGTCCAGCTCGACGCTGTGGCGCTGGCGGTAATCAAAAGCAACGGTCTCCACCCGCTCGTAGCGCGACAGCGCATGGGCAAGGCAGGTGGTCGAATCCTGCCCCCCAGAGAAAAGAACCAGTGCAGATTTGTGCATCGGAGGCGACTTGAAAGTTGGTTGAGAGCCCGGCTCAGAGAAAGCGCTCGAGCAGCCGGCGCGAGCCCCGATCCAGGGCCTGCAGGTCACGGATCTGATAGACGATGCCCTGACTGCCGGTGATGAGCAGGCGTCCGCGGTCCAGGCGACGGATGTCGTCCTCGGTCTTGAGCACGAAATCGGTGCGTCCGCGGTCGGTCTCCACCGTCCAGGTGCAGGGCGTGGAGAAAGAGGACACGGCCACCAGCCGACGCATCTCGGGGCTGAACTCGCGGCTGGCAAGCTCTTCCTCGATGAGTTGACGCAGTTCGGGGGCCAGGGCCGACAGGCGCGGCACCCAGGCCAGCTCATGCCCCTCGGGCCCGACCAGCGAAAGCCCCTCATCGGGGGCGGCGATCGGGAAGGCCCGCACCGGGGTCACGCCCAGGTGTTCGGTGCCGGCGGCATCGGTCAGCACCAGGCGCCCCAGCGGATGGCGACTCAATTTGAAATCAGCTTGGAAGGTCATGGGGCTGCTCAAGGTTGGCCGGCCGGGTGGGCCGAATGGGTCGAAAGCACACCGGGGGTCAGGGTGGCACCCTCGTCGTCCGATCCGTCCACGCGACGGGCCTGGGCCTCATACAGGCGCCAGTAGGCCCCCTGCTTGGCCATCAACTCGTCGTGCGGACCCACTTCGACCACCTGACCACGGTCCATCACCACCAGGCGGTCGGCCTTGCGCAGGGTGGACAAACGGTGCGCGATCGCGATGGTGGTGCGCCCCTGCACCAGGTTGTCCAGGGCCCGCTGGATTTCCTTCTCGGTTTCGGTGTCCACCGCCGAGGTCGCCTCGTCGAGGATCAGGATGCGCGGGTCGATCAGCAAGGCACGCGCAATCGAGATGCGCTGGCGCTCGCCGCCCGACAGGCCCTGGCCGCGCTCGCCCACCAGCGAATCGTAGCCCTGGGGCAGGCGCAGGATGAAGTCGTGCGCATGAGCCGCCCGGGCGGCCGCCACGATCTCCTCGCGCGTGGCGCCGGGCTTGCCGTAGGCGATGTTCTCTGCAATCGTGCCGAAGAACAAAAAGGGCTCTTGCAGCACCAGACCGATGTTGCTGCGGTAGTCCGACACCTTGAAGCGACGCACATCGGTGCCGTCGAGCTTGATAGCGCCGTCGGTCACGTCATAGAAACGACAGATCAGGTTGACCAGCGTGCTCTTGCCCGAGCCGCTGTGCCCGACCAGGCCGATCATCTCGCCGGGCTGGATGTCCAGGTCCACGCCGCGGATCACCGTGCGCGTGCCATAGCGGAAGCCGATGCCGCTCATCTCGATGCGACCCTTGACTTGAGGCAAGACCGCAGGCTGGCTGGGTTCGGGCACATTCGAGACGTGATCCAGGATGTCGAAGATGCGCTTGGCACCCGCGGCCGCCTTTTGCGTCACCGACACAATGCGGCTCATCGAATCCAGGCGGGTGTAGAAACGCCCGATGTAGGCGATGAAGGCGGTCAGCACCCCCACCGTGATCTGGCTTCTGGACACCAGCCAGATGCCAAAGCCCCACACCACCAGCAGGCCGATCTCGGTCAGCAGCGACACCGTGGGCGAAAACAGCGACCAGGTGCGGTTGAGCCGGTCGTTGACCTCCAGGTTGTGGCGATTCGCCTGCTTGAAACGGTCGGCCTCGCGCTGCTCCTGGGCAAAGGCCTTGACCACCCGGATGCCCGGAATGGTGTCGGCCAGCACATTGGTCACCTGCGACCAGACCCGGTCGATCTTCTCGAAGCCGGTGCGCAGACGATCTCGCACGGTGTGGATCAACCAAGCGATGAAGGGCAGCGGCACCAGGGTGACCAGGGCCAGCCAGGGGTTGATCGAGAACAGGATCACCGCCGTCATGGCAATCATGAGCACATCGGTGACGAAATCCAGCGCATGCAGAGACAAGAAAACGTTGATGCGGTCGGTTTCCGAACCGATGCGGTTCATCAGGTCGCCGGTGCGTTTGCCCCCGAAATAATCGAGCGACAGCCTCAGCAGGTGCTCATAAGTGGTGGTGCGCAGGTCGGCGCCGATGCGCTCGGACACCAGCGCCAGGATATAAGTGCGCGCCCAACTCAGACCCCAGGCCGCCAGCGCCGACAGCAGCAGACCGCTCAGGTACAGCAAGACCAGCATCGGATCGATCTGCTTGCCGTTCTGGAACGGGATCAGGATGTCGTCCATCAGCGGGATGGTCAGGTACGGCGGGATCAAAGTGGCAGCCGTCGACGCCAGGGTGAGCGCAAAACCCGCAAAGAGTTGCTTGCGATAGGGGCGGGCAAAGCGCCACAGGCGCAGCAGCACCCAGGTCGAGGTGGCGGCCTGGGACTCCCGCGCACAGGCCGGGCATTCATCGCTGTCGGCCGGCAGTTGCGCGCCGCACGAGGGGCAGGCGGCAGCTTCTTCGGGCTCGTCAGGCGCCGCACCGGCCAGCACAGCCAGCCGCTGTTCGAACACCTTGATCAAGCGCATGGCATGGACATCCAGCGCCATGGTGAACCGCCAGCGAGCCAGGCGCTCGCCGGGCGTCAGCAGTTCGAGCAGACCCACACCGGCGTGGTCGCTGTGGCGCAGGCTCATGCCCGACTGCAGGGGCCAGGCCTGCCAGGCGCCCGTCCCGGGCTCGCAGGCCAGCAGGCGTTGCTCGGTCACCACCACCAGCCCGGAGCCGAAACAAAGGCGCTCGTCCAGGTCAACCGGCAGGGAAGCGAGCACGTTTTCACCACGTGCAAGCTGAGATTGAGGGCTGATTCTTCCGGGATCCGCCGCTTCGCCAGATGAACCTACAGGATGTGAATGTTGCATTTTGATTCCGTACCGCGCGGCACCGTTCGACCTCCCGCGCTCAAGCAGGAAAAGTCGATTTTCGCCGAAACCGAGGCCATGCGGCAGGCTGCGGGAGAATGCAGCCACCACCAGCCCCCCAAACTGAGCGCACAATCTCGCTTGACTGGCGGTATGGCGCCAGGCCCAGAACCCGACTCGAAAATGATCAAAGCCGACGATCTCAAGCTCTTGCGCATCAATTACCTGCGCGGCCCCAACATCTGGACTTACCGCTCCGTGCTGGAAGTCTGGCTGGACCTCGGGGAACTGGAAGACTACCCC
>RXJO01000203.1:5473-5548 GCA_003987795.1 Curvibacter sp.
CCTGCTGCCTGCCCTGATCGAGCACCACTGCGGTGTCGGCGAACGGGGCGGCTTTCTGCAGCGCCTGGAGGAAGG
>RXJO01000034.1:0-19094 GCA_003987795.1 Curvibacter sp.
GTGCGCCAGTTCGAACGCGAGGTGGCGGTGTCGCCCCACATCGTGCGCTGCCTGAGCACCACCGGCCAGGCCGACTACATCCTGACCGTGATGGCCCGCGATGTGGCCCATTACGAGCAACTGTTGCACGGCACCATCTTCCGGCTGCCAGGGGTGTCTCAGGTGCGCTCCAGCATCGTGCTCAACGAGGTCAAGTCGGAGGTGCGGCTGCCGGTGGCCGAGGGCTGAGGCCGGCACGCCGCTTGCGCCACCAGATCACCACCCCGGTCACGCTCAGGGTGGCCACCACCAGCCCCATGGCCGAGATCAGCACGCGCCCGGGCAGGCCCAGGATGCGACCTGAATGCAGGGGGAACTGGGCCTGCACGAAGAGGTCGGCCGCCGTGCCCTTCCAAGGCTCGCGCAGGCCCAGCAAGCGGCCGTCGCGGCTGTCGATGTAAAGCTCGCGGTGCCCCACACCACCGCTGCCGTGACCATCCTCGGGGCGGAAGAACTGCACCCCATACACCCCATGGAAACGCGCGTGGTAAAGCGCCCCCGCAGGCTCGCTCCAGCCCCGGCGTGCTGCCTCGGCGCGGGCGCGCTCCAAGGCCTCGGCCCAGCCCACTTGCGGCGTGATGGCGGCCCCCGGAACCGCATCCAGCGGCGACGGCGTGCGCTGTGACACCAGGGAGATGGCGGGCAGGAACAACTCGCGGTAGAAATTCAGCGAGAACGCGGTGAAGGCCAGCGTCAGCAGCAGCCCCCAGGTCCAGAGGCTGCCGGCACGGTGCAGATCAAAGTTGAGCTTGTAGGGGCCAGCCCCCCAGCGCAGCCCCCAGGCCGGCTTCCAGCGCTGCCAAAAGCCGGGGGCTGCTTGCAGGGGCGCGGCACGCCGACGCGGCGGCAGGGTGAGCACCAGGCCGGTGAAGCAATCCAGCGTCCAGACGGCGGCGATCACCCCCATCAGCCACACGCCCCAACGGTCGATGCCCCAGGCGGCGGGCAGGTGCAGGCTGTAGTGCAGCACATACAGGAACGAGACCAGGTTCTCCCGCCCCAGCGGCCACAGCGCGCCCCATTGGCGACGCCCCAGTTCGGCCCCCGACACCGGGTCGACAAAGACCTGGTTGAAGTCGGCGGCCACCGGGGCCCCCGTGGCGGGGTCGATGCGGGGCTGCACGCCCAGGGCCAGGGCGTGGCCCGGCTCGGCCACCAGGGGCAGGTAGCTGATTTCGACCTGGGGGTGGCGGGCCTCGACGGCCTGGGCCAGCACCAGCGGCGATTGCGGCTCACCTTGAGTTGGTGCGTGGTTGAACTGGGGGTTCAGCCATTCATCGAGCTCGTGATCCCAGGAGATGACCGCGCCCGTGACGCCCGCCACGAACAGGAATCCGGCCATCAGCAGGCCGGCCCAGCGGTGCAGCCGCACCAGCCAGGCCCGCAGCCCCCGGGCCGATGGCCTAGCCTTCACCGCGACGCGCTCAGAAGCGCCACTGCACACTGAGCTTGGCATTGCGGGGGGCCCCATAGAAACCTTGCGCCCAGTACAGGCTGTTGATGTATTTGCGGTCGGTCAGGTTGTCGATGTTGAAAGTGGCGCTCCAGTGGGCATCGAAGTCGTAGCGGGCCATCAGGCCGACCAGTGCATAGGCGGCCTGGCGGGTGATGATTTCGCGCCCCTGGGTGTCGGTCACGCCCTGATCTCGCGAGATCTGGCTTTGCCAGCGCACATTGGCGCCGAGCTTCAAGCCGGGCAGGCGGTGCAGTTTGTAGACGGTGGACAGGCGCAAGGTCTGGCGCGGCACGTAGGTGCGTGCATCAGCCCCGGTGCTGTCGTTGCGGATGCGCAGGTGGGTGAAGCCCCCGCTGAGCTCCCAGGCGGGCGTCAGGCGACCGGCCACATCGAGTTCGAAACCCGTCGAGGTGGCGTCCACCGTGCGGTAGACCAGGGTGCTGCCGACATAGGTCGCCGTGGCTTCGGCGGTGTTGTTCTGCTGGGTGCGGAACACCGAGGCCGAGGCATTCAGCCGGCGATCGAACCATTCACCCTTGGCCCCCATTTCAAGGTTGCGGCCCTCGATGGGAGGCAGCGGCTGCAGGTTCGCCCCCACCTCGGTCTGGGGATTGAAGATGCCGGCATAGCTGGCATACAGGTTGTGCTGGGCATCCAGCGCATAGGTGCCCCCGAGGTAGGGCAAGGCCTTGGTCTTGGCGTACTGGTGCTGCACACCATAGTTCTGACCGCTGCTGTCGACCTGGGTCAGGTTGCCACCGGTGAACAGCTTGAGACGATCGGACAGGTTCCAACGCGCCGTGCCGTAGACACTCTGGCGCCGGATCACGAAACTGGCACTGTTCGAATAGGCGTCGAAAGCCGGTTGGGTGTAATTGCCGGTCCAGTCGCTCAGCGAGGGCAAGGCGGTGCCGATGTCGGCGCTGTACCAGGACAGTTGCTGGGTGTCGCTGCGTGCGGTATTGGCCCCCAACACCAGTTCATGACGCCGCCCCGCCAGATCGAATGGCCCGCTGGCGTACACATCGAACAGGGTCTGCTTTTCGCGACTGCGGTAGTACGAAGGGTAGCTGTACAGGCCCAGACCGGTGCCGGCGTCGGGCGTGCCGTAGGCGTAGAACAGATTCCCCTCGGAGCGCAGCAGGCGCTGGTTGAGCACGCCTTTGAGCTGCCAGCCACTGTCAAGCTGATGGGCCAGTTCGACAAAGCTGCGGGCGTCAGAGGTGTTCCAGTTGCTCCAATTGGCCGCTGTGCTGGTGGAGACGGGGTAGTGGGTGGCACTGCCATCGGTGTTGTAGAGCGGCAAGGCCCCCCACATGCTGCCGCGGGGCTGATTTTTCTGGTAACTCAGGCCCGCACTGAGGCGGGTGCCAGGGGCCAGATCAGCCTCCAGCACGCCTGACAACACCTGCTTGTGCAGCGAATAGCGGTCAAGGTAGCTGTTCTTGTCCTGATCAGCCAGCACCAGGCGCCCGCGCAAGGTGCCGGCTGCGTTCAACGGGCCTGCGATGTCGGCGTCCAGACGGCGGTTGTTCCAACTGCCCAGGCTCAAACCTGCCGAAGCCTGGAAGTCGGTCGTGGGCCGCTTTCGCACGAAGTTGATGGTGGCCGAGGGGTTGCCGGTGGACGACATGAGTCCATTGGCCCCCCGCAGCACTTCGACCCGGTCGAACAGGGCGGTGTCCATGTCGCCCTCCTGCCCTCCGTTGGTGAAGGGCAGGCCCAGGCCATCGACCTGGAAGTTGCTGATGTCGAAACCTCGCGCGCTGTAGTAGGTGCGATCCGTCTCGATGCGTTCGACCTGGATGCCGGTGGCGTTGTCCAGCACCTCGTTGACGTTTTGCAGGGCGAAGTCGTCCATCTGCGAGCGCGTGACCACGCTGATGGACTGGGGGGTGTCCTTGATCGACAGGTCGAGTCGGGTGGCGGTGCGGGTGGCGCGGGCGGTGTAGGCGCCCGTGCCTTCGGTGCTGACATCCGGGCCGGCAGAGACCGTGACCTCCTTGAGGGTCTGGGCACTCGCCTCCGCCGCGATGGCCTGCAGCGCTGGGGCGCTCAAGGCCATCGCAGCCACCAGGGCTCGCAGACTGAACCCAGGATGGGGGGCTCGGTGGACGGGGTGGAGGGCTTGCACTCGCGCCATGCAGCGCGACTTGGAGGAAGAAAGTACGGTGCTCATCCATCCGAGTTTAATGCGAATGATTCTTATTTGTGAAACAGCTTTGCAAAGATCGGGGCATCGATACCCGCCGCGACAGCGACACAGCGAAGACAATGAGTGACTTGTCCAGCCTTCGGGCCTGGGGCGCCATGACGGCGCCACCGGCCCCTGCGTCCCATGACCCCAAGCACACCCGACATCACCCCCTACCTGGGCCAGTTGATCCACTTTCGCCGCGACCTGCATGCCCACCCTGAACTGAAGTACGAAGAGCAGCGCACGGCCGATCAGGTCAGCGCCTACCTGCAGGCCCTGGGCCTGCCGGTGCACCGGGGCCTGGCCCAGACCGGGGTGGTGGCCACGCTGCACGGCCGCGGGCGCAGTGCCGCCAACCCGGGGCCGGCGGTGGGCCTGCGTGCCGATATGGACGCCCTGCCGGTGCAGGAGATCAACACCTTTGGCCATGCCAGCCAGCATGAGGGCCGCATGCATGCCTGCGGCCATGACGGCCACACCGCCATGCTGCTGGGGGCGGCCACCCTGCTGGCCCAACGACCCGACTTCGATGGCACCGTTCATTTCATCTTCCAGCCCGGTGAAGAAGGCGGTGCCGGTGCCCGGGCCATGATGCAAGAGGGCCTGTTCGAGCGCTTCCCGATGCAGGCGGTGTTCGCGCTGCACAACTGGCCCGCGCTGCCGGCCGGCCAGATGGGGGTGCGCGTCGGGCCCATCATGGCCTCGGCCAACCGCTTCGAGGTGCGGGTGCAGGGGCGTGGCGGCCATGCCGCTCAGCCTCACGCTGCGCTGGACCCGATCCCGGTGGCCTGCGCCATCGTGGGACAGTTGCAGTTGCTGGTGTCACGCCAGACCGACCCATTGGACAGCGCGGTGCTCACGGTCGGCAAGATCGAGGGCGGCACGGTGGAGAACATCATCCCCGACGAAGCTGCCCTGTACGGCACCTGCCGCACCCTGCAGCCCGAGACGCTGGACCGACTGGTGGCAGGCATCGAACGCATCGCCACCCATGTGGCCGAGGCCCACGGCTGCACCGCACGCGTGATCATCAAGCCCGGCTACCCCTGCACCGTGAACCACGCCCGCGAGGCCCGCTTCATGGGCGAGGTGATGGCCGAGGTGGTGGGCCCGCAGCAGGCCCACACCGAGGTGCTGCCGGCCATGACCGCCGAGGATTTCGGCTTCATGCTCGAACAGGTGCCCGGTGCCTATGGCTGGATCGGCAACGCCCCGGCAGGTCAGCCCGGCGTCAACCTGCATGCGGCCCACTACGACTTCAATGACGACATCCTGGGCCTGGGGGCCACCTTCTGGGATCGATTGGCCCGGCAGTGGTTTGCGCGCGGCATGGGCTGTTGAGCACCGCAAGCGGCGCGGCGGATCAGCCCGCCGGCGAGGGCGACGGTGCCTTGGGCTCGAGTGCCTGACGCCCCAGCAAGGCCAAGCCTTCGGCCACGCCGCGCAGACGCAGGCTCAACGCCTGGCTGAGCAAAGACGCCAGGGCAGCCTCGGCCTGAGGGCGGGCCACCACCTCTTTCACCAGGGCCCAGAGCGTGAGCACGCCGCGCTCGGTCTCGACCAGGGTCAGCGGCGCGGCCTCGGCCCAGTCGCGGCCGTCTTGCAGGGCATCGGCCAGGCCCTGCTGGGTGAGCAGGATGGCCGTGGCACGGATGGAGCCGTCGTCCACCGTGGCCTTCAATCGGGGGGCGTTGTCTGAGGCAGACTGAGCGCGAGCCCCTGTCGGGCTGGCGGGATCTTGAAGATGCGGGATGCGCATGAGGTCTCCGGTTTCAGTGCGGCACACGGCCTGGCCCATTGGCCGGCTCGGTGCCGACCTGACCCAAAACAGTGCACGAAGCCCCACGACCGGCAGCAAAGCCAGGGCTTGTTTCACCTGAAAAACATTGTCTTTTATTTGAATTCATCACAGCCTTCTCAAGCAAGGCACATGCCCGCCCGGTCTCCTGGCAGCGCTCCCGATCATCGACAGAAGCTGAGACCTCTTGCTGATCAGGGTCAACCGAAGTGTTCAGGTCGGGCCTATGCTGCGTTCTTTCAAGTGGCCCGCCCACCAAGGAATGCCCATGGACACTGCTGTCACCGCCACCGCTGCGGCGCTCGCCCCCCAAAGCATCACCACCGAGGTGCTGCAAGAGAAATACTGTCAGTCCGAGCTCGGTGAGCATTCGGCCGAGCAGGTGTTCGAGCGCGTGGCGCGGGCCGTCGCCTCGGTCGAGCCCACGCCTGAGCTGCGAGCGGAGATGAGCGAGAAGTTCCGCCTCAACATGCGGGCCGGGGCCATTGGTGCGGGGCGCATCATGGCGTCGGCCGGTGCGGGTCACAACGCCACCTTCATCAACTGCTTTGTGCAGCCGGTGGGCGATGCGGCGGTGGGCTACGACGAGGACGGTGTGCCCGGTATCTACACCGCGCTGTCGCAGGCCAGCGAAACCCTGCGCCGCGGCGGCGGCGTGGGCTACAACTTCTCGGCCATCCGCCCCAAGGGCGCGCTGGTGAAGGGCACGAATTCGGACGCCTCGGGGCCCTGCACCTTCATGGATGTGTTCGATGCCTCGTGCCGCACGGTGATGGCGGCCGGCTCGCGACGCGGCGCGCAGATGGGCATCCTGAACATCGACCACCCCGACGTGCAGGAGTTCATCGAAGCCAAGCGCACCAAGGGGCGCTGGAACAATTTCAATGTGTCGGTGGGGGTGACCAAGGCCTTCATGCAGGCGCTGGCCGCCCAAGGCCAGGTGCAACTGGTGCACAAGGCCCGCCCGACGCGGGCCCTGATCGAACGCGGGGCCTTCCAGCGCGACGACGGCCTGTGGGTGTACCGGGAGGTGAGTGCGAGCGCCCTGTGGGACCTCGTGATGCGCTCGGCCTACGACTATGCCGAGCCCGGCATCATCTTTCTGGACCGGGTCAACGAAGACAACAACCTGCGCTACTGCGAAGAAATCGTCGCCACCAACCCCTGCGGCGAACAGCCGCTGTGCGCCTACGGCTGCTGCGACCTGGGGCCGATCATCCTGCCGAGCTTCGTGCAACACCCCTTCACGCCGGCCGCCTGTTTCGACGAGGCCGGCTTCATCGCCTCGGTGCGGCTGCAGGTGCGCTTTCTCGACAACGTGCTCGATGCCACGCCCTGGCCGCTGAAAGAGCAGCAGGAACAGGCCATGGCCAAGCGCCGCATCGGCGTGGGCTTCACCGGCATGGGCAATGCCCTGGCCATGCTGAACCTGCGCTACGACAGCGAGGCTGGCCGGCGTCAGGCGGCCCACATCGCCGAATTGATGCGCGATGCGGCCTACGATGCCTCGATCGACCTGGCGATCGAGCGCGGGCCGTTTCCGGCCCTGCAGGCCGAAGCCTTTCTGGCGCCCGGCACGTTTGCATCGCGCCTGCCCGAGGCCCTGAAGGCCCGCATCCGCGAGCACGGCATCCGCAACAGCCACCTGCTGTCGATCGCCCCCACCGGCACGGTGAGCCTGGCCTTCGCCGACAACGCCAGCAATGGCATCGAGCCACCATTCTCGCTGGCCTACACGCGCAACAAGCGCACCCCCGAGGGCGGCACCCAGGCCTTTGCGGTGGTGGACCACGGCCTGCGGGTGTTTCTGGGCACGCTGGAGCCGGCCTTCGGCAACGCGGTGCTCGACGCGGTGTGCCGCTACCAGGACGAGTTCAGCCACGAAGGCCAGCCCCTGCGCGTGAGCCAGGTGCTGCCTGACTCGATGGTGACCGCCCTGGCCATGTCCTGCGATGACCACCTGGCCATGATGGGGGCGGTGCAACCCTTCATCGACACGGCCATCAGCAAGACCGTCAATGTGCCGGCCGACTACCCGTTTGACGACTTCAAGAAGCTGTACCTGCGCGCCCACGCCTACGGTTTGAAGGGCTGTGCCACCTACCGCCCCAACGACACCCTGGGCGCCGTGCTGGAGGTACCCACCACCCCTGCGTCCCCAGCAGCCAGCCCCGGCACAGCGCCGGCCCCGCTGGACATCGACCCGTTGCGCATCAGCATCGAGAAGCGCCCCGAAGGCGAAACCCCGGCGGTGACCGAGAAGCTGGTCTACCACACCTCCGAAGGCCAGAAATCGCTGTACCTGGTGGTGTCCTTCGTGAGCGTGGAAGGCTTTCTGGAGGGCCGCAGCGTGACGGTGGAACGCCCGCTGGAGGTGTTCATCCCCGCCGGCCAGAACGACGAAGCCCAACAATGGGTGACAGCGGTGGCCCGGGTGCTGTCGCTGACCGCGCGCGACGGCCGCCTGCCCAAGGCCCTGGCCGACCTGCGCAAGGTGACCTGGGACAAGGGCCCGGTGCGCTCGGGCTACTACCGCAAGGCCGACGGCACCCGTGTGCCACGCTTTCACAGCTCGGAAGTGGCGGCCATCGCCTACGCGGTGCAGCAGATCCTGTACCGACGCGGCTTTCTGGACGACGAAGGCCGCGTGATCCCGGCGCTGCGCCAGCAAGCCTCGCGGACCACCGTACCGGGCCAGCCCCCTGCCCCGCCCCCAGGCGAGCCCGCCATGCTGCCGCACATGGAGCTCACGCCGGGCAAGCCCTGCCCTGAGTGCGGTGCCCATGCGCTGGTCAAAAAGGATGGCTGCGAGTTCTGCACCCACTGCGGCTACCTAGGTTCGTGTGGTTGAGTCGGTTGGGCCCGCTCAAGGCCTGTCGGCATCTTGCAGGCCAGCCTGGTAGCGGCAGCGCAGCTCGGTGATGCGCACGCCCTGCGGCGCACTCTCCAGCGATTGGGCCGTGGGCTCCAGCCCGCCCCAACGGTTGCGCACCTGGGTGATCTGGTAGGTGCGGTCCCAATGCGGGCCCAGGCCACGGGCCATGCAGCGCTGCACATCGGCATAGCGCTGGGCCTGTTCGCTCTCGCCCTCATCGGCCTGGGCACCGCCCCAGGTCAGCCACAACGAAGAAAGCAGGAGCAAGCGAAGGAACAGCCCCAGGAAAGAGCGAAGGTGAAAGCGCGACAGCATCGTGAAGAAACGGTAATGAACCCACAGCAAAAACCCCGCCGACGGTTGGCGGGGCTGAACCGGATCGACAGACGCCGACCGGGCCAGGCTCTCTGTGAGCCGCACGACACCAGATGGTTCCGCGCTGAACACTTGCCTGGTGAGACTGAGCGGACATCAGTACCCCGAAGGGCCTGACGCCGGCCTCCGCATCACTTGATCGCGGCGCTGCCGCTCACGCTGGCCTTGGCCGCCTTGGGATGCGCCGTGGCCGAGTGCCCGGTCGCACGCGCACTCGCACTCCCACTCGCATGCACGGCCTTGTGCCCAGCCTTCGCCTTGGTGCTCGCTGTCGCATCAGCGGGGGGCGTGGCACTCGAGCTGGCCTTGTCAGCGACCGAGGGCGTGGTTGCCGGGCCCACGGTGCTGGCCACGGCGGCAGGCTTCACTTCCACCGGCTTCACACCAGGCGCAGACGCCGCGACCGCCGGCGTGACCGGGGTGGCTGCCGTCGTGGCAGCCGGGGCCTGAGCCCAGGCCCCCATGGACACGCAGGCCGACAGAACGGTGGCGGGAAGAATCGCAAACAGCTTGTTCATGGCATAACCCTTTCTCTGGTTGAGCCCCAGGGCAACAGGCCTGGTTGCTACCTTCAACGCCCTGGTTTTGACCGCCGATGACTTCTAACGCAGCAGTTTGTAACCGCGCGTTTCTCAACCGGGTTGCTCAGGCTGGCAAGGGCTGACGAAAGCCCACATTGAGCAGGTTCCAGGCCGCGATGGTGGCGATGGCAAAGCCCAGCTCGGCGATCTCGGCAGGGGTGAAGTGCTGGCTGAGGCGCGTGAACTCTTCGTCGCTGGCATCGCTGTGCGGCGTGGCGTTGATGATCTCGGCCCAACGCAGCGCAGCGCAGCGCGTTCGCGTTCGCTGAAGAACGGTGCCTCGCGCCAGCCTGCCACGGCATTCAGTTCGCGCGGCGTCACGCCCTGGCGCAGCAGATCCTGCCCATGCATGTCGATGCAGAAGGCGCAGCCATTGAGCTGCGACACCCGCAACCACACGAGATCAATCAGGCGTTCGCCCAGCAGGGCTTTCTTGAGGGTTTGAGACAGGTCGAGCAGGTGCTGAAAGGCCTTGGGGGCCAGTTGGATGTAAGGGACGCGGGCAGCAGAGGCATGCATGGCGAGGGCTTTCTGTTCAATGCGGAGGCCACCCGATGCGGCCTCTGTGCTGTTAGACGACCCGGGCTGGCCACTTGTGACAGCACGCCTCAAGCCTGCAAGGCGATGCCGGCCAACTTGTCGGGGTTGCGCACCACATACACCGCCACAATGCGCTCGCCATCCATCACAAAGGACTGGGCAGACTCCAGCTGCCCACCCACATAGCGCAACAAGCCCGGCTCGCCATTGACCAGCACCTGTCGATAACGGATCTGCTCCCCAAGCCGACGCGCCACGGCCCAGTAGAGATTGGTGACGCGGAAAGCACCGCGCAACACATGCGCCACCGAAGCCACCCGGCCGCCCCCATCGCCCATCAACTCCACATCGTCGGCCAGCAAAGCCTGCAGGCTGGCGCGATCGCCCTTCTGGGCCGCTTGCATGAAGCGGGCGAGCAAGGCGCGGTGGCGCGCCCTGGGCACAGAGAACCGCGGCGGCGGCCCATCGTGGGGCTGCTTCACGCGCAGGCCCGCCCGGTGCACCAATTGACGGCAGGCCGCCTCGCTCTTGCCCAGGGTGACGGCGATGTCGGCGTAGTCGTGATCAAACACCTGGCGCAGCAAAAAAGCCGCCCGCTCCTCCGGCGACAGTTGCTCCAGCACCCGCAGCAAGGCCATCGACAGATCGTCGGCCAACTCGACCAGCACCTCGGGCCCCTGATCGTCCACCGCCACCAGGGGCTCGGGCAGCCAGAAGCCCACATAGGCCTCGCGCTCGGCCTTGACGGCACGCAGGCGGTCGATGGCCAGGCGAGTCACCACCGTCACCAGCCAGGCCTCGCCCGACTGAAGCGCGGCCCGATCCGTGCGATGCCAACGCAGCCAGGCCTCTTGCAACACGTCATCGGCATCGGCCCGCGTGCCCAGCATGCGGTAGGCCAGACCAAACAGGCGTGGGCGCAAAGCCATGAAGGCGGCGGTGTCGGTGTCAGACACGGACAAATAGGAGGTGCAAGGGCTGATAGAGGTCATGGTAGCCATCAGACGGCCCAGCCCATGATCTTGTGACAGATTACCCATGCATCACCCGCCGGTGATGACGGCGTGTCGCCACGGACAGCCCAGAAACGAAAAAGCCCTTGAAGATCAAGGGCTTGAACGTGTTTGGTGCGGCTGGCGGGGAACCACACCCCACTTGAGCCGAATCCGTAACCCCTTGTCGCACAAGGACTTTTCTCAGACTGCCAACTCCATTGTGTCACACCCATGTGGAACAGTTTGTGGAACAGCGCGAGAGTAGACATTGTCCACCCTATGGATGTCTACCAAGAGACCATGAAGGCCCGCCTGTAGCCCACCAGAAGGCCCCTGCCCGGTCCATCGTCAGAAGTCCGGCTGTTCTCCTTCTGCCACCTCATCAGGCGGGAATTCAGGAAGCCCGATGTCATCCCCATACGGGTCTAGCTTGGTGAGGAGGAGCGCCAAGCGCCTAGCAACAGCCTTGGCCTTCTCAGGATCGAGGTGCATCAAGACCTCAGCAACCAGATCGGGGTGATCGTCCTTCATCACCTTGCCGTAGACCTCGGCCTTGCGTTGCACCTTGGCGGCCCGCGCATCGACGTCCTGATCCTCCGCGCCTGCATCCAGCTTTTTGGCTTGCCACCATCGGAGGCCTTGCACCATCTCCAGCTTCTCAGGGGTTGCCCCGTGATCCCGGATGACCTTCGCCATCCGTGTGAGCGTTCGCTCTGTGACCCCCGTATCTTCGGCAATCTGCCGATGGGTGCCAGCCTTGGTGAGGAGGAGCTGCCACGCCCGCTCCGACTTGTCCTGAGCGGTCATCGTGAGCTTGTCCTGAGAGTTGCGCCGTGTGGCCTCCCTCATGGCATCCGCTACGGTGCCCTCGAAGACTTCGACCGCCACGGTGCCGCCCTTCACCGTGCCCCGCCGTGCGTTCTGCCTCAGGGCTTCAAGCCGATGGTGACCATCCAGACAAGCCCACGCATCCCCCACCCAGAAGACCAGCACAGGTGCCGTTCGTGCGTTGGGGTTGGCTGCTCTGGCGTTCGTCAGGCTCCTTGCCAAGGTGTTCACATGGGCCTCGCTCCGGTAAGCCTGTGAGCCACCGCTACGGGGCTGGAAGACCTCAGGGATGAGGATGATCTGATCCAAGGGTAGACGTTTGGGTGGAGGGGTAGGAGCAGGGCTACCGCTCTTGATGCGTTCCTCGGTGGCTTGCTTGGCCTGTACGGCTTCTTTGCCGGTACCGCTGTTGAGAATCATGGGGTGCTGCTGGATGTTCGTTGGGGGGTGGGGGCTGGGCAATTCGGCTGTTTCCGGCCCATTCAATTGCGGGGATCCACCGCATTTCGCGGCTAGTTCACACCAGCCCCTCCAATGCATTCGACAGCCGACGGCGCTCCTCGTTGGCCCTGTTCACGTCCTCTCGCTCCTTGGCCGCCAAGGTCAAGCCCGGCATCCCGAAGGCCACCTTCAATGGCTCTGCCATCGCCTGCATGACCCGTGGTGGCACCTCGCGATAGACCTTCTTGGTTCGCTGGGCTTGGTGATCCCAAGTCACCCCCGCGTTGACCTCTGCAAGACCCCGCACCCGTCGCACAAGCTGGAAGTCAAACGCGGCGTCACTGGCAAAGCGGGAGGGGCGTTGATCCTGCATGAGGTACAGGGCCAGGGCGGTCCTGACCACGGCCCAGGGCTCCACGGCCTCCCCGACCGTCACCAGATGGTGGGCCGCCAGGAGCTGGGATCGAGAGCCTGCATGGCCTTCAGAGTGCCGCCGCAGGGTGGCCTGAGCGTGATCCAGCACGGCCATCCATCGGGCCGTCAGGATGGACCATGCCTCGCTGTTGGCGTTCTTGGCCTTGCGGGCTTCGACAAGGGCCACGTAGGGCTTCAGTTCGTGGACCGTCACCCCTGTCTGGGTGGCCGCTCCGTGACGCCGCTGGGTCTTGCGGTGGTTCTGGCAGTACGGCGAGTAGCCGTGTGAGGCTTCGTTACAGCCGGTGGCTCGGCAGTTGCTCAACTTCTGGTTCTCCCTTTTCTAGTACCCGTCCCCTGAGACGGACAGGCACGAAAACAATCGCGGTCGTGGGTGGGGGGTGGAGTCTATCGGGGGTAGGAGGAGCTGAGACCCAACTCATTGGCTTTCAATGAATAGGACTTGCAACTCAGTCCCACAAACTGAATATCACCCCACCTGCTCGGCCTGCCCCAGGTAGGCATACAGGGTCTCTCGGCTGATCCCGTACTCCTTCGCCAGCGCCGTCCTCTTGGCTCCTTGGGCGGCCTTTGCGCGGACCTCAGCGGCCTGCTCAGGGGTCAGGGCGGGCTTGCGTCCCTTGAACTTGCCTGCGGCCTTGGCGATGGCGATGCCCTCCCGCTGGCGCTCCTTGATCATGGACCGCTCGAACTCCGCTACGGCCCCCATGATGGACAGCATGAGACGGGCCATCGAGGCCTGTGCTGGGTCGTCCCCATCGCGGACAGGGGCGAAGGTCAGTTGCTCTTTGTGAAAGCGAACAGAGACACCACGGGCGGTCAACCCATCGACCAGCTTGCGGAGGTCGTCCAGGTTCCGGGCAAGGCGGTCCATGCTGTGGACGTGGAGCGTGTCCCCTTCGCGTAGGTGGGCAAGGCAGGCCTGAAGCTGGGGGCGGTGGGTGTCTTTGCCCGAGGCCTTGTCCTCGAAGGTCTTGTCTAGCTTCACCTCGGCAAGCTGGCGCTGGGTGTTCTGATCGGCGGATGAGACGCGGACGTAACCGACCTCTTGATGTGACATGGTGGGGCTCCCTGTGTGTGGATGATTGTGTCAGGTTGAAGTCTAAGACTGTCATCGGCATGTGTCAAGAAAACAAGACACCAACTCCAGACACACACAATTCAAGAGGGAAAGTGTCAGGCAAGAACTGTCCACCAGGGTGTAGGCATCCTGACACTCAGTTGATGGGTGGCCCGTGTCGGGGTGATGAGGCGCTACGATCCTTGCACGGTGCCCGGTAGAGGTGCTGGGAGGTTCCGATGTTCGTTGATGGCTTTGATCCCGTGGCCCGCTTGGCGGCCTGCCGTTGCTCCCGTTGCGGTTCGCTGGGCTTGACCCCGACCGATGGAGACACCGTGGCCGCTGCCCGTCCCGAGGATCAGCACCAGCCCGAGTTCACCATCTGCCCCAGCATCTACGCTCGGTGTCCTGCCTGTGGACTGGTGGGTGAGTGGCCGGGGATGGAAGCCCGGGAAGACTGAGGTCCGAGGCTTTTCTGAATGCGGCTCTGGCGGGGCTGTATCAGACCGCGAGGGGTGGCAGGGGGGGAAGAATCGTTGCTTCGATTCCTCGATTGGGCTCTCGAATTTTTGCTACCAAACAATCCGCCACCAACACCTACGCTGCATCCGTGTCACTGCCAATGTCAACGCCATGCAAAGATGACACAAAAATGACATGAGTCACGGTTTAGCATATAAGGCTTACCTGCTCGACACAAACTCGTTACATAACGAGCAGCACACCTTGGAGCGAATGAATGAAAAAAGTACTGGCCACTCTGGCACTTTCCGCCTCTAGCCTCGCAATGGCAGCAGGCGTTTACGATGGAATCTATTCCAATCAGAACATTGCCAACGAGTACCTATCTGTTCACACCAGCGGCAGTCGCATGATCGTTACTGAGTACACCGCTGCGACGTCGAATGGCACGGTGTATTTCTCCAGCCCGATCGGTACGGTAAGGCCGCCCGCCGTCCCCGTTTGGCAATTGTTCAGTGGCACCCTCGTTGGCTCGACCGTCAGTCTTACAGGGCAGTACCCTTTCAATGCCTGTGATGTGGGCCTCACCGTCAACTTCACTACAACGGGCTTGACGTTATCTTTCACTGGGGCAGTGAACAACACCATCGGCAACTCGACGGGTGTCTCCTGTTCAAGCCTGCCTTCGCTGGTCGGAACACAAAGCTATCTCAAGATTTTTTAATTGCCCGACTGGAAAGATCGTCGGAACAGATATCGAGCGAAGTGCTCTAGCCATGTGCGTTTCAGAGAAACGTTGGAAACTGAGGGCCAGTCACTTCTTCAGTGCTGCCTCTTCGGAATGCGCACAGGCATCGCCAACTTCGACAACTGCTCCAGCTTCCGACGGAACGGCTCCGGCCCGAAGATGTAGTGCCTGTCCTGCATCGCGGTGGTGCTGCCATCGCTGTGCCCCGTGAGTTCCTTCGAGACCACGCCCTGATTGCGGCATTCGGTGATGAAGGTCTTGCGCAGGGTGTATGCCCCCGTGATCTGTTCACCGGGTGGCGCATCTCGCGTGTAGAGGCCGACGGCCCGTAGGAGGTCCGCAACGGCCTTGTAGTGGGCTGAGAACGTGTTGCCATTCTTCAGCCGCCATGTGGGGAACAGCCGATCAGCGCCACGCTCCTTGGCCTGTTGAAGGTACTCAGCGAAGCCCAGGCGAACAAGTTCAGCATGGAGGGGAACACGGCGGGCTTCGCCAGTCTTGATGGACTTTGTGACCCCCACTCCCGCTGGCGTCTTCTCGTCCAGGTCGATATACCAAACCTCATCGACCTGCCCAAAGTCCACCTGTGGATTCAACTGGCAGACCTCGCGTGGTCGGGCACCCGTGAAAAGCATCACGACGAACAGCCAGTACAGAGGCTCTTGCTTTGGGTCTTGTGCGATTCGAGCGAACGCATCGCCCTCGAACAAGGTGACCAACTCATCGGGCCTGAGAGCCCGCTGTTGATCCTCCTCGGGCAGTCGGTCCCCCATGTACTTGATGTGCTTGACGCTCATTGCACGGAAGCCATCGTCACCAAAGGTCTTGGAAGACACATCCAAGAAGGTGCCCAACGGCCCGCGATAGTTGGCCTCGTAGGTCGTCGGACTCATGACCTTCGCGGCCTTGACCGCAAGCATGGTGGCGATGGACTCACCCGCATCAAAACGCCTTGCCCACTTGTCAGGCAAGCGGCAGATGTCACGCATGAAGTCAGTGACCGCCTTCTGCCGAAGGTCGGCGACGGGAAGGGTATGCCCCAGCATCTCGCCAAACAACTGGAGACACCGCTTGACCTTGCGCTTGAAGTCGTTGTCAGGCAACCCCTTGACGTAGTGGTCAATGACGTCACCCAGCGTCACGACAGGGGAGGAGGAGGAACTGACCTCGGGCGAAGGCGCGGCCAGACTTGCAGGAGCAACCGGCCGGGGCGGTGTCACCACAAACCCGCCGTTGATGCGACTGCCGATGTCACGAAGGCCCAACAGCAAGCCCTCCGTAGCCTTGTACGCGGCAATGTGCCAGCCTGGGGAGCCCGGCTCAACCGTCACACCAATGGCCGCCAACAACTTGCGCATGCGCTCCTTCTCGACGGGGCCCAAGGCAACCGCACCAGAACGCAGTCCTTCAACGACGGCTTCGTTTTCGTCGGCTCGAATGTCTTCGTAGGCCTCCATCGCATCGTCGTCGGGTACTGACATGCGGACAGCTTCGTCCTCCTCCAGCAAGTAGGAACGGACCGCTTCACGGATGTACTGCCCCTCCTCTGTCGTGGGCTGTTGATGCAACGGCACGGTGGTTGTTTGGGCCTTGCGGACGGCACGGGCACGCTCGAACTCGGCTTCTAGCTCGGCGTTTCTAAACGCAGCCAACTTCCGGGCCTCGGCGAGATCCGAGGTCTTCAACGACTCATTGAACTCACCACGCCCGATGATGGGGATGAGGCCATCCTCGACACGGCGACGGAACCAGAACACTTTGCCGCGAAGGCGGACGTAGGGGGGAAACTTCACTTCAGACACCATCCGATTTTGACCTGTTGTGGTACAGGTTTGTGGAACAGTGCAGTCTCTGGGAAGGCCCTACTGGCTTGGAAACCGCTTGTTTACTGGGTTTCCGGGGAGATGTGGTGCGGCTGGCGGGGATCGAACCCACGACCCTTGGCTTCGGAGGCCAATACTCTATCCACTGAGCTACAGCCGCATGCCTGTTGCAGGGCAAACGATCCGCCGATTATGGCATGGGCCAGAGGCCTTGCGATGCAAAGGCGTGCATGGCCCGGCATGGCCTCAAGTGCTTGCTGCTTTGAAGCCCAGGCCGGCCAGGTAGGTGTCGAGGGTCTGCTCGCCCACGCTCACCACATCGAAGGCCTCAGGCGAGAGCAACCAGTTCTGGATCAGGCCGTCCAGCAAGGCATGCAGGCCAATGACAGCCGCCTGGACGGGCAGACGCAAAGTCACCCCTCTCAATTGGGCCGCGGCCTGCAGGCTGCGGGTCATTTCAGCCATGCAATCCTGTCGGGCCTCCAAATGACGACTCTTGATGGCCAGGGCCTCGCCCACGTACTCGACCTTGTAACTGGCCACCTCGAACACCCGATGGGTGGCCGGGTCGTGCACCATTTTGCCCAGCACGTCCAGCACGGCCCGGCGCAGGTCGTCCAGCGGGTCGCGGCCAGGCTCGCGGCCCATCTGCTGCAGGGCGTCCTCCATGGGCAGGGTGATGCGGTCCATCATGGCATTGAACAGGTCGGCCTTGTCCTTGAAGTGCCAGTAGATGGCGCCACGCGTGGTGCCCGCCGCCAAGGCGATGTCGTTCAGCGAAGACCGCGATACCCCTTTTTCAGAGAACACGCGCTCGGCTGCGTCCAGCAGGCTGTGCCGGGTGGCAAGCGCATCTTCTTTGGTTCGGCGGGCCATGGTGTCTCCTGATGGGGTTGAAATCCAGCATACATCATACATTCACGAATGTATGTATACTGACCTTTCGTTTTTTACATGAACAAGACACAGTACGGGATGACCCTAGCAAGTCTTACCCGATACCAACACACTCACACCGGAAAACGGACATGACCGAATCCCAACCTGCGGCAGCGGCCGCCTTGCAGCGCCGGCCCTTGCTGAGCCGTCTGCCTCTCTTCATGACTGTGGGCACGCTGAGTGCCGTTCTGGCCGCTTGTGGCCCTTCGGGTGCCCAAGGCGGGGCCGGTGGCCCTGGCGGGGGCATGCCGCCGACCGAGGTGGGTGTGGTCACGGTCACCCCCGGTGTGGTGGGCTTGCAGACCGAGTTGCCGGGCCGCCTGGAGGCCTCACGCGTGGCGCAGGTGCGGGCCCGGGCCGCGGGCATCGTGCAAGAGCGGTTGTTCCGCGAAGGCAGCGATGTGAAGGCCGGTCAGCCCCTGTTCCAGATCGATTCGGCGCCCTACAAGGCAACTTTTGACAGCGCCCAGGCCGCTGTCGCCAAGGCCGAAGCCACGCTGATGCAGGCCAGCGCCCAGCTGACCCGTTACAAGCCGCTGGTGGAGGCCAACGCCATCAGCAAACAAGATTATGTGAACGCCGAAGCGGCCCAGAAACAGGCTGAAGCCGATCTGGCCTCGGCCAAGGCCGCCTTGCAGACCGCCAGGATCAACCTGGGCTACACCACGGTGACCTCGCCGATCTCGGGCCGCATCGGCCGCGAATTGGTGACCGTGGGCGCGCTGGTGGGCCAGAGCGAGGCCACCCAGATGGCGCTGGTGCAACAGATCGACCCGCTTTACGTGAACTTCACCCAGTCGGCTGCCGACGTGATGAAGCTGCGCGATGCGCTGGCCAATGGCCAGCTCAAGCGGGCGCCGGGCACGGAAGCCGTGAGCGTGCGCCTGGTGAAGGACGATGGCAGCGAGTTCCCCAAGGCCGGCAAGCTCTTGTTCTCCGATCTGACGGTGGACAGCACCAGCGGCCAGATCACGCTGCGGGCCGAAGTGCCCAACCCGGGCGGCCAGTTGCTGCCGGGACTGTATGTGCGGGTGCGCCTGGAGCAGGCCCAGGCCAGCGACGCCATCACCCTGCCCCAGCAAGCCGTGACGCGCAGCGAAAAGGGCGATGTGGTGATGGTAGTCAGCCCCGAGGGCAAGGTCAGCCCTCGCCCTGTCAAGGTGGCGGCCGGCAAGGGCAACCAGTGGGTCATCCTCGACGGCCTGAAGGCCGGTGAGCAGGTGATGGTGGACGGCTTCCAGAAGCTGCGCGGCGACGCCCCCGTGAAGGCAGTGCCCTGGCAGGCGCCAGGCAGCGCGGCACCAGCCGCTGGCGCCCCAGCGGCCGCCCCGGCCGCCAAGTCCTGAGGAGCCTGATCCATGGCGAAATTCTTCATTGACAGGCCCATCTTTGCCTGGGTGATCGCACTGTTCATCCTGGTGCTGGGCGGGGTGTCCATCACCCAGTTGCCCATTTCCCAATACCCGCCGGTGGCCCCGCCCTCGGTGGTGATCAGCACCGCC
>RXJO01000034.1:19180-36843 GCA_003987795.1 Curvibacter sp.
CATGGAGTCGGTCAGTCAGGCGGACGGCTCGGGCACGATCACGCTGAGCTTTGACCCCTCGACCAGCCCCGACCTGGCCCAAGTGGACGTGCAGAACCGCCTCTCGCGCGCCACCCCGCGCCTGCCGGCGGCGGTGACGCAGCAAGGCGTGCGCGTGGACAAATCTCGCAGCAACTTCCTGCTGTTCATCATGCTGTCGTCCGAGAACGGCGCGCTGGACCCGATCGCGCTGGGCGACTACGCCTCGCGCAACGTGATCCCCGAGATCCAGCGCCTGCCCGGCATCGGCCAGGCCCAGCTGTTCGGCACCGAACGCGCCATGCGCGTGTGGATCGACCCGGCCAAGCTGACGGGCTACAACCTGTCGCCGGCCGACGTGAATGCGGCCATCACGGCCCAGAACGCGCAGGTGTCTTCGGGTGCCATCGGCGACCTGCCCAACATCACTGGCCAGGGCATTGCCGCCACGGTGGTGGTGAAGGGCCAACTGGCCTCGGTGGAGCAGTTCGGCCGCATCGTGCTGCGGGCCAATGCCGACGGCTCGACCGTGCGCCTCAAGGACGTGGCCCGCATCGAGCTGGGCGCCCAGACCTACGCCACTTCGGCCCGCCTCAATGGCAAGCCGGCCACCGGCATCGGTGTCCAGCTGACGCCTTCGGGCAACGCCCTGGCCTCGGCCAAGGCGGTGAAGGCCAAGATGGAAGACCTGCAGCGCTACTTCCCGGCGGGCGTGTCCTATGCCATTCCGTATGACAGTTCGGGCTTCGTGAAGATCTCGCTGTCACAAGTGGCCGAGACCCTGGTCGAAGCCGTGGTGCTGGTGTTCCTGGTGATGTTCCTGTTCCTGCAGAACTGGCGCTACACCCTGATCCCGACCATCGTGGTGCCGGTGGCCCTGCTGGGCACTTTTGCCACGCTGCTGGCGCTGGGCTTCTCGATCAACGTGCTGACCATGTTCGGCATGGTGCTGGTGATCGGCATCGTGGTGGACGACGCCATCGTGGTGGTGGAGAACGTCGAGCGCATCATGAGCGAAGAGGGCCTGCCCCCGCTGCAGGCCACCCGCAAGGCCATGGGCCAGATCTCGGGCGCCATCATCGGCGTGACCGTGGTGCTGATCTCGGTGTTCGTGCCGCTGGCCTTCTTCAGCGGCTCGGTGGGCAACATCTACCGCCAGTTCTCGGCGGTGATGGTGTCATCGATCGCCTTCTCGGCGTTCCTGGCACTGTCGCTCACGCCGGCGCTGTGCGCCACGCTGCTCAAGCCGGTCGAGGCCGGGCATCACCACGAGAAGAAGGGCTTCTTCGGCTGGTTCAATCGAGGCTTCAGCCGCGCCGCCAAGGGCTACGAAGGCTGGGTGGCCAAGCTGCTCAAGCGGGCTGGCCGTTTCATGCTGATCTATGTCGCCATCGGTGCCGCTGCCGTGGTGGTCTACCTGCGCCTGCCCACCTCCTTCCTGCCCAACGAAGACCAGGGCACGATGCTGGTGAACGTGCAACTGCCGCCGGGTGCCACGGTGGAGCGCACGCGCAGCGTGATGGAACAGGTGGAAGGCTTCATCCTGAAGCAGCCTGAGGTGAAGAGCATGGTCGGCGTGCTGGGCTTCAGCTTCTCGGGCCAGGGACAGAACGCCGCGCTGGCCTTCGTGACCCTCAAGCCCTGGGACGAACGCCATGGCGAAGAGCACTCGGCCCAGGCCTTGGCCGGCCGTGCCTTCGGCGCACTGATGGGCATCCGCGATGCCTTCATCTTCCCGCTCAGCCCGCCGCCGATCCCCGAGCTGGGCAATGCCTCGGGCTTCACGTTCCGGCTGCAGGACCGCGCCGGCAAGGGCCACAAGGCGCTGATCGATGCGCGCAACCAGTTGCTGGGCATGGCCAGCAAGAGCCCGGTGCTGACCCAGGTGCGCCCCGATGGCCTGGAAGATGCGCCGCAGCTGCAGATCGACATCGACCGCGACAAGGCCCAGGCCCTGGGCGTGCCGTTCAATGCGATCAACAGCGCCTTGTCGACCGCACTGGGATCCACCTACGTGAACGACTTCCCGAACCAGGGCCGTCTGCAGCGCGTGGTGGTGCAGGCCGATGCGCCGGCGCGCATGCAGCCCGACAACATCCTGCAACTGCGCGTGCCCAACAGCGCGGGCCAGTTGGTGCCTTTGTCCACCTTTGCCAGCACCCGCTGGGAGAACGGCGCCATGCAGACCGTGCGCTACAACGGCTATCCGGCCGTGCGCATCAGCGGCGGCGCCGCACCGGGCCGCAGCACGGGTGAAGCCATGGCCGAGATGGAGAAGCTGGCCGCGCAGCTGCCGGCAGGCTTTGGCTACGAATGGACGGGCCAGTCGCGTGAAGAGAAGCTGGCCGGTTCGCAGGCCGTGATCCTGTACGGCTTTGCCGTGCTGGCCGTGTTCCTGTGCCTGGCTGCGCTGTACGAGAGCTGGTCGATCCCGCTGTCGGTGATCCTGGTGGTGCCGCTGGGCGTGCTGGGCGTGCTGCTGGCCACCTGGCTGCGGGCGTATTCGAACGACGTGTACTTCCAGGTCGGGCTGATCACCATCATCGGCCTGTCGGCCAAGAACGCGATCCTGATCATCGAGTTCGCCAAGGACCTGCAGGCGCAGGGCCGCGGCGTGATCGAGTCGGCCCTGGCGGCGGCGCACCTGCGCTTCCGCCCCATCGTGATGACCTCACTGGCCTTCATGCTGGGTGTGGTGCCGTTGGCCATCGCCACCGGCGCCGGCTCGGCCAGCCAGCGTGCCATCGGCACCGGTGTGGTGGGCGGCATGATCACCGGCACCGCTCTGGCGGTGTTCTTCGTGCCCATCTTCTTCGTGGTGGTGCGCAAGCTGTTCAAGGGCAGCGAGCGCCAGCGCCAGATCTATGCTGAACATGCCCGACAGGCCGGTGTGGCCGAAGCCGCAGGAGGCCAAGACCATGCGTAAGACATCCAACCAGACCTCGATCTGGCGAACCCGCCTGCCGCTGGCGCCCTTGGCGCTGGCCCTGTGCGCCCTGCTGGGCGGCTGCAGCATGATCCCGGCCTACCAGCGGCCGGCCGCCCCGGTGGCCGGGCAGTTTCCGACGCTGAAGGCCGATGTGGCTCAGACCGCCGGCAACAAGGCGGCGGCCGACCTGCGCTGGCAGGACTACTTCAGCGACCCAGCCCTGCGCCGCCTGATCGCGCTGGCGCTGGACAACAACCGCGACCTGCGGGTGTCGGTGCTCAACATCGAACAGGCCCGCGCGGCCCTGCAGATCGCCCGGGCCAATCAGTTGCCGGCCGTCAATGGCGTGATCTCGGGTTCGCGCACCCCCAACACCAGTGGCGGCACCACCAGTGTCTACACCGGTGGCCTGATGGTGTCGGCCTGGGAGATCGATTTCTTCGGCCGCCTGCAGGCCCTGAAGGAACAGGCCCAAGCCCAGTACCTGGCCACGGCCGAGGCCCGCAAGGCAGCCCAGATCAGCCTGGTGGCCACTGTGGCCAACGCCTGGCTGGCCTTGGTGGCCGATGAAGAGCTGCTCGATCTGTCGAAGCGCACCCTGGCCACGCGCGAGGATTCGCTCAAGCTGACACGGCTGCGCTTTGAGCAGGGCTCGGCCTCCGAACTGGACCTGCGTCAGGCCGAGTCGCTGGTGGAAAGCGCCCGGGCCACACTGGCCCAGCAGGTGCGCCAGCGCGCCCAGGACGAAAACGCCCTGGTGCTGGTGCTGGGCCAGGGCCTGCCCGACGATGCCCGTCAGGCCTTGCGCCAGACGCGCCTGAACCAGGCCACCTTGCCCGAGGTGCCGGTGGGCCTGCCCTCCGAGCTGCTGATCAAGCGCCCGGACATCCGCCAGGCCGAGCAGTCGTTGATCGCAGCCAACGCCAACATCGGCGCGGCACGTGCGGCGTTCTTTCCGACCATCAGCCTGACCACCGGCATCGGCAGCGCCAGCAGCTCGCTGTCGGGCCTGTTCAAGAGCGGCTCGTGGGGCTACACGATGTCGCCCCAGTTGTCGGTGCCGATCTTCAACGCCGGTCGCACCCAGGCCGGTGTGGAGACGGCCCAGGCCGCCCGCGACATCGCAGTGGCGCAATATGAGAAAGCCATCCAGAGCGCCTTCCGCGAGGTGGCCGACGCCCTGGCCGGGCGTGACACGCTGGGCGATCAGCTGCAGGCCCAGCAGGCCCTGGTGAAAGCCACGGCCCGCCAGACCGAGCTGTCGGATCTGCGCTACCGCAATGGCGTGGCCAGCTACCTCGACTGGCTGGACGCGCAGCGCTCGCTGTTCACCGCCCAGCAGGCCCTGGTGCAGACACGCCTGAGCCAGTTGCAGACCCAGGTCACGCTGTACAAGGTGCTGGGCGGCGGTTGGACGGATACCGTCGTCGCAGCGCAGCCAAAACCCAACCCTTGAGCGCTCTGTAACAGCGGGCTCGCCCGCCCTCATCAGAAAGGCCCCGACATGGGGCCTTTCTCTTTGGTGGCCAGGGCCATGGCAACACATGCCAACAAAGCAACGATCAGGCTTGCAGATGTTGCGAATGCCCACACCAGCCCAGACGGAAGATGCGGCGACCTTATTCGCCTACATCGCCCCGAAGGACAGCCATGCCCGAGAACCACCCCACGGTAACCCGACAACCCCTGCGCAGAAGCGCACGGTTGCGAGCCAAGTGGCACACGCTGCCATGGACGCTGTGCCTGGCATTGATTCCATTGCTGAGCGCCTGTGAGCGCACAGGCAAAGGCCCGCAACAAAACGCCATGCCACCACCGGAGGTCGGGGTGGTGGTGGTTGAACCCGGACCCGTGGGTCTTCAAACCGAGTTGCCAGGACGCATCGAACCGTATCGGGTGGCGCAAATCGGAGCACGGGTGGCCGGCATCTTGCAAAAGCGCCTGTTTGAAGAGGGCCGAGAGGTGCAGGCCGGACAGGCCCTTTACCAGATCGACCCGGAGCCTTTTCGACTGGCCTACGACAGCGCGCAAGCCAATGCGCTGAAGGCAGAAGCCGCCCTGGCGCAGGCGCAGGATGTGCTGCATCGTTACGGACCGTTGGCCGAGGACGGCGCCGTGAGCCAGCAGGCCCTGGTCGCGGCGAAGCTCGCCGTACAACAAGCCACAGCGGATCTGGCCAGCGCACGCACCAATGTGCAGACCACGCAGCTGAATCTGGGCTATGCCCGCGTCAGCAGCCCGATTGCCGGGCGTGTGGGCCAGACGCTGGTCACCGAAGGAGCGCTGGTCGGTCAGGGCCAGGTCACGCCCCTGACCACAGTGCAGCAACTGGACCCGGTGTACGTCAACTTCACCCAGTCGGCCGACGAGGTGCTGCGCCTGCAACGCAGCCTGGCCCAGGGGCAGCTCAAGCGCGTGCGCGGCACCCAGGCCGCCAGTGTTCGGATCGTGCTGCCGGACGGCAGCGAGTACCCGCACACCGGAAAGCTGTTTTTCTCAGGGGTGACGGTGGATGCCAGCTCGGGCCAGGTGACACTGCGCGCCGAGGTGCCCAACCCCGAGCGCCTGCTGATGCCGGGGCTGTATGCACGGGTGCGGCTGGAGCAGGCCCAGGCCAGCGAAGGCCTGCTGTTGCCACAGCAGGCCGTGACACGAACCCAGACCGGCAACACAGTGATGGTGGTGGCCCCCGACGGCCAGGTCAGCGCTCGGGCCGTGCAGATCGCCCGCTCGATGTCTGGGCAATGGGTGGTGTTGAGCGGCTTGAAGGCCGGAGAGCAGGTGATGGTGGACGGCTTCCAGAAACTGCGCGGCAACGCCCCCGTGAAGCCCGTGCCCTGGAGGAGCACCGCAGCCCCCTCGTCCACACCGGGCGCCAAGCCTTGAGGAGCCGGCGTCATGTCCAACTTCTTCATCAGCCGGCCCATCTTTGCCTGGGTGATTGCCTTGTTCATGGTGGTCCTGGGCTGCGTCTCGTTGACCCAGTTGCCGATTGCCCAATACCCGGCGGTCGCCCCCCCCACCATCATGGTGAACGCGGGCTACCCGGGGGCCTCGGCCGAGACACTCAAGAACAGTGTGATCAGCGTGATCGAACAGCAAATGAACGGTGCCACCGGGCTCATGTACATGGAGTCCGTCGCCCAGGCTGACGGCACCGGCACGCTGACCCTGAGCTTCGAGCCCGGCACCGATCCGGCCATGGCCCAGGTGGACGTGCAAAACCGCCTGAGCCGGGCCACACCTCGCCTGCCCGCGGCGGTCAACCAGCAGGGCGTGGTGGTGTCCAAGGCCTCGAACAACTTTCTGCTGTTCGCCTTGTTGTCCTCCGACGACCCGGACTTCGGGCCCATCGAGATCGGCGACTATGTGGCGCGCAACGTGATGCCCGAAATCCAGCGCCTGCCTGGCGTCGGGCAAGTGCAGCAATTTGGCGCCGAACACGCGATGCGCATCTGGCTCGACCCGGCCAGGCTGGTGGGTTACAAGCTGACCCCTGCCGACGTGAACGCGGCCATTGCAGCGCAGAACGCGCAGGTGGCCTCGGGCGTGATCGGCGACCTGCCCCAGTTGCCGACGCAGGAGATCTCGGCCACCGTGGTGGTGAGCGGGCAACTGAGCACCGTGGAGGATTTCGGAGGCATCACCTTGCGCGCCAACCCCGATGGCTCCACGGTGCGCCTGCGCGATGTGGCCCGCATCGAGCTGGGTGGCTCCAGCTACGCCACCTCGGCCCGGCTCAACGGCGTGCCGGCTTCAGGCCTGGGCGTGCAGTTGTCCAGTACCGGCAACGCCCTGGCCACGGCGCCCGCGGTGCGCCAGAAGATGGGCGAACTGGAGCGCTACTTTCCCAAAGGCATGAAGTGGGCGATTCCCTACGACACCTCCGATTTCGTGCGGATTTCCATCAGCCAGGTGACCGAGACCCTGTTCGAAGCCCTGGCGCTGGTGTTCCTGGTGATGTTCGTGTTTCTGCAGAACGTGCGCTACACCGTCATCCCGGCCATCGTGGTGCCGGTGGCCCTGCTGGGCGGCTTCACCACGATGCTGGTGCTGGGTCTGTCGATCAATGTGCTGACCATGTTTGCCATGGTGCTGGTGATCGGCATCGTGGTGGATGACGCCATCGTGGTGGTCGAAGCGGTCGAACGCATCATGGCCGAGGAAGGGCTGCCCCCGCTGGAGGCGACGCGCAAGGCCATGGGCCAGATCTCGGGGGCCATCGTGGGCATCACCGTGGTGCTGATCTCGGTGTTCGTGCCGCTGGCTTTTTTTGCCGGTGCCGTGGGCAACATCTACCGACAGTTCTCGGTGGTGATGGTGTCGTCGATCGCGTGCTCGGCGTTTCTGGCGCTGACGCTGACACCGGCGCTGTGTGCCTCGATGCTGAAGCCGATCCCAGCCGGCTCGCTGCATGAACGCAAGGGCTTCTTCGGCTGGTTCAACCGCGGCTTCTCGCGCACCGCGGCCGGCTACGAGAGCACGGTGCAGCGCCTGCTCCGACGAAGCGGCCGATCTTTGGTGCTTTACGGCGTGTTCATCGCCGCAGCTCTGCTGGTATTCGAGCGACTGCCCACCGCCTTTCTGCCCGACGAAGACCAGGGCAGCATCCTGATCAATGCGCAGTTGCCCGCCGGGGCCTCGCAGAACCGCACGCTGCAGGTGATGCAAGATGTCGAGCGTTACGTGCTCGCGCAGCCCGAGGTGAAGAGCATGGTGAGCGTGCTGGGCTACAGCTTTTCGGGCAGCGGCCAGAACGCCGGTTTGGCCTTCGTCACGCTCAAGGATTGGTCCGAGCGCAAGGGCCCTGAGCATTCGGCCCAGGCGGTGGTGGGACGGGCTTTTGGCGCCCTGATGCAGGTGCGCGATGCCTTCATCCTGCCGCTGAACCCGGCGCCGATTCCGGAGCTGGGCAACTCGACCGGTTTCACCTTCCGCTTGCAGGACCGAGGTGGCAAGGGACACGAGGCGCTGATGGCGGCACGGGCCCAATTGCAGGCCGCAGCCGCCAAGAGTCCGCTGTTGTCGCAGGTGCGGGTGGACGGACTGGACGACGCTCCGCAGTTGCACCTGCAGATCGATCGCGCCAAGGCGCAGGCCCAAGGCGTGAGCTTCTCGGCGATCAACGCCGCCTTGTCCTCGCTGCTCGGCAGCAGCTATGTGAACGACTTCCCGAGCCAGGCCCGCATGCAGCGGGTGGTGGTGCAGGCCGACGCGGCGCATCGCATGCAAGCTGAAGACTTGCTGCAGTTCCAGGTGCCCAGCAGCACAGGCGCGCTGGTGCCCTTGTCCACCTTTGCAAGTACGTTCTGGCAGAAGGGCCCGATGCAGGCCGTGCGCTACAACGGCTACGACGCGGTGCGCTTCAGCGGCAACGCAGCACCGGGTCACAGCAGCGGCGAGGCCATGGCCGAGATGGAGCGTCTGGCGGGTGAACTGCCCGAAGGCTTTGGCTACGAATGGACCGGTCAGTCGCTGCAGCAGAGCCTGGCGGGCTCGCAGTCGACCGTGCTGTACGGCTTTGCCCTGCTGTCGGTGTTCCTGTGCCTGGCCGCCCTGTATGAGAGCTGGACGATTCCGCTGTCGGTGATCCTGGTGGTGCCCCTGGGCCTGCTGGGGGTGGTGGTGGCCACCTTGCTGCGCGCCTACTCGAACGATGTGTACTTCCAGGTGGGGCTGATCACCATCATCGGCCTGTCGGCCAAGAACGCGATCATGATCGTGGAGTACGCCAAGGACACCCAAGCGGCCGGCAAGAACCTGTTCGATGCGACCCTGGAGGCGGTGCGTCTGCGCTTCAGGCCCATCATCATGACCTCGCTGGCCTTCGGGTTGGGGGTGCTGCCACTGGCGATTGCCAATGGCGCCAGTTCGGCCAGCCAAAGGGCCATCGGCACGGGCGTGCTGGGCGGGATTCTGGTCGGCACCACGCTGGCGGTGTTCCTGGTGCCGGTGTTCTTCGTGGTGGTGCGCACCCTTTTCAAAACACGGCGCACCGAGCCCTTGGCAGCCTCATCCCCCGGAGCCTCGCATGACTGAGCCCCTGTCTACCCCCCGCACCACGCGGTCTCTGACGCGCACGCGCCTTCACCTGCTGGCTCTGCCCTGGCTGCTGGCCGCCTGCAGCCAGTTGCCAGAGTACCGTCGCCCCGCCCTGCCCCTGCCCGCGCAATGGCCCGCAGCATTGGGCCCGACCGTTTCGGAGCCCCTGCGCGGCGGGGATTGGGCCGATTACTTCAGTGATGCCCGCCTGCAGGCCTTGATCACTCAAGCCCTGGCCAACAACCGGGATCTGCGGGCCACGGCCCTGAAGGTCGAACAGGCCCGTGCCCAGTTCCAGATCAGCCGCGCCAGCCAGTGGCCAAGCCTGAACGCAGCGGCCGCCGGCAACCGGGCGCCCGTGGCCACGGCGGCGGGCACGCTGCAGTCCAGCAGCTACTCGGTGGGCCTGAGCGTGACCGCCTTCGAGCTGGATTTCTTCGGTCGGGTGGCCAGCCTGAAGGAGCAGGCCTTGGCCCAGTACCTGGGCACCGCCCAGGCCTACGAAAGCGCACGCCTGAGCCTGATCGCCAGCGTGGCCACGGGCTGGCTGAGCCTGCAGGCCGATGAGGCTCAGCTGGCGCTGCTGCGTGGCACGCTCGGCAATCTGGAAGCCACGCTCGACCTGACCCGCCGAGCCGTGGCCCGTGGCACGCTCACCCAGCAGAACCTTCTGCTCGCCGAGACCCAGACCGAGGCAGCACGGGCGGCGTTGAGCCAGGGTGAGTTGCAGCGCGAACGTGACGTCCATGCGCTGCAACTGCTGCTGGGGCAGCCCGATGCCGGGCTCGGATCAGAGAGGCTGGACGGGAGCGCGCTGACGCAGGCCCCTTGGGCCGACCTGGCACCAGGCCTGCCGTCCGACCTGTTGCTGCACCGGCCCGACATTGCCCAAGCCGAACAGGCGTTGGTGGCCGCCAATGCGAATGTCGGCGCGGCACGCGCGGCGCTGTTTCCCCGCATCAGCCTGACCGCCGGAATCAGCAGCCTGAGCCCCGAGCTTTCAGGGCTGTTCAAGAGTGGCTCCCAGGGCTTCACGCTGACGCCCCAGGCCAGCCTGCCCCTGCTGGATGCCGGGCAGAACAAGGCCCAGGTGGAAGCCGCACGGCTGGGACGCGACATGGCCACGGCCCAGTATGAGAAGGCCATCCAGTCGGCCTTCCGTGAGGTGGCAGATGCCTTGTCGGAACGTGCGGCGGCGGTGCGGCAACTCGAGGCCAGCGAGCGTCAGGCTCAAGCCGGCCAGGGCCAGTTGCGCCTCGCGCAGCGCAGCCTGGAGATGGGGGTGAGCAGTCGCCTCGACTGGCTGGCCGCAGAGCGCAACTGGCTCAGCTTGCGACAGCAACTGGTGCAGGCCCAGCTCAACCGGCTGCAGAACCAGGTGACGGTGTACCAGGTGCTGGGCGGGCACTGGCGCCAGGAGGCGCACCGCTTCGCCTCCCCATGAAGAAAAAAACGGGAGGACGTACAAGACGTCTTCCCGTGTCAATGGAGCACTTTCGCCCGGGCAGTTTTCTGCCCGGGCAGCGCCCCCCCTCAATTCAAACGCGTGATCCGAGCCGTCGGCGGTGCCAGGTTGGGGTGGGTCTTCATGTAGCCGACGAAGGCATCGATGTCGATCACGCCGCTGTTGGTGACATTCTTGCCCAGGGTGACTGCACTGAAGTTGTCACCCGGTCCTGGGGCCATGAAGCTGTTGAACGTGACGCGGTAGGTGGCGGCCGGATCCATGGCTTTGCCATTGATGGTGACCGAGCCGGACACCACACGGTTGCCACTGCCCACCGCCGCGCCAGCCGGCTTGGTAGCGTCCCAGGTGTAGCGAAGCCCTGCGCTGGGCTGCAGCATGCGGCCACAGCCATTGGCGCCTTGCTTGGCGGTGCAGTTGGGGGCTTCCCATTGCTGCTCGAGCATGCGCAAGATCTGGGCGCCCGTCATGTCGACGGTGGCCAGGGTATTGCCAAAAGGAGCAACCGTCAGCAGATCGCCATAAGTGACCTTGCCGCCGTTCTGATAGAGCAGATCGGCACGCACGCCGCCGGGATTGATCACCGCGAAATCTGCTGCCGGTCCACCGGCCAGGTAGACATCCGCCATCACGTCACCCATCGGGCCTTCGGCGGTCTCGTCGCGTGTGGCGACTGAAGCATTGGGCAACAAGGCGCGCTTGATGTCGCCGGTGATGCTGCCCACGACCTGGTTCTTCAGGGTGGCCGACAGGCTCACGTACTTCTGCACCATGGCATCCACCGTCGCGTTCTTGGCCAGCGCGGTGTAGCCGGCCGGCAGGCTGCCCGCGGCATTCTGATCATTGATGACAGGACGGCTGTTCGCCACCTTCTTGATCACACCGGCACCAGCCTGGAGGGTCAGGTCGATCTCGGTGACGGCACTGCCATAGAAGCCGGTCTGGGTCAGCAGCTTGCCATTGCGGTTGCAGACATATTCCTGGTGGGTGTGGCCGCTGACCACCACGTCGACATCGGCGCTGAGGCCGTCAACGATGGGAATGATGTCGCCGCTGAGGTTCGGGCAGCTCGTGTCATTCAGGGTGCTGGCCGTGGTCTGCCCCCCCTGGTGGATCAGGACCACCACGGCCGACGCGCCCTGGGTGCGAAGCTGACGTGCCGCCTGGTTGATGGTGGTGACTTCATCACTGAACTGCAGGCCGGCCACGCCGGTGGAGGTCACGACACTGGGCGTGCCTTTGAGTGTCAGACCGACAAAGCCCACGGTCACGGCGCTGAATCCCGAGCCGAAGGACTTGGTCCAGGTGGCAGGGAACAAGGTGCTGCCGCTGGCTGTGTCCACGACGTTGGCCGCCAGGTATTTGTACTTGGCGCCCGGGAAGGTGCCGTTGACCAGGCAGGTGTCGACGCCGACCGTGCCCCCTGGGTAGCAGCCACCGTTTTGCAGTCGCAGCAGTTCTGTCTTGCCATGATCGAACTCATGGTTGCCGACCGAGCTGACTTCCAGGCCCAGTTGGTTGAGCACATCCACGGCGGCTTCGTCGTGGGTGAGCGTCGAGGTGACCGGCGCGGCACCGACCATGTCACCCGCCGCCACCACCACGTTGTTGGGATTGGCGGCCTTCAGTTGAGCGATCATGGTGGCCAGGAAGGCCGCACCACCGGTGCGCACTGTGGTCCCCGCCGGATTGGCGGGGTTGGCCAGGGTGACGGAGCCACCGTTGTTGGCCGCCGGGACTTCAAGGTTGCCGTGGAAATCATTGAGGGCAATGATCTTGACCGAGACCGGGTCGGTCGAGCCCGAGCTGCCACCGCATGCAACCAGTGCCGACGCAGCGAGCAGGGTCATGGAGGCGGCCGCGGCACAACGTGAGATGAACTTCATGAGTCTTCCTGGTGAAACGCAGGTGAAGAAATGTGGAGCGTTGGTATCAACCCTATCGCGGGACCGTGACGTCGGCATGACATGGGCTTGACATGCATCGAGATGCAAAATGCCTCTGGTTCACACGATTCACGTGTGTGATGTTTTTCTGCCGGAGACGCTGTGGTGCGACGCCCCCTGTTGGCTGCTCTTTTGTTGGTGATCAGCTTGGCTGCGCAGGCTGTTCAGCCTGGGCGTTCCAAAGCCGCTGCGGCGGTGGTCGACACCGAACAGATCAAGGCGTCTGCGCTGGATGCTCAGACGCGGTGTTATCGGAAGATTCACCACGACACTTGGGCCTTTCGCGACTGCTTGTCGGGCCTGTTGGCCCAACCCGGACTTTCCGCTGAAACCCGACTGGGTGTGGCGTATTTCGGGTGGGTGGGCGCACTCAACTCCCTGCGCGTCGGCATGGCCGGGGCGGAAGAGACGGCCAACGAATTCCTGCCGCAGTTCCGCCAACTCCAGAAGAAATTGAAAGTTGACGACGCGATGCTTTGCACCAGCATCGAAGGTGATTGCACGGCTCGCACCGCACGGATGCTCCAGGCAGAAGCCGCGTTGCCCAAGGCCCCTGCCAGCCAACGCCCTGCCCGTGCCCGGGACGTCGACGGACATCAGCACTGATCGGATGATGCCCCTGGCCGTCGCGGCCACCGATGCACTGCCATCGATGCGCCTACTCAGATGCCAGGATGACCTTCTTGCAACACCCTTGGTGCAAGCCCCTGGTCCCCCCGGAGAGACCCGTCGCTATAATCAAAAAGTCAAGTTTCAAGCCCTAAAACCACATTGAGGACGCCATGAGCGACAACCACGAAGACGCACACACCGGCCCGATCAAGAACCCCAAGCAACTGCTGGTGGCGGTCATCTTTTCGTTTGTCGTTCCGGTGTTTCTGATCATCGGTCTGGTCGCTTATGTCACCTCGGGCAACAAGCCGGCGGCCGGCTCCAGCAATGAAGAGCGCGCCCTGGCTGAACGCATCCAGAAGGTGGGTGCCGTGGACATCCGTGATGCCAATCGCCCGCTGCGCTCGGGTGAAGAAGTGTTCAAGGCTCAATGCTCGGTCTGCCACGCCACTGGCGCTGCCGGCGCACCCAAGTTTGGTGATGCCGCTGCCTGGGCGCCGCGCATCAAGACCGGTTTTGAAGCGCTGGTGACCTCGGCGCTGAAGGGCAAGGGCGCCATGGGGGCCCAAGGTGGTGGCGATTTCACCGATGTCGAAGTGGCTCGCGGCGTGGCCTACATGGCCAACAATGGCGGCGCCAACTTCCCTGAGCCCAAGGCACCGGCGGCTGAAGAAGCCAAATGATCTGATGGGTCTGCAGTCAGCCCTGCAGCCTGGAAAGCCGGTCTGACGACCGGCTTTTTTATTGCTGCGCTGCCTTGGCCTCTGAACCTGCGCGCTGAGCGTCTGCAGGGCTCATGACATAGCCGAAGCGTGCCGGCAAGTCCTCACTGTCAGCTTCGATCGGGCTCCACAGGCCCTGCTCCACGGCGTGGGCGACCTGCCCCACATCGAGGGTGTGCACCAGGCCGAAACCCAGCTCCGTGAGCAGGTAGACCTTTCCCTGCTCATCGAGAAGGCATTCCTTCACCCGAGTCACCTGACCGGCATGGCTGCTGACCTGCCATGCAGCGTCGATGCGCCAGATCCAAGGGGTGGCCTCGAGCTCGACATAGACACGCTGGGGGCCATTTTGGAAGAACCAGCAACCAGCGGGGTCCTGCTCGTAATTGCGCTGGATGAAGTCGATCAGTTTGTCATGACGCAGGACCGAGCCACGCGCACCAGGCCGCCCACTGGCAAAGCTTCCGATGGCCTGAGTGCGGTCATCGCGCATGTACCACTGTCCACGGGCGTCCAGCCCCAGCCAACCATAGCAGTCAGGCACGTTGGGCCATTTGGCCATGGCCTGTCGAACGATGTCATCCATCTCGCCTCCTGTTTCAGATGTGGTGGGTCAGCCAGCCACCGACCGCCTCAGGCATGCCTCGTACGTGGCCCGGCAGGCGCCCGTGGGGAAACCCGACATGGCCGCCATGGGCCGGCTGCCAAAGCGTCACATGGGTGCCGACCTCGTTCTGGCTGGGCAGACACCACGCGGGCACAAAAGGATCGTTTCGTGCATTGACGACCAAGGCGGGAACCCGTATCTGCGCCAGATGGGGTTTGGCCGAGGCTCGGGCCCAATAATCCTCCGTGCTGCGAAATCCATGCAGCGGCGCCGTGAACGCGTTATCGAATTCATACAGATCACGTGCGCTGCTCAACGCTTGCGCATCGAACAAGCCTGGGAATTGCGCAAGCTTCTGTAAGGCCTTGGGCTTCATGGTCTTGAGGAACATGCGCGTGTAGACGAGGCGATTGAAGCCCCGCCCGATCGCCCATCCACCAGCGGCGAGATCGATCGGGGAACAGACCGCTGCCACGCCTCGGACCACCTGAGCGGCCGTGTGGCCGGCCTCCTCGGCCCAGCGCAGCAAAGCGTTTCCACCCAGTGAGATGCCCACCGCGATCATGGGGCCTGGGTGAGCGGCCTTGAGACGTGACAGCACCCAGCCGATCTCTTCGTGGTCGCCAGAATGGTAGGCCCTGGGCGCCCGGTTGATCTCCCCGCTGCAACCTCTGAAATGCGGTACGGCATAGGCCCAGTGCTGCTCGCGCGCGTAATCGGCAAAGGCCTCGGCGTAATGACTTCTGGAGGATCCCTCCAGCCCATGGAACAGGACCAGCAGCGGCGCAGCGGGGTCAGTTTCGGGAGCCGCAGGGGTGCTCAGGAAATCGACGTCGATGAAGTCACCATCTGGGGTGTTCCAGCGTTCCCGGCGGTACATTGGCGCCTGGCCGAACACGCGGCGCGAGAAGAGAGCTGGCCAAATGGTCTGTAGATTGCCGCCCGGCACCCAGGCGGGAGCAACGTAATTCATCAGCATGGGCGGATGCGGCCTTGCTTCAATGCAGAACGGACGGAGCGTCCGTCAAAGGCATGGGCTTGTGGGGTGTTCCTGGGCTGGCATGGTGGGCCACCATGCGCCAGCCTTGGGCGGTCTTGTGATAGACATTGGTGGCAATGACCCAGGCCTCATGGCGGCCTGCCGGGGTGTCGATCTCGATGCGCTCGATCACGCTGTGGACAGAACTGGCCAGGGCGTCCACGCATTGCACATGCTCCAAATGGATGGGCACGGGTCCTTGTGCAAGCAAGGCCTCAAACGCGGCCCTGATGGCCCCTGCTCCAATCAGTCTCGCACCGCCGGGGTGCACACAGACAATGTCGTCCTCGTCGGCCCAGCAGGCCATCAGTTGAGCGACATCGCCCTTTTGCAGGGCGTCATAGAAAGCCACTTCGACTTCCGCAGCGGAGCCGCCTGTGGTGAGGGCCTGAAGTTTGGCTTTGGGCATGACGATGGGTCCGGTATCGCGATGGGGCCTCATTCTGCCGTGCTTTGGGCCCCCGAGAGGGGTGTGTCGCCGGGAGTCCCCAAAAACAAAACCCCGTGCAGTTGAAGGCACGGGGTTGTTGTGGAATCCGGCCTTCGCCAATAGGCGAGGGCGGAAGCCTTAGCGCTTCAGCGCTTCTGGCGGAACTTGCGCAGTGCGGCAATCTGAGCAGCCATGACGGCCAACTCGGACTGGGCACGGGCCAAGTCGATGTCGCTCTTGGCGTTCTTGATGGCCTCTTCGGCCGCTGCGCGGGCCTGGTTGGCCTTCTCTTCGTCCAGATCTTTGCCGCGGATGGCGGTATCGGACAGGACGGTCACGCAGTTCGGCTGCACTTCAAGAATGCCACCGGCCACGAACACGAATTCTTCACCGCCGTCGGCCGTCTCGATGCGCACCGAGCCAGGTTTGATCCGGGTGATGAGGGGCGTGTGGCCCGGCAGAATACCGAGTTCGCCGGCTTCACCGGGCAAGGCCACAAACTTGGCTTCGCCCGAGAAGATCGACTCTTCGGCACTCACAACGTCAACATGAATGGTTGCCATGGCAATCCTTTTCTGGAGGCTTGACTGCACCGGGGGCGGGCTCTCTCAAGCCCTGACCTCCGATGACAGAAGGCCTTAGATCTTCTTGGCCTTTTCGAAGGCTTCGTCGATGGAGCCAACCATGTAGAAGGCCTGCTCGGGCAGATGGTCGCATTCGCCGGCCACGATCATCTTGAAACCACGGATGGTTTCCGACAGGGGCACGTACTTGCCGGGCGAACCGGTGAACACTTCGGCCACGTGGAAAGGCTGCGACAGGAAACGCTGGATCTTACGAGCACGTGCCACCACCAGCTTGTCTTCCGGTGCCAGTTCGTCCATGCCCAGAATCGCGATGATGTCGCGCAGTTCCTTGTAGCGCTGCAGAGTGCCCTGCACGGCGCGAGCCGTGTTGTAGTGGTCCTCGCCCACGACGTTCGGGTCCAGCTGGCGGCTGGTCGAGTCAAGCGGGTCCACGGCGGGGTAGATACCCAGGGCAGCAATGTCACGGCTCAGCACCACGGTGGAATCCAAGTGGGCGAAGGTGGTGGCAGGCGACGGGTCGGTCAAGTCATCGGCAGGCACGTAAACGGCCTGGATGGAGGTGATCGAGCCCACCTTGGTCGAGGTGATACGCTCTTGCAGACGGCCCATTTCTTCGGCCAGCGTCGGCTGATAGCCCACGGCGGAAGGCATGCGACCCAGCAGAGCGGACACTTCGGTACCGGCCAGGGTGTAACGGTAGATGTTGTCCACGAAGAACAGCACGTCACGGCCTTCGTCACGGAAGGATTCAGCGATCGTCAGACCGGTCAGGGCCACGCGCAGACGGTTGCCCGGGGGCTCGTTCATCTGACCGTAGACCATGGCCACCTTGGACTCACCGAGGTTCTCCAGGTTCACCACGCCGGAGTCAGCCATTTCGTGATAGAAGTCGTTCCCTTCGCGGGTACGCTCGCCCACACCAGCGAACACCGACAGACCCGAGTGAGCCTTGGCGATGTTGTTGATGAGTTCCATCATGTTCACGGTCTTGCCCACGCCGGCGCCACCGAACAGACCCACCTTACCGCCCTTGGCGAACGGGCAGACCAAGTCGATCACCTTGATGCCGGTTTCCAGCAGTTCTTGCGAAGGCGACAGCTCGTCATAAGCGGGGGCCTTGCGGTGGATCGAGGCCGTCAGCTCTTGGCTGACAGGACCACGTTCGTCGATGGGGTTGCCCAGCACGTCCATGATGCGGCCCAGGGTGGCCTTGCCAACCGGCACCGTGATCGGAGCGGCGGTGTTGGTCACCATGAGACCACGACG
>RXJO01000429.1 GCA_003987795.1 Curvibacter sp.
GGCAAATGGTTCTGATCTGCGGCAGCAGGCCGCAGGTCTTTCCCCCAGGCAAATGCCTTGTTTGGAAGGCAGTTGGGGTTCCGCATCCCGTTGGGCGGGGTGATTTCTATTCAGTGAATCGAGGATGTTTATGAAACGCTTCTTTCAAGAGGTGGGGATTTCTGTTGCCGAAAACCTGGATGGGGTTTGTCGCTACCGAGGTATTCGGTATGCCACCGCGCCTTCCGGGCTGGGGCGCTTCATGCCACCCGAGGTTTGGCGGGGGGCCATGGCCGGTGTTGGGGCGGGCTCGGCGGGCGGCGAGCGGCATGGGCCGGTGCTGGCCCCCCAGGGCACATCGCGTCTGGCGCATGTGATGGGGCCGATGGCAGAGCTGCCGCAGTCTGAAGACTGCCTGAGCTTGACGGTGGTCTGCCCCCGGCCGGCCTCAGAGGCGGCGGCCGACACGGGTTTGCTGCCGGTTCTGGTCTGGTTTCATGGCGGGGGCTGGTCGTCGGGCGGGGGGGATCTGCCCTGGTATGACGCCGCAGCCTTGGTGCGCGAAGGGCCCATGGTGGTGGTCAGCCCGCAGGTGCGCTTGGGGGCCCTGGGCTACCTGGTGGCAGAGGGCGTGAGCGAGGGCAATCTGGGCCTGCTCGACCAAGAGGCCGCCCTGCACTGGGTGCAGCAGCACATTGCGCTGTTTGGCGGCAACCCGAAAGCCGTGACGGTGATGGGGCAGTCGGCAGGGGGCAGTGCGGTGGCGCAGTTGTTGATCCGGCGTCTGCCAGTCTGGCCGGCATCTGATGATCGGCTGGCGGGCGGCGCCCCTCAGGTAGGGGCCTTGTTTCAGCGGGCCATTTTGCAAAGCCCGGCCTTGGGGGTGCTGCCCTACCAGCCCACACTGGCTGGCCAACTGGGGCGGCGGGTGTTGGATGCCCTGGATGTCTGGCCCGGGCGCGGCTCGACCGCACAGTGGTTGGCGGTGCAACAGCAGGCCGGGCCTTGGGCGCGTGAGCTGGGCTTGCTGGCGGGGCCGGTGCACCCGCCGTTCGGGCCGGTGGCCGATGGCCGTGTTTTGCCAAAGCCCGAGGCTTACCCGCAGGCCCTGGCGCAGGCCGCCGGGCAGGTCGATGTGTTGCTGGGCTATGCGCGCGACGAATTGGCGGCGTTTGAAGCAGCGCCCGCGGCACCAACGGGCACAGGCGATGGGTTGCCGGGGCTCGACCCTTGGTTTGCGGCCCCGGCCTGGCGCTGGGCGCAAAGCGCTGCGCAACAGGGGCGGCGTGCCTGGGTTTACCAGTTCGACTGGGCGCCGCCGGGCAGCGCCCTGGGGGCCTGCCACTGCATCGAGTTGCCCTTTGTCTTTGGCACTTTCAAGGCCTTCGGGCAGGCGCCCATGCTGGCGATGCCGGACGGATGCCCGGCCACCGATGAGCAGGCCCAGCGCAGCAGCTTGTCGCGTCAGGTGCGGCAGGCCTGGATCAATTTTGTGGTGTCGGGTGACCCGAACCTGGGGCCGGATTCGGGTTTGCCGCTGTGGCCTGCCGTGGCGGTGGGGCGGGGGCCTGTGATGCATCTGGGGGCCTCCAGCCACTGCCGAGATGCCAGCCCGTACCACGGCCCGCCGGGCCACGACGCCTCACAACTTTCTTGAAAGCCAGCCATGACATCTTTTGACATTTCTGCGGGCCCTGCGCATGCGCCTGAGGGGGCATCCCGGCGTCGGGCATGGGGCATTGCCCTGTTGTGCTTTTTGACGGTCACCCTGGATGGGTACGACACCACGGCGATCGGCTTTGTGGTGCCCACGCTGGCCCAGCTCTGGCAATTGCCTGGGGCTGCTTTCACGCCGGCTTTCATGGCCACCAGTGCAGGCGCGGTGCTGGGCTATATGTTGAGTGGGCGGCTGTCGGCCGGCCTGGGGCGGCGTCGCGCCATGTTGCTGACGGTGGCCTGGTTTGGCCTGGGCTCGCTCGCGACTGTCGCGGCCCAAGGGGTGGTGTCGCTGTCGGTGCTGCGCTTGCTCACCGGCGTCGGGTTGGGGGCTGCGTTGCCGGCTGCAGCATCGTTGGCGGTTGAGCAGTTTGCGCCACGGTATCGGGAGCAGGTGGCCGTGGCCGTGGTCGCAGGGCTGTCGGTGGGGGCGGTGTTGGGTGGGTTGGTGGGCGGGCCTTTGATCACCCATGGGGGTTGGGGCGCGGTGTTCGGCCTGGGCGGGGTGTTGCCGCTGGCCCTGCTGCCCTTGCTGTACTGGGGCTTGCCGCAAGACGATCTGCAAGCGCCTGGGCCTGGCGGGCCGACGGGCGCTGCGGGGGGCGATCACCGGGCTCAGGGGCGGGTAGCGGCGCTGTTCAGCGCAGGGCAGGGCGGGCAAACCGGCTTGATCTGGGCTTTTGCGTTTCTGGTGTTCAGCGCCACCTATGCGCTGCAGCTCTGGATGCCCACCTTGCTGGGCAGCTTCGGGTTCACGCCGGCGCAGGCGCCCAGGGCGGTGGCGGCACTGGGGCTGGGTGGCTTGGCGGGGGCGGCCTTGCTGATGGGGCTGGCCGGTGTCTTGGGCGTGTTTCTGGCCTTGCCGATCTTGCTGATGTTGACGCTGTTGGCCTTGTGCAGTTTGTCGTTGCTGCCCTTGGGGCCATTGGGTGTGCTGTTGATGATCGCTTGCATGGGGGTGGGCCTGATCGGTGGCTGCCTGGGGCAAGCCGCGATGGCGATCTCGTTGTATGCCCCGGCCCAGCGCACCAGTGGTGTGGGTTGGGCGGCTGCCTGGGGGCGCATTGGCTCGATTGCGGGGCCTGCGCTGGGGGGCGTGATGCTGGCTGCAGATCGGGGCCCCCGCGAGATCGTCTTGTGGGCCGGTGTGCCTGTGCTGGCGGCCATGGGCGTGGTGCTGTACCTGGGCATCAGCCTGAGTCGCCGCCAGCACAGGGCCTGAACCCTCAGGCACAGAAGGGCCCGCAGCCCACCGGTCGCGGGCCCACAGGCCGATCAAGGATGGATCGGGCCAGGTAGGCCACCAGGCCGGCGAGTCGGGTGGCCCATTCGTATCTCCTCACGAAAGTTCATCATCATGAAGACGACCATGCCACTGTCTGCGGCAGGCCTTGTGCTGGCCTGCCTGGCGCAAACCACCCACGCACAAGCACCTGCAGACACGCTTGCGGTTTTGCGACATCAGGTGCAGTTGCAACAGCAACACCTGGCTGAGGCGCTGCAGTCGCTGCAGCAACTGCAGCAGCGCATTGACCTGCTCGAGGGCCAGCGCAAAGCCCAGCCGGCGGCACCCCCGGCACCAAGCCTGGCAGCCCACCCGGTGGCGGGCCAGGGGCTGCAAGCGGGGGATCTGCCCAAGTCGATCAAGTTGGGGGGCAGCTCGGTGGCGATCACCGGTTTGTTCTGGACGGTGGGCAGTGTCAGCTCGCGAAGCCCGGGGCCGGCCAGCCCGGGCGACGATTTTCTGATCCTGTCGCAGATCCCGGTGGGGGCGGGCGGCCCCGGGGGCACTCAAGACAAGTTCAAGCTGGGGGCCAAGGCCAGCCGGCTGGGGGTCAAGACCCTCACGCCTTCAGCGTGGGGGCCCGTGAGCACTTTGCTGGAGGTCGACTTTCTGGGCGGGCAAGGCAACGAGGTGGCGACCAACTCTTATGTGCCCCGCTTGCGCCATGCCTGGTTGTCGGTGGGCGATTGGGGGGCTGGGCAGACGTGGTCAAACCTGCTGAACCTGTCGGCGGCGCCAGAGTTGTTTGACCCGGCGCCTCCGATCGGCTGGTTTGGTGGCGGCGTTCGGCAGGCCCAGTTGCGCTGGACATCGCCCAAATCGGCCCAAGGGGCGTTCTGGGCCGTGTCGGTCGAAAACCCCGAAACCCACCTAGGCACGCCCGCTTTGCAAGACAACGACCGCGGGCCCGATTTGACGGCCAAGACGCACTTTGCCCTGGGCCGGGCTGAGTTTGAAATCGCGGGCGTGTTGCGGCGCCTGGGCTCGGGCAACCCCGATTCGGCGCGTGCCTCGGCCTATGGTCTGGGCTTTGGAGGGGCCGTGCCTTTGTCGGCCAGCACGTCGCTGCAATTCAGCACGGGGGCCGGGCGGGGGCTGGGGCGTTACTGGGGTGGCATCGTGGCCGATGCCACGGTGTCTGAGGGGGCACAGCGGACGCTGCAGGCAATCCCTCAGACAGGGGGCTTTGTGTCGCTGCGGCATGTCTGGAGCCCGGCGTTGCGCAGCAACGTGGTGGGCAGTTGGCTGTCGATGCGACCGCCCGGTGGCGGCGCAGGCACGCTGGATCGATGGGCGCAGACCTGGCATTTGAATCTGGTCTGGACGCCGTTGACGGGGCTGGATGTGGGCCTTGAGTTGCTGCATGCCCGGCGTGAATTGGGCAATGGGCTGCACGGCGGGCTGACACGCTATCTGATTGGGGCCAAGTACATGTGGTGAAACTGTGGTGAAGGCTTGCGCCCTCATGCTGCCGGCAGGGCAGCTGGGTGCCCAGGTCAAGTGCCAGGGCCGATGCACACGGGTGCCAAGCGAGGAATGCGGGGGGCTCACAGCGACCGGGCTGCGGGCCCCACGGGGCCAGGCCTGTTGGCGGGTGGGCCTGGGCTTAGCCCGCTTTGCCGGGCCGCGGCTGGGCCGCCGCCTGGGGGCCTTGTTGTCGCAGCAGGGGCCGCAGTTCTGCATCGATCACCTCCAGCACGGCCTGCCTGAAGGCAGCCACCATGCGCGAGTTGGGGGCCTGGGGGGCCAGCAGGATGGCCAGGCGCACGGTCACGGGCGGGCTGAAGGGCTTGATCACGAAGGCATGGCGGGGCTGTTCTTCGAGGGCGGCCAGGGGGTTGAGCAGGCTCACGCCCAGGCCGGCGGCCACCAGGGCGCAGACCGAGGCGCCCAGGTCGGATTCGAGCACGGTGTTGGGTCGCACGGCCTCGCTGGCCCAGACGCGGTCGATGCGTTCGCGTGGGTCGCTGCCCTGCGGAAACGAGATGAAATCTTCGCCCTCGAAATCGGCGGCCTGCAGCCGGCTTTGCCGGGCCAGCCGGTGCTCGCGCGGTAGCAGGGCCACGCAGTCCATGTTGAGCAGGGTCTCGACCTGCATGCCCGGCGGGTCGCCCCCGTAAAGAATGGCCAGCCCCATGTCGCACAGGCCGGCGCTGACCCAGCTGTTGATGGTGGTGGCCGCGCCTGAATGCAGGGTGACCAGCGATTGGGGGTGGGCCTGCTTGAACTTCACCACGGCCTGGCTCAGCAGGCCGCCTGCGATGCGGGCCATGGCGGCCCCGGTCAAGCGCTCGCCCCCAAAGCTTCGGATCTGGTGGGCGGCCGACTCCAGGTTTTGCAGGCCGGCAAAGGTTTTTTCGACATCCTGAAAAAAGCGTTTGCCGTCGAGCGAAGGGGTCAGCCGGGTGCCGCTGCGGTCAAACAGGGCAAAGCCGGTGATGCCTTCCAGTTGCGCGATCAGGCGGCTGACCTGGGGCTGCGAGGTGTGCA
>RXJO01000378.1 GCA_003987795.1 Curvibacter sp.
CGGCAGCACGCTGAGCCTGATGGCCTATGAGGCTCGCTGGACTTCCACCGACCAGGTGCCCCAGCGCCTGATCGATGCCGGCACCTACAATGGCCGGCCCTTCGGCCGCTACGACTCGGTAGACCCCTCCGACGGCGGCAGCACCTCACGCTACAGCCTGTCAGGCGAATGGCATGACCGGGATCGTGCAGGCGAGACCCGGGTCTCGGCCTACGCGATGAAGTACTCGCTCAAGCTGTTCTCGAACTTCACTTACGCGATGGACCGCCCCGCCACCGGCGACCAGTTCTCGCAGCAGGACGACCGCAACGTTTTCGGCGGCCAGGCCTCCCGGGCCTGGAACCACAGGGTTGCGGGCCTGGACGCGCGCAGCGAAGTCGGCGTGCAACTGCGCAACGACCGCATCCATGTGGGCTTGTTCGACACCCAGGCGCGGCAGATCCTGTCCACCACCCGGCTCGACGACGTGCGCGAGACGGTGCTGGGCGTGTATGGCCAAAGCACGGTGCAGCTCACGCCCTGGCTGCGCAGCGTGGTGGGTTTGCGCGGCGACACAGCCCGCTTTGCCGTCAACAGCCTGAGCAACCCGGCCAACTCGGGCAGTGCGCGGGCCAGTCTGCTCTCGCCCAAGCTCAGCCTGGTGGCCGGCCCCTGGGCGCAGACCGAGTTCTTCTTCAACACCGGCAAGGGCTTTCACAGCAACGATGCCCGCGGCACCACGGCCAAGGTTGACCCCAAGACCGGTGAGCCGGTCGATGCGGTGCCGGGTCTGGTGGCCGCCCGGGGTTGGGAGTTGGGCGCGCGCACCGAGGCCGTCGCCAACCTGCAGAGTTCGGTCGCGTTCTGGCAACTGAATTCAGACTCTGAGCTGGTCTATGTCGGGGACTCGGGCACCACCGAGGCCAGCGGTGCCAGCCGCCGCCATGGCCTGGAGTTCAACAACCGTTGGACGCCCAACCCGCACTTTCTGCTGGACGCCGACATCGCACTCACCCACGCCCGATTCACCAATGGCGACCGCATTCCCAACGCGGTCGATTCGGTGGCCTCGATCGCGGCCACCGTCAAGGACATCGGTCGCTGGTCGGCCAGCCTGCAATGGCGCTACCTGGGCAGCGGTGCATTGGTTGAGGACAACTCGGTGCGCTCCAATGCCGCATCCACCTTCAACCTGCGCGTGAGCCGCGATCTGCTGGACCTGACCCGCCGCCCGTCCAGCCTGACAGTGGATGTCTTCAATCTGTTCAACCGCAAGGTGGACGACATCCAGTACTACTACGCCTCACGGTTGCCCGGCGAGGCCACAGCAGTCAACGGCAAGGTGGTGCACCCGGGCGAGCCGCGTTCGGTGCGGGTCAGCTGGCGGGTGGCGTTCTGAGGCCTGGGAGAAGGCGCATCAGTGCTTGGCGTGATGGCGATGCCTCACGAAAATGACCGAGCTGGCTCAGCAGCCGGCTCCCACCCGCCCCCCAGCGCCTTGAAAGTCGCCACCGCCGAGCGCGCCAGTTCCAGCTGAGCCTGCACGCGTGCGTCGGTGGCTTGCAGCAGTGTCTCGTCGGCGTGCAAGACCTCGATCATGCTGACCACGCCTTTCTGGTAGGCCGACATCGATGCCGCCCGGGCCCGGCTCAGCGAATTGACGCCGGCCGTCAGCACAGACAGCTGCTCCCGGCGGCGGCTGTAGGTGGAGAGCGAGTTCTCGACGTCCTCGGTGGCCTTGAGGGCCGCCAGCCGGTAGGCGGCCAGCATCTCGGCCTCTTGCCCCTTGGCTTGCTCGATCTGTGCATCGATCCGTCCGAAGTCGAAGAGGCGCCAGCGCAGCCCCAACATGCCGGAGGCCTGTGCGGCCCCGCCCGAGAACAGCTGGCTGCTCGACACCGAGGTGGAACTGCCCACCAGGCCACTGAGGGAGAACTTGGGGTAGTACTCCGCCACCGCAGCGCCGATGCGGGCGTTGGCGGCCGCCAGGCGCCGCTCGGCCACGATCAGGTCGGGGCGTCGCCTCAGCAGATCGTTGGGCGACCCTGTCGCGATGCCTGTGGGGGCAGCGGGAATTTCACTGGGTGCCAGCAGATCTGGCCGATGGGTGCCGGGTGGCGTCCCGAGGATGACATCCATGGCGTTCATCGCGGTGTCGAGTGACGACGCCAACACAGGCAGGGCGGCTTGGGCTAGTGCAAGCGCCCCTTCAGCCTGTTGCACCTGAAGTTCAGGTGCGAGTCCTTGGCTGCTCAGCAAGCGGACCTTCGACAGCAGATCCTCCTGCGTCCGGACTTGCAGACGCGCCACGTCCAAACGCGCCTGCAGGCCTCGAACCAGGAGGTAGATGTCGGCTGTCTGTGCCGCCACGGCCAGCCGGGTGGCCACCGCGCCCGCTTCCGAGGCCTGAAGCTCGGCCGCAGCGGCCTCCCGGCCTCGGCCCAGGCCGCCGAACAGGTCCAGCTCCCAGCTGGCGCCCAGGTTGGTCTCGTAGGCACTGCCGTTGCGCTCGAAGCCCGGAACGGAATTCAGAATCTGGCCCAGCGGTGTCTGCACAGACTGATGGGCCCGGGCCGCCTGACCGGATACCGCCCCTGACGGGCGAAGGGCGGCGTCGACCGCCCCCAGGCCTGCGCGTGCCTGGCTGACCCGCGCCGCGGCCTGAGCCAGGTCCAGGTTCTGCGCCAAGGCCAGGGCGACAAACCGGCTCAGCTGGGCATCCCCGAAGGCAGACCACCAGTTCACCAGATCGGCACGGGCTTTGTCCTGGGCCTGATCTGTAGGGGCCTGGCCTTGGAACTGCGCGGGCAGGACCATCTCAGGCCGGACGTAGTCCGGACCCACCGCACAGCCGGCGGACAGACTGGCCGCGACGAGGGCGGCGAGGGTACTTTTGGGCAGCATATCGTTTCTCTGGATCAAATTGATGTGTGACCATAATATCAATTGGTCACTAGTTGTCCAGTACCACAGACTGACGTAAGCTCTGCTCATGACCAAAGCAAGTCCCATCGCTGCCGCCCGTGGCCCCGTCGACCACGAGGTGCGCAGCCAGATCGTTACCGCTGCCACCGAGCACTTCAGCCGCTACGGCTACGAAAAGACCACCGTCTCCGATCTCGCGAAGGCCATCGGCTTTTCGAAGGCCTACATCTACAAGTTCTTCGAGTCCAAGCAGGCCATCGGCGAGATGATCTGCGCCAACTGCCTGGGTGGCATCGAGGCCGAGGTCCGAGCCGCGGTGGCGCAGGCCGAGCAACCGCCCGAGAAGCTGCGGCGCATGTTCAAGGCCATCGTCGAGGCCAGCCTGCGGCTGTTCTTCCAGGATCGGAAGCTCTACGAAATCGCGGCGTCCGCCGCGACGGAACGCTGGCAGACCACCCTCGTCTATGAGGCCAACATCCAGGGCTTGCTGCTGGAGGTTCTGCAGCAGGGGCGCCTGAGCGGCGATTTCGAGCGCAAGACGCCGTTGGACGAAGCGGCCGCTGCGATTCTTCTGGTGATGCGGCCCTACCTCAACCCTTTGATCCTGCAGCACAGCCTGGACTACGCCGAGGCGGCACCGGCCCAACTCTCGGGTCTGGTGCTCCGAAGTCTGTCTCCTTGACGATTTTGTTTGTGACTATTGACTAAGTTGGTCACAAGATAAAAAATGAAGGTCCTGATCCATCTGTTCAAGGGACCTTCATGCTCCGGCTTCGCCTCGCTACCCCGTTTCTCATCTGTGCCTTGCCTCTGGCCCTGGTCGCTTGCGGCGAAAAGGCAGTCTCTGACCCACGCGCGGGCCTGACCCGGGTCCGTGTGGCTGTTGTGCAGCCGGCCACCCCGTCATCGCGGGCCTTCACGGGTACCGTGGCGGCGCGCGTCCAGAGCGACCTGGGCTTTCGGGTTCCGGGCAAGGTGCTGGAGCGTCTGGTGGATGCGGGTCAGACCGTCAAACGTGGCCAGGTGTTGATGCGCATCGACTCGGTCGATCTGGGCCTGGCGGCACAGGCGCAGGCAGAGGCCGTGCTGGCCGCCCGTGCACGGGCCCACCAGACCGCAGACGACGAAGCGCGCTACCGCGACCTGCGTGGCACCGGCGCCATCTCGGCATCGGCCTATGACCAGATCAAGGCGGCGGCGGATACAGCGCGTGCCCAGCTCAGTGCCGCCGAAGCACAGGCGCGTGTGGCCCTCAACGCAAGCCGCTATGCCGAGTTGGTGGCTGACGGTGATGGTGTGGTGGTGGAGACGCTGGCCGAACCCGGCCAGGTCGTGGCCGCGGGGCAGGTGGTGGTCCGGCTGGCCCATGCCGGTCAGCGCGAGGCCTTGATCCAGTTGCCCGAGACGCTGCGCCCCGCCATCGGGTCGGTGGCCCAGGCCAGCCTGTTCGGCAAGGAGGGGGTGGAGGTTGTGGCCAGGCTGCGGCAGCTTTCCAGCGCTGCCGATCGCTTGACCCGCACCTTTGAGGCCCGCTACGTGCTCGACGGCGACTTGGCCCAGGCCCCGCTGGGTTCGACGGTGGTGATTCGAGTCCATGACCGAGGCACGCCCTCGGCAGGCAGCTTCAATGTGCCTCTCGCCTCGCTGTATGACCCAGGTCAGGGCCCGGGGGTGTGGGTGATCCGTGGCGAGCCGGCCCGGGTCAGTTGGCAGCGGGTGGCTGTCGAGCGCCTGGATGACGCCAGCGCCCAGGTCACGGGCAAGCTCAAACAGGGGGATCGGATCGTTGCCCTCGGTGCGCACCTGCTGCGTGAAGACCAGGAGGTCCAAGGGCTGGATGGGGTGGCCACCGCCGCGGCGCAAGGAGCACGTCCGTGAGCGAGAACCGATTCAACCTGTCCGCGCTCGCGGTGCGTGAGCGATCGATCACGCTGTTCCTGATCCTGCTGATCTCGGTGGCCGGCCTGGTCTCGTTCTTCAAACTGGGGCGCGCGGAAGATCCGCCCTTCACGATCAAGCAGATGACGATCGTCACCGCCTGGCCGGGGGCCACGGCGCAAGAGATGCAGGACCAGGTGGCCGAGCCACTGGAAAAGCGCATGCAGGAACTGCGCTGGTACGACCGCACCGAGACCTACACCCGCCCGGGCCTGGCTTTCACCATGGTCTCGCTGCTCGACAGCACGCCACCCTCCGCAGTGCAGGAGGAGTTCTACCAGGCCCGGAAGAAGGTCGCGGACGAGGCCCGAAGACTGCCGGCGGGCGTGATCGGCCCCATGGTCAACGACGAGTACGCCGACGTCACCTTCGCCCTCTATGCCCTCAAGGCCAAGGGCGAGCCTCAGAGGCGGCTGGTGCGCGATGCGGAAGCCTTGCGCCAGCAGTTGCTGCACGTGGCCGGTGTCAAGAAGGTCAACCTCATCGGCGAACAGCCTGAGCGCATCTTCGTGTCCTTCTCTCATGAGCGTCTGGCCACGCTGGGCGTCGCCCCGCAGGACATTTTTGCCGCGCTCAACAGCCAGAACCTGCTGA
>RXJO01000520.1 GCA_003987795.1 Curvibacter sp.
AGGAAAGTCAATGAAATCAACGGTCTACCCAGACCACCCCCGCGCCAGTGCTAGCTTTGCGTACCGTCACTTATTGCACTGAAAACGAGGAGACCCCGGAAACCGGTGATCAAGCAGCGGCTGGGGCTGCAGATCGCCGCAACGGTGCGCGGCGGCGGGGTGTCGTGGGAAGTCGGGCGACAGCGTGGGGTTTCTTTGGGATTGTCACTTAAGGCTGTGCGCCCCGTGAACATGACCCCTGGGCGCTACAGGCTCATGCACATGGCGAGATGCCGAGGACAGTTCGGTCAGGATGCCGCATTGGCCAGCCTGCTGCGATTCATGGCAGCTTTCCCTCAAGGTCTTGAGCTGCCGCTCCAGCGCTCTCAACTCCTTGATGCGGGCAGCCACATGACCAATGTGTTCGTCGAGCAAATCGTTCACCTGCTCGCAATTTTCGTGCGGAGAGTCTTTGAAGCGCAGCAGCACTCTGATTTCGTCCAACGTCATGTCCAACCCTCGGCAGTGCCGAATGAAAGACAACCGGTCAACGTGTTCGTTGGCATACATCCGGTAGTTGCCACCTGTCCTGGCCGTTTCGGGCAATAAACCTTCACGCTCGTAATACCGGATTGTTTCCACCTGTGTGTGCGCAGCCTTGGCCAACTCGCCAATTTTCATAGCTTCACCTTGAGTGACGGAATTTTCTTCACAGGTCTTATTGTAGGCACTTGACTCTGTAGTCGGTATAGGGTTTCCAATACTCATAGACAAGGAGGTCTTCATGAATTCTGTCCACCCACATCAACAAGCTGAGACTGCCTGCTGCGGGAGTGACTGTGCAGTAGCGTCCGCAGTGTCCCAGCCAGCAGTGGCTGACGCGACAACTGTCGGATCGCAGCGTTTCCGCATAGCCAACATGGACTGCGCTTCAGAGGAATCGGAAATCCGCCGGGCGCTGGAGGGCATGGCAGGGATTCGCAGTCTGCAATTCAACCTGGGAGATCGAGAGCTTGCCATTGCGGCCGATGCATCGGCCTTGCAGCAGGCGCTGGAAGCGATCCGCAGAGCAGGCTTCAAGCCAGAGTCTCTCGACACGGACTCATCGGCTGCCGTTGCTGCGGGCAACTCACCAAGGGGTTTCTGGATGACCTGGGGCAAATCGCTGGGTGCCTTGGGATTGGCGATGGCGGCTGAAGGGCTAGCGTTTGCCTTGCCAGACAGCCAGCCGATCAAGGGATTAGGGATGGTGTTGGCCGCAGCGGCCATCGCGCTGTCGGGCTTTTCGGTCTATGGCAAGGGGCTGGCCGCGCTGCGGCAGGGGCGCCTGAACATCAATGCCCTGATGACCGTGGCCGTGACCGGCGCTTTTCTGATCGGTCAGTGGCCCGAAGCAGCGATGGTGATGGCCCTGTATGCCATCGCGGAAGCCATTGAGGCGCGCGCCGTTGATCGTGCGCGTGGCGCTATCAAGAGCCTGCTGGCGCTCGCGCCGGAGCAAGCGGAGGTGCGTCAATCGGATGGCAGTTGGGAGCGCGTCGGTGTCAAAGCGGTCATAGTGAATGCGACCGTGCGCATCCGTCCAGGTGAGCGCGTTCCGCTGGACGGCATCGTGACACTGGGCCAGAGCGCCATCGACCAGTCTCCAGTGACCGGCGAAAGTTTGCCGGTGGACAAGGTGCCCGGCGATGAGGTCTTTGCGGGCACCATCAACCAATCTGGGGCGCTGGAAATCCGCGTCACGGCCCCGGCCTCCGACAGTACGCTGGCGCGCATCATCCATGCGGTTGAGCAGGCTCAGTCTTCTCGTGCGCCTACCCAGCGCTTCGTGGATCGATTTGCAGCCATTTATACGCCCGCAGTGTTCATGCTCGCGGTCGCTGTCGCCCTCCTGATGCCTTGGCTCATGGGGCTCACTTGGATGCAGGCTGCTTATAAGGCCCTGGTGCTGCTGGTCATCGCCTGCCCCTGCGCACTGGTTATTTCCACGCCCGTTACCGTCGTCAGTGGGCTGGCCGCGGCAGCGCGGCGAGGCATCTTGATAAAAGGTGGCGTTTATCTGGAGAACGCACGCAAAATCAAAGCCGTGGCGTTGGACAAGACCGGCACCATCACCGAAGGCAAGCCTAGGTTGGTGGCCTTCGAGGCGGTGGATGCTCGTGTTGACCCACAGGTTTTGGAGGAACTGGCCAAGAGCCTTGCGGCGCGCTCAGATCACCCAGTGTCTAAAGCCATTGCAAATGGCGTATCAAGGGCCGTTCAAGAGGTCGGTGAGTTTCAGGCAGTTCCTGGTCGTGGCGTGCAGGGGATGATGGAAGGTCAGCCCTACGTGCTAGCCAATCATCGCTGGATCGAAGAGCGTGGGCAATGTTCGGCTGAACTCGAAGCCCGCCTTGCGGTACATGAACAAGCGGGTCGCACTGTTACGCTGCTGGCCAGCAGCGAACGGGTCATGGCGATCTGCGCGGTGGCTGACACCATCAAACCCTCATCCGCGCAGGCCGTGGCCGACCTGAAGGCGCTGGGTGTGATGCCGGTGATGCTGACGGGGGATAACCTGGCGACGGCACAAACTGTGGGAACGCAGGCGGGCATTTCCGAAGTGCGCGGCAACCTTCTGCCCGAAGACAAACTGCGCGCCATCGGCGAGCTTCAGCAACGCATAGGCGCTACAGCGATGACGGGTGATGGCATCAACGATGCCCCCGCACTGGCCCAGGCCGACATCGGTTTCGCGATGGGCGGTGCGGGTACTCATACGGCAATGGAGGCCGCAGACGTGGTGGTCATGAACGATGATCTGCGCCGCCTGCCTGAAACGATCCGGCTGTCCAAGCGCACACACGCCGTGCTGTGGCAGAACATCGCGCTCGCGCTGGGTATCAAGCTGGTGTTCCTGCTACTGGCCATATTCGACGATGCTTCCATGTGGATGGCTGTGTTTGCTGACATGGGGGCGAGTTTGCTAGTGGTGTTCAACGGGCTACGGCTGCTCGGGAAGCGTGCGGGCAAATAAACCGAGGTTTGGAGTGTCGAAATGGGAATTCTGGATCGAATTTTTGGACACGGTGGTAGACATGGCAGTTCCCATGGGCATGGGAATAGCCACAGCCACGGCGGCAGTCCGAGCAATCACGACTGGGAGCGCAATCCAGCGCCTTTGAGCAGTGGCATCCCATGCTTGCAATGCAAAGCGATCAATCTGCAGGGCTCTCGTTTTTGCAGCCAGTGCGCATCATCGCTGGTACCGGTTTCGTGCGCGAAGTGCGGTAGCGTCGTCCAGGTCAATGCAAAGTTCTGTGCTCAGTGTGGCAATGCGGTAATCTAAAGCATAGTGGTCTAGTGGGTAGCTATCGCGTGCGATGGATCAAGCACTACAAACCCGATGGACGTGACGCCAGCGCTCGACTCGATCGTAGTCCGTCCTCCGTGCATGCGGGCGATGGCCGCCACGATGGCCAAGCCCAGCCCATGATTGCGAGCTGCATCTGGCCGCGCTACATCCACTCGGTAGAAGCGATTGAACAAATAAGGCAGATGCTCTGCCGGAATACTGTGGCCTTGGTTGACGACTCGCAAGGAAACCTCATCGCCCATCCGATTAATCTCCACGACCACTGTGCTGTGTGAGCGAGCATGCCGGGTCGCGTTGCTGATCAAATTGGAAAGTCCACGCTGCAGTAAACGTATATCGGCCATACACGTGGCGTCACCGATGACATGCAACTGGAGGCCAGCCTCTTCCATGGCCGCCTCGTGTAGATCCGCTACCGAACTCGCGAGCTCGGCCATGCTGTTAACATACTCGCGGCGAGCTATGGCTCCCCGGTCGGCCTGCGAGAGAAAAAGCATGTCCTGCACAATCATCGACATGCGTTGGAGGTCTTCGAGTTGAGCACCCAATACATCCCGAAGTGAATTAACATCGCGTGCTTTACGCAAAGCGATCTCAGAGCCTCCTATCAAAGTTGCCAGCGGCGTGAAAAGTTCGTGAGCAACATCGGCATTGAACGCCTCCAGTTGCTCGTAAGCCTTTTGCAGGCGTTTCAGAAGCTCGTTGACATGAGCCACCAGTGGCGCCAACTCGTCGGGCTGTGCGGAGTCATCCAAATGTTGGTGCAGGGTATCGGCCTCTAGCGCTTGAATTTGTGCTGAAAGATCACGGACTGGACGCAGCCCGATTTGCACCAGCGCGTATCCGCCGAGGGCAATCACCAAAGCGCCAACCACTGCAGCCGCAATCAGCGTGCGAGCCAAGCGTTCAAGCACAAGAGCGTCCTCGCTGATATCCAAGCTCATCGCTACCTGGATGAGAGTGGCCCCGCTCGTGGCTTCGAATCGCACGTTGATCGTACGGTGATCCGTTGGAATGGCTGCATGGGCATAGAGGATGCTGCTGTCAGCGGCGGTCAGGATCACCGTCATGTCCTGTCGGCCCACCAGAGCATCGTCCAGCTTGTGCGCCAGCGTTCCACCGTCTTGTTCTTTCTCCTCGGCGATGAGATGGCTCACTTGGAATTGTTTCTGACGTAGTGCACTCATCTGCCGCTCCTTGAAGCTCATCATGGTGATGGTGTAAACACCAAGGCAGGTCAAGGCAAGCCCGGCTAGCGCAAGAAGGGCAAGCCAACGAGCAAGTCGCTGCCTCAAAGATCTAGTCGGTCGAAATTTCACGGCTGGCGATGTTCGAGCACGTAGCCCATACCACGGACTGTGTGCAGCAATGGATGCTCAAAGGGCAAATCGAGCTTACTGCGCAATCTACGCACAGCGACATCGATTACGTTCGTTCCGTGGTCGAAGTTCACGTCCCATACCTGCTCAGCAATTTCGGTGCGCGACAATACCTCGCCCTTGCGGCGCAGAAGCAAGGTCAGCAATTGGAACTCTTTTGCGGAAAGGTCAATACGCTGGCCAGACCGCGTAGCGCGCCGCCTTACCAAGTCCACTTCCAAATCTTCTAGAAATAAAACAAGCGCATTGGGTGCTAGCGTAGTGTCCGCACCGCGGCGCAGCAGTACCTCAATGCGGGCGACTAACTCAGAAAAGGCAAATGGCTTGACAAGATAGTCGTCTGCTCCGGTCTTTAGTCCACGGACCCTGTCTTCGATACGATGACGGGCCGTCAACATGATCACCGGCGTCCGCTTGCTCTGCCGCAGCGCAGCCAGCAAGCCGAAACCATCAATGCCTGGCAACATGGTGTCGAGGACGATCAGATCGAAATGACCGGTCGATGCCATATGAAGGCCATCGACTCCATTGGTGGCTACATCGATCACGTAGCCTTCTTCGGTGAGTCCCTTGCGAAGGTAGTCCGCAAGCTTGACCTCATCTTCAATGATTAGCAGTTTCATGCCTGCGGTCCGTTCTTGGGGTTCGAGTAGCAATGGAACGAGGAACCGACTTAAGGATTCAGCTCGAACTCTAA